>JAJCZF010000050.1 GCA_029262535.1 Deltaproteobacteria bacterium
CTTGACGGAGCCCTGGTACGCGAGATTGTCAAATGCCCGGATATAGGCGGCCCTCTAACCCCGCCTGCAAAACCTCTGGCCGGTTATATAAAGGTCAGGGATATGCTGGTCCCGATTCTCGATCTTAAAGGGCTATTAAGAAAAAAAAAGGGGCCTAATGATACTAATGACAGTGGGCCGACAAGGGCCTTGCTCACCACGATCTCAGGCCACATAGTCGCAATACCGGCCGATGCGGTATCGGATATCGAAGAGATCGGCGCAGAGCGCCTTAAAGAAGCGCCTTCCGACCTTAGGCTTCCCCTCAAAAAATATGTCTCTTACATACTGATAACAGGCGACTCCGCCAGCTACCTGCTCGACCCGGAGAGACTGCTTACCGCCGCACAAAAAAAGAAACTATTTCAAGACGAGAGCTAAAGGATAATTGGTTTACATTAAGCGGCCCGTATGCTAAACTTTTCGATAATCAACTCACCCGTCAAAAATTCAATATATTTGAGGTAATAATGAAAAAAGGTCTTATTCGCCGCCTTAGCGCGTTACTGTTTATAGCACTTCTTATACCGGTTCTGGCCGGATGCCCCGCCAAGCAACAGACACTCGGGTCGAGCACGAATGTCGAACAGCTCTTAAAGGACGGCATAGCCCTCTACCAGGGCTCGCGCAACGAAGAGGCCGAGGCGGTCTTTAGAAAGATCATGGAGGACCACCCTTACAGCAAATATACGCTTGAGGCCCAACTCCTGCTGGCAGACCTCCTCTACAGGACAGAAATGTTCGACGACAGCGCCTCATACTACGCAAGCTTTGTAGCCATGCACCCGTCGCATCCCAAGGCGCCTTACGCCCTCTTTCAAAAAGGCATGAGCAACTTTAAAGAGGTACTCTCCGTGGATCGCGATCAGAAATCCACAAGAAAGGCGCTCTTCGCCTTTGAAGATCTTACCGATACATATCCGGATAGCCCCTATGCGGACAAGACCGGAGAGTTCGTAGGGTTTCTCAAGGAACGTCTCGCGGGAAGAGAATTCTACGTCGGCAACTACTATTTCAAAGAGGGCAACTACAGAGGGGCGCTTGCAAGATTCGGAGAAGTAATTAGAAGCTACCCGGATGCATCGATAGTAGACAAAACGCTCTACTACATAGTGCTCACCTACGACAACCTCGGCGAAGAAGACCTTGCAAGAGAGGTACTGGCGACACTCACAACAGAGTACCCGCACAGCCCTTACCTGGCAAAGGCCCGGGCCGCCATAGGCGGCTGATATCGGTCTTAAGATCTTTAATTTTTAAGGTTTTTAGTCCCCGTCCCGCGCCAATCTGAAGCCCGCCAGGGCGAACCAGATTCGTGACGGGTTGGCGCCGCGGTTGGCGCTTCGCAAAGAGGTGGCTTCGTCATACCATGAACCGCCCCTGAGAGATACTTTTTTCGCTATATAGACGCCCTTGGGATTATCTTTCGGACTTGTCTCATAGTATCTAAATTCGTAGTAGTCGGAAAGCCATTCCCATACATTTCCACCCATATCGTATAGACCGAGTCCGTTAGGTTTCTTTCTACCTACCGGATGGCTCTTGCCCTCGGAGTTGGCCTTATACCAACCGTATTCGGAGAGTTTGAATGGGTCGCTTGTGCCGGGCCACTTTTCATTCATTCCTCGCGAACGCGCGGCATATTCCCACTCGGCCTCGGTTGGCAGGCGATAGTTTTTACCGGTCCGCCTGTTGAGCCTTTTTAGGAACTCTGTTACGCTTCCCTCTCCGTCGCGCGGTATCGTCTCGACCGGACATTCGTAGCAGCCCTTATTAGATGAAGGAAGAGCGCCCATAATATCGTTCCATTCGCGCTGTGTGACCTCGTAGCGGCCTATAAAGAAATCTTCGACGCAAACCTCGTGTAAAGGGAGTTCGTCGCGCTGAGCACCTCCGAATGAGTCTCCCATCTCGAAACAACCGCCCTCGACACGCACCATATCGGCTTCGGCGGCGTGGGCTGTGGGCGTGATAAGCAGGGCAGATAAGAATATAGCGATAAAGTATCTCATGGCTAGATTATACCTTTTTTGCTATTTAGATAAAGTTTTTTCAGGATCTTTTGGGACCTCTTCGTTCTCGCTCTCATTCTCGCTATCTTCGGGCGTCTCACGCGTTGTCTCAAGTGATGTCAGCCGTTCTGTGAACTGCCTCAGGCGGCCTTCCATTGAGTCGTAACGGCCTCGCGCGTTCTGCATATGGGTGCCGAGTATGGAGAACTCCTCATTAATCTGTTCAAAGTCGCCCGATAACCTCTCAATCGACGCCAAAATCTCAGAGGCCCTTCGGCTCACCTCCATGCCCTTTAGTCCCATCAGTATCGTCTGGAGGTAGGCGTAAAATGTATTTGGCGAGACCGGCACGACGCGCTTGGCGAATGCGTAGGCTGCGATACCGTCCGAGGCCTCGTCCTTAATGACCG
Source organism: Deltaproteobacteria bacterium (assembly GCA_029262535.1). Lineage (GTDB taxonomy): Bacteria > Desulfobacterota > GWC2-55-46 > GWC2-55-46 > JAJCZF01 > JAJCZF01. The sequence goes on from JAJCZF010000050.1 coordinate 2,462, forward strand.
CCTCGTAATAGACATTTTCAGCCGGTATATACATGAGCGCGAAGTTGAGCGTGCCTTCGTCGGGCAGGATATATGAGGCCGCTATGGCGTCGATATGTTTCTTTACGTCGGAGATAAAACGCTTGCGGTGGGCGGCGGCCTCGCCATTGGAGGTTTCAGCGGCCTCTATTATCCGTCTAAAATTCTCCATTGGAAATTTGGAATCTATGGGTACGATACCGCCCGATAACCTGACCGCCGCGTCCACTCGCGCGCCGCCGGTAAATGTATATTGAAGTTTGAAATTCTTCTTCGGAAGTATCTGCGCCAAAAGATCACCGAGCAGATATTCGCCGAGCGCGCCGCGAAGCTTTGGCGCGCGAAATATATCCTGAAGGGAGGCGATATCCCTGCCCACCTCGTCTATACGCGAGGCCGCGCCCGATAGCGTCCCCAGCCCCTGCCTCACCTCTCCTACGACACGCGCGGTCGATTCCATGCGCTCGTTCAAACTCTCATTCATACGGTTAGTGCTCGCCTCGACCGAGCCGGTTACGACCCGAAGCTGCTCCGAGACCTGCCCGCTCAAGAGCTTCATCTGCTCGTTCATGTGCGTCGTCTGCGCATTAAGCGACTCGCGCAGCTCAGTGCGAAGCGCCTCGTTCTCGCGTTGAAGCAGAAGGGCAGAGTCATTTTCATGAGGGCCGGTGCCGCCGGAGCTTGTCCCCCTCCTCATCGTCACGCCAATCCAGACGAGAAGAACGAGCACGAGGATAAGTACGACAAAGACTATAATTAGTATTGAATCCATAGAGTTTCTATTTTTACCTCACAAAAAAAACGGGGTCCGAAAAGCCGGACCCCGTTCCTCTTATTTATTACTGTAGTATCTTACCCCCATCTACGCCAGTTTCCGCTTCTCTTTGTCCTCGCGCTCTTTGCGTTCGCGGGCCTGGTAGACGAAGGCTTCCATGCGGGTCTTTGAGTTGGTATCTTCAAGACCCTCGTAGACCATGTTGATGTAGGGTATATTGCCGTTATCCTCGCGCACGCGCTTCATGACGGCGTTTACGATGGTGCCGGGCATACATGTAAAGGGCATGGCGTTCGCCAGGCCGTGCACGCCCTTGTTGCTTATATAATCAAGGACCTTTCCGATCGAAAGGACCGCCTCGCCCTCGAAACTGTCGTCTATGTAGGGCGCAGCCAGCTCTATAAGCTCCTTGGTATTAAGCTCGTGGCCGCTGCGCATGTCGCTGCCAAAGACCGCTTCTAGTTTGTTATCAAAACGGTGCTGGAAGAAGTCGGTTACGACATTGTCGAGATAGTCGCGGTAGTTTCCGCGCTTCCATGTGCGGGCCTTGCCGATATGGTTGGTATAATAAATCCACTCGCCAAAGGGAGGCATACGGGTCTCTGCGCCGAGCGCCTCTAGCTGTTTAACGGTATTTTCATTGCTGAAGCGGTTACTTCTTACATATATCTCGCCTACGATGCCGATGAGCGGGCGGGTACCCACACCCTCGACCGGAACGCGATTATAGGCGTCCTTGGCGCGTTTTAACTCGGCGGTCGGGAAACGTTTTTCGCGCACCGCGTCACAAACACTATGGACACCGTCCCAGTAGACCTTTTCGCTGTCGCCCTCGTTTATCTCATAGGGACGTACTTCACGCAGCCTTTTTTCCAGTATATCGACGGCGGCGATACCCCACCAGGCAAACTTTTTAAAGTCGCCACCGGCGAGATTAAGATCTTTATAGAGGGCCTCGTCCTGATCCGGGGCATATATGGGTACGTCCTCATAACCAAGCTCGTCGATTATCATCTTCTGATAGCGATTATACTGACCGAAGCGGCACGGCCCCTTGCCGGAAGGCATAAAGAAGGCGCTCCTCTTGGGGTCGAAGCCGGGGGTCCGGATCTTCTTTATCATATCGCCCGTTGTAAGGAGATTTGGATAACACTCGCGCCCCGAGGTATAGGCACGCCCAAGCTTAAGCGATTCTTCATCGGGATGAGGCATGACCTCCGCGTCCATTCCGCAGGCGACAAATGCCGCGGCAATGGCGAGAGCGCCGTCTGCCATGTCGGGGATATATAGTTTTCTAGAAATGTCGTGTTGCGTGACAGTCTCTTTAACGGTCGGCTTTACATGCGCCTTGTTGCGGATATTTCTAATACTATCCAAGAATGCCTCGCAGCGCGTAATCGCCCCGGCGTCGGCAGAGTGCTCGTCTATCTCAAGCTGGAGGAATGGTTTGCCCTCGGCCTCGTCCCTGAAGAAATGGGTAATGAAAGAGTCGGGACCGCAACCGAAGTTGGTTATATAGATACCGTAAAGGCGCGGATCGTCGCGCACGATGCGCCCGGCGGCAAGAATCCTCTGGCCGCTCTTCCAGTACATCTGGCTTGCCATCTCGTCGTCCACATGCGGGTCGAGCGGTAACATATCGTAAGGGATGGCGAGTGTCTTCAGGTCCCTGAGCTTAAGCGGTAGTTCGAGGTTGATGCCCGAGTCGGCCGTATTATATGAACGCCCGATAATAACGAGCGCAGTGTCGTCCGACGGAAGGTTGTCGAGCACATCCTTGCCGATATCCTGCAAGGATTTATAGAAAGAGTTCTGTGCCTCCCACGCGACCTTAACGGCCTTATCGACCATGGCCTTGGAGCGACCTAGCATCTTGCCAAGCTCGTAGAACTGCTTCTTTTTGGCCTTTTCGCGTTCGTTAAAGTGTATAATCGGCGTAACGATCTCAACTCCGAGCTCCTTATAGTCGAAGGCCGCCGCCGCCATATAAGGCAGGCTCTGCACATAAGGGCAAAGAACCGTATGGACATGCTCGTCTTTTGTCGGTTTCATATTAATGACAGAAGGAAGGAATATCTTCTTCAGTCCCTTGGCGATAAGCTCCTGTATATGGCCGTGAGCGACCTTTACAGGAAAGCAGGTCTCGCTTATGATTCGCTCCATGCCTTCCTTGATGATCGCCTTCGATGTCGGCGGCGAGAGCACCACGCGGTAGTCAAGCTCCGTAAGCAGGGCCTTCCAGAATGGGAACATCTCAAAGTTCAAGAGTGTCCTCGGCACGCCTATCTGTTCCGCGTCCTTTGACGGAGAACCTCGGTAAGAGCTAAAGAGCAGCTTTTCGCGCTCGCGGTAGAGGTCGGGGATGTCGGTGGCGCGGGCCTCGGCGAGCTTTACGTCGTACTTCTCGCACCTGCCGCCGTAGTAGAGCGGGTCCTCGTCCTCCATCTCGACCTTCCTGATCTCGCATATATTGGAGCAATCCGAGCACTCGAAGGTATCTACGCTATACTTCCTCTTGGAAAGATCAAAGCCCTTAAATACACTGGGCACGCCGGGCTCCATCTCCTGCATGGCGAGGATGGCGACACCGATCGCTCCGGTGACGTCGTGGTTTTCAGGCACGATTATCTTCTTGCCCGTAACCTCTTCAAAGGCGCCGACGATGCCAAGATTGGCGGCTGTGCCGCCCTGGAAGAATATCTTATTACCGATCTTTCTATCGCCGACAACGCGGTTCAGGTAGTTTAAGACGATAGAATATGAGAGCCCCGATACAAGCCCTTCCTTATCCACGCCGCGCTGCTGGTGGTGTACCATGTCGGACTCGATAAAGACGGTGCAACGCTCTCCCATGGAGGCCGGGGTCTCGCAGCTTAGAGCCAGATCGCTAAATTCTTTTTTGATATTTATATCAAGTCTCTCGGACTGTTCTTCGATAAAAGATCCGGTGCCGGCTGCGCATACCTTATTCATCTCAAAGTCTACAACGACCGATTTGTCGATAGAGATATATTTAGAATCCTGCCCGCCTATCTCGAATATGGTATCTACCTCAGGGTCGATGACGACGGCTGCCGTTGCCTGCGCCGTTATCTCGTTCCTTACCGAATCGGCACCAACGAAGTCGCCGATGAGGTAACGGCCCGAACCGGTCGATCCGACGCCGAGTATATTTACCTTGTCGCCGCACTCGTCGCCGACCTCGGCCAGCCCCTTACGGACCGCTTCGAGCGGGCGTCCGGCTGTGCGCAGGTAACGCTTGCTTATGAGCTTCATTTCTTTATCGATAAGGATGACGTTGGTAGATGTGGAGCCGATATCAAGGCCGAGATAGGCGTCTACCTTCTCGCCCTCGGGGAAGACGTAACCGGTAGAGCTCTCACGCTGTGAAGGGTGTCCTTCCGGTCTCTGTAGCTTCTTAAGGGTCGTGCCCTTCTCTCTGCCCGACCCTAGATAATCGGAAAGCGGTCCTACCCCCTTGAACTCGCCGACACCCTTTTGCTTTTCCATTGCATAGAGCAATGTGCCAAGCGCGCCCATCGAAGCGAACCTTTCGGGTATTACAAAATCTTTATCTTCAAGTTCGAGCACATCCTTAAAGGCCTTCCTGACAGCCGGGTTCGAAGCCACGCCGCCCTGGAAGGATACGGGAGTGATAAATTCTTTGCCCTTGCCGATAGTGGCCTTAAAGTTACGGGCCACGGCGTAACAGAGACCGGCGACGATGTCGTAGTCCGGTGTAGCAACCTGTTGGAGGTGGATCATATCGCTCTTTGCAAATACACTGCAACGCCCGGCGACACGCGGCGGGCTCTCGCTCTTTAAGGCCAGCTCGCCGAACTCTTCGATGGTGAGCTCCATCCTGATCGCCTGCTGGTCGAGGAACGATCCGGTGCCCGCGGCGCAGACCGAGTTCATCTCAAAGTCTTCTATGTGGGGTTTGCCGCCCTCGTCACGAGCCATCAAGAGAAGTTTTGCATCCTGCCCGCCCATCTCAACAACGGTCCTCACTTGCGGGTAATACTCTTCGATGGCCTTTGCCTGAGCTATAACCTCGTTTGAGAATACCGCGCCGACAAGCGGCGCAATGGCCTTGCCCGCGCTACCGGTTGCCGCGATTATCTTGATATTGCCTTCTCCATAGCGTTCTACGATCTCGCTGAGTATCGTAAGGGCCGTGGTGAAGGGGTCGCCCGTTGTACGAGTGTAATGATCTTCCAGAATATTTTTATCGGCGTCGAGCACAACCGTATTGGCGCTTACGGAGCCGACGTCCAGACCTACATATACTTCCACTTAGAACCTCCAAACAGGTAAAAGATTACCATGACCCGGCGAGAGCCGAATCTCTATTATTATATGGGTACTCATATTTTGAGTCGGAAAATTGAGTTTGTCCAAAGATTATTCTATACCTTTAGCCCCTTATTGTCAATACAGTCTTTCATAGGTAAAACAGGACTATAGGGTCTTGATATCTTGGTTAGGCGCATGAGTTGCAAGCATTGGGGGCAATAAAGTTTTAAAGGAAATCACTAGGGCATGATAGACGAAAAAAGGCCCGGACCGATAAATCGGCCCGGGCCTCCTTTAGATGTAAACCTGTTATAAATTTAAAGCAGTATTACAGACCCTTTAAGTAAGCGACGATTGCGTCAGCTTCAGCGTCTGATACCTTGAATGGCGGCATTGAAAGCGCAAACTTAGGATACTTCTTTGCGCCGCCTGCACGACCGTTCATAATGGTGTCCTTGATTGCACCAGCGTCGCCGCCGATGAAGTCAGTTCCTACAAGTCCCGGAGCCATCGGTCCGCCTTTAGCTGTAGCGCCGTGACATGCAGAGCACTTAGACTTATAGAGCGCGCCGCCGTCTGCCGCTAGAACCGGTGCAGAGAAACCAAGAGCAAGGGTTATTGCTGCTACCCATACGAGTTTTTTCATAACAAAATCCTCCTTTCCACAAGTTTTAAAAACATGATGTTGCCAAAATATTGATCCACCCGTCTTATCAATAGGATAACAAAGTATAATTAAAGGCCAATTATTGTCAAGTTAAAAACATTTAATCTTTGGCAAACGGAAAATCTGGAAAATAAAATCGTATAACTACATGATTATACGACTCTTTTTATCCGGCGCGACAAATATGGCTTGTGGCGCAGGCTACATTTCCTCGCGCCCGTGCCAGTCGGTTTTCCGTTCGCGCCTTAAGCGCAGAGAATAGCGAAGAGTTGATCTAAATCATTTTTCCGGCCAGGACTTTATGTTTAAATAAGATAGTCAAGAGAGATTATAGAAAAAGAAAGACAAAAAAGGAAGGGTCGACAGAAAAAATAAAGACTTCCCTGCGGGTCTTTTATTAGTGCTTGCCAATATTATAAAATCTTCTTATAATATTTCGATTCAGCGCCCTGCCACTTCTGGGAGGTGACGCAATACTTTTATGGAGGTAGTACCAATGTCAGATGATCTTAAGGGTAGAGTTCAGGAAGCTTTAGAAGGAATCAGACCGGCCTTGCAGGCCGACGGTGGAGATGTAGGCCTGGTTGATATCAACGAAGAAGAGGGCATAGTAAGTGTCGAGCTTCAAGGCGCGTGCGCAGGATGCCCGAGCGCTCAGATCACGCTCGTCATGGGTGTTGAGCGGGCCATCAAGGAAGCCGTGCCCGAGGTAAAGCAGGTCGTCTCCGTTTAAGAGACAGCCTTACTCAAAGAAAGCACAAAAAATGTCTTATAAGATACTTGACGACTGCATCGAATGCGGCGCATGTCTACCTGAGTGCCCGGAAGGGGCCATCAGCGAGGGTAGCCCCTATGTTATAGACCCGCGCCTTTGCACCGAGTGCGGGGGTTGCGCCGAGGTATGCCCCACAGACGTATGCGTGCCCGACGAAAGCGAGGCCTAGATGAGCAAGGTAACCGTATGGTTCATTCGATGCGCCATGATATACTTCGTCATTGCGATACTGCTGGGCATACACATGTCGGCGGCAGGCCCCGTATATCCTTATTTGCAGATACATACGCACTTTAATCTGCTCGGATGGATGTCGATGATGATATTCGGCGTGGCCTACCACATACTGCCGCGTTTTAGCGGAAGGCAACTATGGAGTGAGAAGCTCGCTTACGCGAGCCTCTACATAACCAATATAGGGCTCCTCGGAATGGCCCTTGGCTGGATACTGACGGCAAAGGGCAGCGGCAGCGCGGTACATACCCTCTTCTCAGTAGTAGAGGGTCTAGGCATATTCTGTTTCATCGTCAACATGTTCAAGACGGTTAAAGCAGCGCCAACCCCGCCCGCTAAAAAATGATCTTTTTCCCCGCCACACAGGTGTGGTCTTATTATCACCAACGCGGGCAAAGAGATACCCGGCATTAGAGGGTTTATTTCGCGAACGTAAGGCCACTTATGTGGCTTCGTTGGGACTAAAAATATAAATGCTCACGTGAAAGACCACGCTACACATTTCTATTTTCAGCCCCGCCTTGATTCAGGGAAAAATCTCTATTTTTTAGTCCAAGCTTGTTAGTTGGGTAAAAGACCAAAGATAAATACACAGACAAGAAAAAACTATAAATAATCGACGCGGATGATAAAGGAGAAGCATCTCGAAACTTTATCCGCGAAAACATGACCACACCTGTGTGGCGCGGGCGATAAAGTTCAGAGGTTCAAAAACTTTACCCGCGAAAAGAAACACACGGCCCGTGTGCGACCGTGTGAGGAGAGAGTAAGATGCCAGAGATAACAAAAGATATGACTATCGGCGATGTTCTGGAAAACTATCCGAAGGCCGAAAAGGTTTTTCTAAAACATTTCGGCAACGGTTGCTTTACATGTCCCGGCTCCAAGACCGAGGATATCGCCTTTGGCGCCAATATGCACGGACTTGACGCCGACACCATCATAGCGGAACTGAACGAAGCCATTAACTCCTAAACGGAGAAAAGATATGTCCGACAAGATAACGAAGGATATGACGATCAACGATACGCTAAGGCTCTATCCGGAGACGACCGGCGTATTTACCACATTCGGCATGGACTCATGTTGCGGCGGAGCCGCCTCTATCGAGGCCTCGTGCGAACGTGACGGAGCACCGCTCGAAGAGGTTTTAAAAGCCTTGAACGACACAGCCTCTGAAAAATGATCTTTTTCCCTGGCTCTTCGTTGGGGTTAAAAATAAAATTGCTCACGTATAGACATACGCTCCGCATTTTATTTTTTCCCCCGCCTCAATCCAGAAAAAAATCTCTATTTTTCAGATAAACACTAACACACTAAACCACAACCACCAAGGAGAATACCAATATGAGCATGTTTCTCGGTCCCATCCATTACTGGCTATATAACAAGATACAACTGGTCGAGGCGCGTGAAGTAGAGGTCGCGCTGGCCTTTAAGGAAAAGTACGGCGACGAGGTAAGCGCACTGGTCGAGGCCAACTGCGCGGAGCACGGTCAGTACTATGACGACGCCGTAGCCCTTGAAGATATGATAGGGGCGACGCCGATACACCAGTACCTGGACGGAGCAATCAGGCAGGTCGAGACACGCGAAGCGGCGCTCCTTAAGAAACTGATTGAAAAGTACGGCGACGACGCCAAAGAGCTCGCCCTCGGCGCAGCCAAGAACCACGGCGACCGCGTCGGCATGGCGGAGAACGAAGAGGTCGCCTCTGACGACGCAACACCGGGCGACATACTGAACGCCGTTAAGAACACATTCCTCGACGGAATGCCGTGCGACCACGTAACAGGCTCGGGAGAGGCCACCGCCAACTCCGTAACCGAAACACACAGCGACTGTCTGCACCGCGACTTCTGGACAAAGGCCGGCGCGAGCGAGACATTTATGTGCTCATATCTCGGTCGCTGGATCGATGGCTTTGCAGAGGCGGTCGGAGGCAAGCACAGACGCGGTAAGACCCTCGTAAACGGCGACGCCCAGTGCGAAGACGTATACTCAGTCTAAAAATTGATCTTTTTCCCTGACTCTGCGTTGTGGTAGAAAATAAAAAGCTCGACGTACGGACGTACGACTCGCGTTTTATTTTCCACCCCGCCTTGATTCAGGAAAAAATCTCTAATTTTTAGCGCAAGCTCCTTAGTTGGGTAAAAACAAAAAAACATAGGAAAGACAACTATAATGACAGATAATAAGATAACTCAGGCCGCGGTACTTGAAGCCCTATCGTCCGTAATGGACCCGGAACTCGGCAAGGATATCGTCGCCGCCAATATGGTCAGCGACATTAAGATCGACGGGGCGAATGTTTCGTTCCGCTTTACGCTTACGACAAACGCCTGTCCGCTTAAAGAAGAGCTCGAAGCCAACGCGCGCGCGGCGGCCGAGGCGATTCCCGGCGTAGGAGATGTCACGGTAGAGATGGACTCGCGCGTACCGCAGTCCAAAGGGCTTCCCGATAAGGAACCGATACCTAACGTAAAAAACACCATAGCCGTGGCAAGCGGCAAGGGCGGCGTCGGCAAATCGACCGTAGCCGTTAATCTCGCCTTAGCGCTCAAAAAGAGTGGCGCTCGTGTTGGCCTCGTTGACATAGATGTATACGGCCCCTCGGTGCCGATCATGATGGGCATCGACGAAGATCTCAAGGCCACCGAAGACGAGATGATAATCCCCAATGAACAGTACGGCATCAAGGTAGTAAGCGTCGGCTTCATGCTCAAGGGAGACACGGCCCTCATATGGCGCGGCCCACTCGTAATGCAGCTCGTTACTCAGTTCCTTAAGGGCGTTAGCTGGGGCGCGCTCGACTATCTCGTTATCGATATGCCTCCCGGCACGGGTGATGCGCAACTTACGCTCGCCCAGACCATACCGCTCTCCGGCGCGGTCATAGTATCGACGCCGCAGGACGTCGCCCTCATGGACGCAAGAAGGGCGATCAAGATGTTTGGCGAAGTCAACGCGCCAATACTCGGTGTCGTCGAAAATATGAGCTACTTCGAGTGTCCGCACTGCAACGAAAAGACCGAGATATTCAGCACCGGCGGAGCCGAAGAGACGAGCAAGCGTTATGAGGTCCCCTTCCTCGGCAAGATACCGCTCGACCCGGTCATCAGAGAGGGCGGAGACACCGGCAGGCCCATAGTCGTAGCCGACCCTGATAGCCAACACTCAAAGGTCTTTGTGGATATAGCGGGAAAGGTCGCAAGCACCCTTAGCGTCCTGGCCCTCGCCTAAAAGTCGGGCGCGAAGCTCTATTTCTTTAACCATGAACTAATCGGTATACATCTTCATTCAGGACAGTTTGACCCACTTAAAGTTAGCAAAAATAGCCGTATAAGGGTTGTAAACCAGCCTCCTCTCGTGCTATATATAGTTCCGGCTACCAAATACTTGAATAGAGGTCTTAATGGAAAAGAAAAAGATACTTATCGTCGAAGACGAACCGGTCTCAGCGGTGCTGATAGAAGAGAATATAAAGGCCCTTGGTTACGAAGTACAGGCAACGGTCAAGAGCGGCATTGAAGCGATATCAGAGATTGAAAAAGAAGTACCGGCAGTCGTCCTAATGGACATCATGCTTGAAGGATCCATGGACGGCATAGAGGCAGCCGAAATTATAATAGCGCGTTTCGACGTGCCTGTCATATACCTCACCGCATTTGACGAGGAAGAGCTATTCAAACGCGCAAAGGAGACCGGTCCCTTCGGTTACATCATAAAACCTGTCGAAACCCGCGACCTGCACCGCGCCATAGAGATGGCCGTATACCAACACCATACCGAGATAGAACTCAAAAAACGGCTCGACGAGCTTGAGAGACTGAATAAACTCATGGTAGGCCGTGAACTCAAGATGAACAACATGAAAAAACAGATAAAAGAGTTGGAAGATAGAATGAGAGAGCTGGAAAAGTGAGGCGGTCGCCTCTCTTATTTCGCGCCACACTGTGCGGCCTCTACCTGGACCCTGTGGAACCGAAGCCGCCTTCGCCCCTCTTTGTATTGTTCAGTTCCGGAACCTCTTCGATCACAACCGGTATTACCGGCTTGACGACCATTTGCGCGATGCGCGCGCCGGGCTCCACCCTGAAGGGTACGTCCGAGTGATTTATCAGTATGACGCCGATCTCACCGCGATAACCCTCGTCTACGGTTCCGGGGCTATTTAATACCGTGACGGAACTCTTTAAGGCAAGGCCGCTCCTCGGCCTGACCTGCGCCTCCGTCCCTTCGGGCAGCTCTATTGCCAGCCCCGTGCCTATGAGCTTAGCCTTACCCGGTTCGATAGTTTCGTGCACATTAGAGTAGAGATCCATTCCCGCATCTCCGGGGTGGGAGAAGGCAGGCAATATCGCCCCCTCGGAGAGCCGCTTTATCTTTAGTATCATATCAGGCAAGCTCCTCAAGGGTCTTAAGCTGCGGCCTGGTGCCTAACGCAACCAGCCTGTCTCCGCTATTTATTATTGTTTCGGGCGACGGGTGGGCCGTTATCCGAAGGTCGCCGACCTTCTTAACGGCCAGTATATTGGCCCCGGTCGTAGAGCGCGAACGCGCTTCGGCGACACTCTTGCCGACAAATCCCGAACGCTCGTGCACGATCACCTCTTCCATTATCAGCTCTATGTCGGCCCCGGCCGTTACGATATCCATGAACTCGACCACGGCCGGGCGTATCAGAAGGCTTGCAAGGCGGTGACCGCCTAAACGATAAGGGCTAATGACCCTGTCGGCCCCGGCCCGAAGCAGCTTTCTTTCGACCTCGTCGTTGGTGGCGCGGGCAACTATTACAAGATCGGAATTAAGGGAGCGCGCGCTCAAGGTGACATAGACATTATCGGTGTCCGAGTTGGTTGCGCTAACAAGCCCCCTGGCCTTCATAATCCCGGCAAGCTTCAAGATATCGTCTTCAACGGCATTTCCCTTTATGTAGGTATAGTTGTTAACCAGGCATTTCTCTATGGCTACGGGGTCTGAATCGACCACGACAAATTGAACGCCCTCTGCCTCCAGCTCGCGGGCGACCTCGCCGCCTACCTTTCCGAATCCGCAGATTATATAATGATCTTGTAAAGCCTCTATCCTGTTCTTCATCTTTCTCCTCTCAAGGTCGCCGTGAAGGTGGCCCGCGACTATATATTCGGCCAGTACCGATGCGATGTAAACAAAACCACCAACACCCATGACTATTATACCAATGGTAAATACCTGCCCCGTCGTGCTAAGCGGGTGAAGGTGGTCGTAACCCACCGTAGAGACGGTAATGATCGTCATAAAGAGGGCCTCAAGAAAGGTCCACCCTTCTATAGTCATATAGCCGATAACTCCCAAAAACTGGATAAGGAAGAAGAATATGGCTATACGTATTATATGTTTCCCAATTTGCATATTGAGACCTTTTTCTAACGCCTTCGTAAGGCTCTATCCAAGGATGAGAATCTCTATATAAAAGCTTAACAAATATAGGGAGCTACGTCATCATCGTTTTTTTGAGACCTCTAATAGGAGAGATACAGGAGAGACTGTAAAACGAATATCCTAAGTTCTAACAGTATATTAGCATATCAGACTTAAAGTGTGAAGTTATAGAAACCTTCTTACCTATTGTTTTTTAAAGAAAAAACTTGACATAAATTTTTGAGCGTGATAATTGAGTAGTATCATCAGAAAATATGGGGAGCGCGGAAGAGAGACAGACCTGCTCAAACAAACTAAAGCGAATAGTTCAATCGCGGGAGGTTTGAGGATGAAGAAGAGTCTAATATTTACCATTACGATACTATTTATGGCGGCCATCTTACTGGTCCCGGCCGGTGCGAAGTCGCTTAAGGCGCAAGACTGTAACGGCCTGAGATTTCCAATAAATAGCGAAACCACGGGAAGACATCTCGGTAATATCTTAACGGATTTCGAGATACCAGGCAGCGAAGACGATCTACTCTGCCTCAAGGGGACCTTTAACAACAGGCCCTATCAGTACAGATATATGTGCAACGAAGATGGCGACTGGGTCTTTATAGAAAAACTGAAGAGCAGTCCGCGAGGATGCATAAGAGGCAAGATCACCTGACCGCCCACACAGGTGTGGCCTTATTTCGCGGAAGAATTTTCTAGTGATTGGTAGTTCGTTATCCGCGCCGGTAATATGAAGAAAGACTAAAAAACTTAATAGATCTACAGAACTTCCCCAAATAAAGGTCGGCTCCGCTTGCGGGCGGGGTCGGCCTTTATCCACCCAATCATTTCAAAAGATGCAAGAGCCGATGCTAATCTAATTTAATAGATCCGACAAGCTCGTTTATATCCTCGATATTGTATTTCTTCATATAACTCTCTATGCCGGAGACGACCTTTGCCGCGCTATCGGGGTCGATAAAGCTCGCCGTGCCTACCTGCACGGCGGTCGCCCCGGCTATGATGAACTGAAGCGCGTCGTCTCCATTCATTATGCCGCCCATGCCTATTACCGGCACGCGCACCACGCTTGCAACCTCGCATACCATGCGCACGGCAACCGGCCTTATGGCAGGACCCGATAGCCCCCCTACGCCGTTAGCTAGCACGGGTCTTCTCTTATCTATATCTACAACCATGCCGGTAATTGTATTTATTAATGATATAGAGTCGGTTCCGCCGTCCTCGACCGCAAGCGCCATGGCGCGTATATCTGTCACATTCGGAGATAACTTGGTCATTACCGGCAACGACGTAACGGCCTTAACCGCCTCTACCACGGTACGCGCAGAATTCGGGTCGGTGCCGAACTGCAGACCGCCCTTCTTGACATTGGGACAAGAGATATTGATCTCTATAGCCGCGATACCCTTACAGCCCTCCAGCCTCTCGGCAACGGCGCGGTACTCGTCCACGCTCTCACCGAAGATATTGGCTATCGCAGGCACTCCAATATCCCTGAGATAGGGAAGTTTCTCTTCTATAAAAGGCTCTACGCCGACATTTTGAAGCCCGATTGCGTTCAACATACCGCTAGGCGTCTCAACGGTGCGCGGCGTCGGATTGCCGGGACGCGGCTTGAGGCTAAGCCCCTTTACCACGACAGCTCCGAGCGCCCTCAGGTCGGTATATGGCGCAAACTCTTCGCCGTAACCGAATGTGCCCGAGGCAGTCATCACCGGGTTCTTTATCGTTACCCCGCCTATATCCACACTGGTCTTAATGGCCATCTCTTATCCTCGCCCAATCTATATCTGTAGATTCAAATACCGGACCGTCTGAACAGACGAATCTGTATTCGCCCTCACCCCCATTACCCGTACAGGTAACGGCGCACCCGAGGCAGGCCCCGAGGCCGCAGGCCATTGAGTTTTCGAGTGATACATAGGTCTTGACACCCATCTCAAGCATGAGCGCCGATACCGCGCGTAACATACCCATAGGGCCGCAACTATGAACGACTACAGAGGCCGGGTCGAGACCCTCAAGCGCGCTGCTCAAAAGATCCGTCACAAGCCCCTTCTCACCCTCTGAGCCGTCTTCGGTGACTACCGAGGGGAGCAGGCCGTATTCTTTAGATGCGTCAATTACAGAGGCCTCTACCCCATCTCTTGCGCCGAAGATAAGCTTTGATTCAGGATAGACCAAGGCCATAAGATTTAACGGGGCAAGCCCCATGCCGCCGGCGACCAGTATCGTCCGCTCTCCCTCTTTCGGCGCGGGAAAACCGTTGCCCAGAGGACCGAGCAGATCTACCGCCTGTCCCTCACCAAACTCGCTCATGATCTGCGTGCCGCGCCCCACCACCCTGTATAGGATGGTAATACCCGTGACCTGACCCCGTTCGTCCTCCAAGAGACTAAATACGCCAAAGGGCCTCCTCAAAAGCGGGTCGGAACCGGACGAGATACGCAACATCACGAACTGACCCGGTGCCGGTCTTACGCCGGTATAAGAAAGGCCCATCAGAAAATGATACGGGCTAAGCGCCCTGTTATATAAGACTTCGGCTCTCGCCATAAGATTTTTTATCCTCGATGCCTGTCATTAACGGCATCTTTATATAGAGCTTAACGCCATTTTTTATAGGGGTTTTCCCAGCCGTCAACTTTAAGTTCCATTATCATGGCGTCCTCGTCGCCATAGTACTTCTTTCTAACATATGAATGGCGGAATTTAAAGGACTCATAAAGCTCTATAGCCGCCTCGTTCGAGCGCCTTACCTCAAGGTAGATATCCTCGACCCCGGACTCGGCCATAAATTGTATAGAAAAAGATAGTAACCGAGCCGCGACCCCTATACGCCTGTAGTCGGGATGGGTCGAAAGGTTCAGTAGATGGGCCTCGCCGTGCACCACCCAGAATACGATATAGGCCAGAACTACTTCCTGTCCGCCTATATTTCCCTTGGCAACGAAAAAGTTCGATACCGGGTTATAAAGTTCTTTTAAAAAGATATTTTCCGACCATGGCCCGTCGAAAGAGGATTTTTCGATAGTCAGGATATCGGCAAGGTCTTCCTCTACGGCTGGCAGGACCTTCCAGGCGGTAAACTTTTTATTATCCTGCAATGATCTATACCAGATAGAAGGTCAAAGAGAGAGAGGCTCCGGGTAGGGCCGGGCTTTCAGCGCCCTTACTTTACATTAACGGCAAAAATCATATCCCAAAAATCTATCTTTTTGAGCTTGTACATCTCCCGCACATTAAGGCCCGCGCCGCTTATAAACTCATCCATGCCAAGGTCGGATCGCCAGCCTATGCGCTTCGATATAGGATTAAATACCTTTGAAAAGGAACCCATGAGCGGATGCGGACTTTTAAAGTGGTTTATGACAACGACATCGCCATCGGGCTTGCAGACGCGGCGTACCTCCTTCATTACCATGAAGGGGTCGCTCACAACACTAACGACGTGTGATATAAAAACTTTGTCAAATGCGTTATCCGGAAACTCAAGACGCATGGCGTCCATCTCCATGACGGAGATATGTGAATAACCGTGCTCTCTGATCTTCTGCTTGGCCTGCTTTAACATCTCCGCGGAGTGGTCGATGCCTGTGACCGTGCAGTGCTCGGGATAGGTTGACAGAGAGAGCCCGGTGCCGATGCCGACGTCCAGGACGCACTCGCCCGGCTTTACGTCCATAGCCTCGACCGCGTGGCTTATTCTCGGAAAAAAGATCCACTTAAAAAGACGGTCGTATACATCCGAATAAGAGGCGTAAATCTTCTTAGCGCTATCGGCATCCACCCGTTAGAACCCTCGCATTACAGTTAAAAGCTATCTTTTATATTTTGAATTAACCGGAAGTCAAGAGCCGCTACGTACTCAGTATATCAAGCAAACTCTGTACTATAAGATAATAAAAAACCGACTTTTAGTCAATTATAAAAGTCGGTCTCTACTTAAAAATATGAATTCTTTAATATTACCTGTCGAGGTCGTTATCCCTATAGACGGCGTAGCTATTGAGCACACGGTCGGCGTAGGCCGATTTCAAGTTTCCATGCCCGTTAACCCTCGCCCTTCTTAGCCTTTTTTTGATACCGTAGGGACCGTTATTATAGGCGGCGATAGCAAGCACCTCTTCCTCGAACATATCAAGAAGGCCCGAAAAATAGTGTATGCCAAGCCTTACGTTTTCGCTCGGATCGTAGAGTGTCTCCTTGCCGTTCCAGTCCATGTTGAGATCGCGCGCCACCTCGCGTCCCGTACTCGGAAGTATCTGCATCATGCCGATTGCGCCCTTATGGGAACGAGCGCGGCTCTTAAATGTGGACTCCGTCTTTATCAGTGCGCATATGAGCATCGGGTCTATATCATAGGCCGCGCTACGCTCTACTATCGTCTTTGCAAGCCCAAGCTCTTCAACGTCGGTAAGGCCCATCTTGAAACCGCCGAAGAGTTCGAGCACGCGGCTCACCTCTTCATTGCCTAAACCGTCCTCAGCCGCCTCTAGATGAGAGTCGTCATAGGAACGCACTGCGCTTAGCTGAAAGAGAAAGAATACGGACAAAGCCGCTATCATTATCTTTTTCTTCATAAATATTTTTTATCCTTTAAGGAAGCTCTGGTCTATTCTGGGCGAAGTAGATTGTGAACTAAAATTTTCAGATTCAAGGCGCGAATTGCACGTAGTAGCAAGCTACTTCTAAGATTCGCAACGCAGAAGCTGGACATTTTCGACGCAAGATACGAGTTCACGAATAGATCAGAGTTTCCTTTAATGTATTGTAGTACGAAACCGACAAATGTCAACCCCCAGCCACAATATCTTGTATAGAGCGTGACAGAGAGACCATATTTTGGAGAGGGATCTCTCTTGTAATTCCACAAGACGGCGCGATCATCACCGCGCCGTCTGCAACTAACTTTGAGGCCTCTTGCCCTATCTCTACAGGACCCTTATGAAAGAGCGTATCGATACTCAGACCCGCCATAAGCCTTTTACCGGGCAACAACTCTTTCAACTCCCGTATGGATGTATCGGAATCGAGGCTGATTATATCGGCCTTGAGCTCTCCGAGCAGATGGGCGAGCTTCATTGCATTGCCGCATATATGCACAATCGTTCCAACTTCTCTTCCATATGACGCCGCGCTCTCAGCCAGCTCGTTCAGGTAAGGCAGCGTAAATTCCCTGAAAAGATCTTCACCGAGCATCTCTCCATTCGACGCGGGATCCATTATAAAGACGACCTCCGCCCCTGCATGGATAAGCTCCCTTAAAAAGCCAATCGAGCCATCGGTTAAAACCCTTAAGAGCGAATGCACTGCCTCCGGCTCGGAGAGCATCGACTTCAAGAGCTTTCTTGTATCGACAAGCGACGTCGCAAGGCTCACCGGGCCGACGAGATCGGCTATGACCGGCAGGTCTACTTCACTGTCTATCTCACTATAGGGCTCACTATAGGGCTCACTACCTGCCGCCGTTTTAATCGCGGCGATAACCTCAGGCATTCGCCCCGAACTCTTCGGGTCAAGGAGCGGAAGCGACAAAAACTCACCGACCTCGCTTAACGGATATTCATACTCTCCGGCCTCAAAACCAAAGGTCTCTATCTCGCGCTCGCCTCCGTAGGCCTCGCTCTCGACAGTCATGCGATAGGGAAGCCCCTTGGCGCCGCGTAGGGACGCATCCATTCCATCAGGCGTCGAAATAAAGAGCCCGCCCGGAGCGACAAATACCGGAGCGAACCGATCCGCACCCTTGAGCACGGCAAAGAATTTTTCTTTAGCGTTCATCTACAGTACCGATCAACTTTGAATTAATTAATTATTATAGCATAAAAGCATAAACTATGCCAAATAGACAGCCTGCTCTTATTTTATCAAAAAAGCTCCCGCCATAGGCCGATATTAAGAAGTTACGTCGCCTCTCGAAAGCTCACGCCCTAGCCCCTTCGCCTTCTCTCTTACTAAAAGAGAAAGCAAAAGCTTGACTCATCGCTCCTCACTAACTACTATATAAGTATAGAGACGAAAGGGGAGAAAACTATGAAGACAAAGATTATAAAGGTCGGAGACAAGACAGAGGGCATAGCGCTTCCTGCGGATTTTCTCTGCGCCCTGGAACTCATTCCGGGAGCCGAGGTCGAGATCTCGCTAGACGAGAAGAACAAGTGGATACTTATACGCCCCTTGCACGGCGAAGATTTCATAGAGCATTTCAAGGAGTCGATGGAGACCATGGCATAAAACCATAGAAACCGCCCGCCATCTCAATGGCGGGCGACTGCGACCCTTGCCGCCTCGACTATGCAGAACCTAACGCCGGTACGCCTATCACTCGTCTAGCAGGTTCGAGTAGGTCGAGCAAGTCCGTTCAGCAGGAAAATATCTTAAAAAACTAATAGGGGTAAAAAATATTGCAGGAAGTTGCCCTTGCGGTCTTTCGTCTCTACTCTGCGAGTTTTACAATATCGGGCACGGTCTGTTCGAGGCCGATTGCCATGATATGCGCGCCGTGGCAGAAGGTTTTGAGTTCTCTGAGTTGTTCGGCGGCTATCTCTATGCCTTTTTGCAGTTCGTCTTCGGCGTTTTCGAGTTCTTCTATATATCTTTGCGGCACTGTAACGCCGGGTACGTTTTTATTTAGAAAGTTCGCCATCTTTGCGCTCTTTAGCAAAAGTATGCCTCCGAGTATCTTTACGCCGAACTTGTCGGACTTATCGAAGAAGGACTTAAAGCCGTCCATATCGAATATAGCCTGTGTCTGAAAGAAGCGCGCTCCGGCGGCGATCTTCTTGCGGAACTTTATCATCTCCGGTTCCATCGGCACAGCGCCGGGGGCGACTACCGCGCCGATGTAAAAGTCGGTTGAGCCGCGCAGCTTCTTATTATTGATATTAAGCCCCTCGTTCAACTTGGTTATCGTATCGACCAGTTGTACGGAATCGAGATCAAAGACCGACTTTGCGTTTTTGTGGTCTCCGAAAGAGACATGATCGCCTGTAAGCGCGAGCACATTTCTTATACCGAATACATGCGCTCCGAGCAGGTCGGACTGTATAGCAAGGCGGTTTCTATCGCGGCATGTCACCTGAAATACCGGCTCTACTCCCACGTCCATGAGCAGTTTGGAACATGTCAGGCTCGACAGGCGCATGACGGCGCGCTGGTTATCGGTAACATTGGCGGCGACGATAACGTCCTTGCAGAGCTTTGAGTTCTCAATGAATTTATCGGTATTTACGCCCTTGGGCGGACAGATCTCAGCCGTTATGGCAAAACGGCCCGTTTCGAGAGATTCTTCGAGATTAGACCTGTAAAGTTTTTTATCTTCTGTCATACAGGCTCCTTAACCCGCAGCCTTTAGGATGGAGTCGAATAGGCCGCGCCCACCGATGGGGCCGAGTATCTCTTCGAGCGCGCGTTCGGGGTGGGGCATAAGTCCCATTACGTTGCCGGCCTTATTTACGATACCGGCGATATTGGAGAGAGAGCCGTTGGGATTGGCCTCGCCCGTTATCCGGCCGTCGGGGGTAGAGTAGCGAAATACCACGCGCCCGTTATCTTCGAGTTCCTTTAAGGTGTCAGGGTCGGCGAAGTAGTTGCCGTCTGCGTGCGCTATGGGCATGGTAACCACCTCGCCCTCTTCGTAAGAGCCGGTAAACGGGGTGTCCACGTTTTCAACGCGGAGCGTTACGTCTTCGCAGATGAACTTGAGGTCGCGGTTTCTCATGAGCACGCCGGGAAGGAGGCGCGACTCGGTAAGGACCTGAAAGCCATTACAGATGCCGATGACGAGACCGCCCGAGTCGGCGAACTTTACGACCTCGTTCATGACGGGCGAACCCTTGGCCACGGCGCCGGGGCGCAGGTAATCTCCGTAGGAGAAACCGCCGGGCACGATAATACAATCGAGAGAATCGAGCTTCGTCTCCTTATGCCATATGTAGGAGGTATCACCGCCGTAGATATGCTTTGCCGCGTGATAGCAGTCATGGTCGCAGTTGGACCCCGGGAATACTATAACTCCAAACTTCATGGGCTACCCGTCTATCTCAACGCGATAGTTTTCCATCACGGTATTGGCCAATAATTTTTCGCATATCTCGGCAAGTCTGTCCTCGGCCTCGGTCCGGTCCATATCGTCGAGTTCGATCTCTATGACCTTGCCGATCCTGATATCTTTTATAAAACTGTAGCCGGCCCGTTCGAGCGAGCCGTGCGCTGCCTTGCCCTGCGGATCGAGCACGCCGTTTTTAAGTGTTACGAAAACCTTTGCCTTCATTTTCTACTCCAGTACCCTGTTCATTACGTCCCTGTAGGACTCTTCGATATTGCCCAGGTCGCGGCGGAAGCGGTCTTTGTCTAGCTTTTCACCGGTCTTCTTATCCCAGAGGCGACAGCCGTCCGGCGTGAACTCGTCACCCAAGAGTATCTCGCCCTTGTGACGACCAAATTCAAGTTTAAAGTCAACGAGGAATATGCCGCGCGCGTCAAAGAAGTCGCTCATAAGTTTGTTGACCTTGAGCGTCTCTTCTTTCATAAATGTCAGCTCTTCGGGAGTGGCAAGGCCGAGAGCGAAGACGTAGTCGTCGTTTATCATCGGGTCGCCAAGCGGGTCGGACTTATAGCTTAGCTCGACTATGGTCTGCTTTAGGGCGGTGCCCTCCTCAATACCCATGCGCTTTGAGAAAGAGCCGGCGGCGACGTTGCGCACGATAACCTCGACCATTATAATCTCTAACTCTTTAACGGCCATCTCTCTATCCGAGAGACGCTCTATAAAGTGGGTCTTGATGCCGCCCGCTTCGAGGTACTTAAATATCTCCGAGGCGATCTTGTTATTAAATACGCCCTTCTCTTCGATAGTGCCCTTCTTCTTACCGTCGAAGGCCGTTGCGTCATCTTTAAAGTACATGACGCTACAATCGTCCACATCTGTCGAGAAGATCTTCTTGGCCTTGCCCTCGTATTTCATCTCCATTATCTTCATTTCTTTATCTTCCTCTTTTGCGGCTTTCTCTTTATTGGCTTTCCAAATACACGGTCGAATATGAAATCGACATTTTTGATATAAGGTTTCAGGTCGAATATCGCGTCGATATCCCCCTCGCTTAACTTGGCGGTAATGTCGGAGTCGGCAAGAAGCAGTCCCTTAAAGTCCAGCTGCTCTTCCCATACCCTCATGGCGTTACGTTGAACTATCTCATAGGCCTCTTCCCTTGAAAAACCGCCTCCGGCAAGCGCGAGCATTACCTTTTGCGAGAAAACGAGCCCTTTTAGTTTATTGATATTATCGAGCATATTTTGCGGATAGACGACGAGGCCCGCGATCAGCGTCGTCATGCGCGAGAGCATGAAGTCTATCAGTATAGTAGAGTCCGGGCCGATGACGCGTTCTACGGAAGAGTGGCTTATATCGCGCTCGTGCCAGAGCGGGATATTCTCCATCGCGCTCACAGAGTATCCGCGTACGAGACGCGCCAGGCCGGTCATATTCTCGGTAAGGACCGGGTTGCGCTTGTGCGGCATGGCGCTCGAACCCTTCTGCCCCTTTGTGAATGGCTCTTCGACTTCAAGGACCTCGGTACGCTGAAGGTGGCGTATCTCGACCGAATATTTTTCAATGGTCGAGGCGATAATGGCCAGTGTCGTAAAGAACTCGGCGTGGCGGTCGCGCTGAACTATCTGGGTAGAAACGGGCGCGCACTTTAGGCCGAGAGATTTAAGGGCGTACTTTTCAACGCGGGGGTCGATATTGGCAAAAGTGCCTACCGCGCCCGATATCTTACCATAACTTATGATCTCGCGCGCGCTCTCCATGCGTTTGAGGTTCCGGGCCATCTCATCGTAAAAGAGCGCCATCTTAAGGCCGAATGTCACCGGCTCGGCATGAATGCCGTGCGAGCGGCCCATCATGAGCGTATTCTTGTGTTGAAGGGCGCGCCTCTTGATGGCCTTCATAAGGGACTTAATATCGCTTATAATGAGGTCGGAGCATTCACGCAGTTGAAGGGCGTAGGCGGTATCTAATACATCTGAGCTGGTAAGACCGATATGGATGAAGCGCGAGTCCTTGCCCACATAATCGGCGACAGAAGTGAGAAAGGCTATTACGTCGTGCTTTACGACCTTCTCTATCTCATCGATGCGATCCACCTCGAAGCGCGCCTTCTTTTTGATCCTCTTAAGGGCGGCGTCCGGTATGATCTTCTTGTCGATTCGGTTCCACGCCTCGCACGCGGCTACCTCTACGGCAAGCCATGTCGAGTACTTCTTTTCGGGCGTCCATATGGCCGCCATCTCTTCTCTGCTATAACGTTCTATCAATATATTATCTCCTATGAAAATGTCTGAAAATAAAAGAAAGACTATATCAGACCGTGTGGAAAATGTACAGAAAGTTAGTATAAGAAAGGTGGACCAGTTTGAAAACAACACCCGGCTGGCACTCCCCCTCTCCCCGTAGGGGAGAGGAAGCTATAAATAAAGGAGCCTCTAGGCAGGCCTTTTGGATTTGTAGCGTTTCATCCTGTAGATCTCTTCTTTTTCCCGCTCTTCGAGCACCCTTTCAATCGCCTTTACGCTCTTACCGATCTGGGGCAGCATTACCTCTTCAAGGGCGTTAATCTTTCTGGAGTCCGACTTTATCATCTCCCCGACACGCGCAAGCCGGGCCTCGGGCGTCGCCATTCTTACGATCCTCGATACGACCTTTTCAAAGGCCTTTGCCGTATCGAGCACCAGAGCGCTCTCTCCGACCGGGGATACATCCCTTGCATCTAGCGACCTTACAAGCGGCCTTTCCACTATCTCAGGGATCTTAACGCCCCATACATTTTTTACATTTATGGAGAGCTCTACATCCCGCTTGCCCTTAACGATCATAGACTTAAGGGCCTCTCTGTCCACGGCCCTCGCCACTTCGAGATTCTTTACGGCGATATTTATCAGGTGGCCGAGCGCTTCGCGATTCTTCAGGCACTCGTCCACAAGCCCCATAAACTCCTTCATCAGGGCCTCGCGCTTGGCGCGCAGCAGCTCGCGCCCTTTTCTTACTACCTCGCGCCTCCTTCTGAGCTGCATAAGGTTCTGTCTTGTGGGCGCGGTGCGTTCCATATTATTGTTTCAACCTCGTCAGTTCGGATTTGGGCAGCTTCTCCAACAGTTTCATGCCGACGTCGAGTGTCTCTTCTATGGTTCTTTCCCCCTCGCCCTGCCCTATGAAGGTTCTCTCGAATCCATCAGAGAACTGCATATGCAGGCGGTCGAGATCAGAAAGCCCCTCCTCTCCTACGATGGAGGCCATGCGCCGAACGTCGCAGCCGCGCGCGTAAGAGGCGTATAACTGGTCGGATAACTCCTTGTGCCCGTCCGCAGTCTTATCCGGGCCGATGCCGTTATTCATGAGCCTTGAGAGCGAGGGCAGCACATCTATCGGCGGATAGATCGACTTCCTGTGCATGGCGCGTGAAAGTACTATCTGCCCCTCGGTAATATAACCTGTGAGGTCGGGTATGGGATGCGTGATGTCGTCTTCGGGCATGGAGATAATAGGCACGACCGTGACCGAACCCTTGCGCCCCTTTATCCTGCCGGCGCGTTCATAGAGGGAAGCGAGATCGGTATACATATAACCGGGATAGGATCTCCGGCCCGGTATCTCGTCGCGCGCGCTGCCTATTACGCGCAGGGCGTCGCAATATGAGGTCATATCGGTAATGACGACCATGACCTGATAGCCCTTTTCAAAGGCTAGAAATTCTGCCGCGGTAAGGGCAATTCTTGGAGTAAATAATTTTTCAATAATAGGGTCGCTCGCCAGATTAATATAAGCGACTGTGCGTTCCATCGTTCCGGCGGCCTCAAGCCCCTCGCGGAAGAAGAAGGCGTCGCGCGAGGTAATGCCCATCGCGCCGAAGACCACGCAGAACTCTTCACCGGAGGATACTCGCGACTGCTTTACGATTTGCAGGGCCAGCTCGTTAGCGGGAAGGCCCGCGCCGGAAAATATCGGCAGCTTCTGACCGCGAACAAGCGTATTTAGGCCGTCGATGGCCGATATGCCGGTCTGGATAAATAGATTGGGTTTGTCTCTTGCCGCCGGGTTAATGGGCAGGCCGTTTATCTCGGATACCTGCTCAGGAATGATCTGCGGCAGGTCGTCGACCGGTTCGCCAAGGCCGCTAAAGGTACGGCCAAGCATATCGGTCGAAAGGGTGACCGTTGCGAGCTCGCCCTTGGGAAGAACGGACGAATCTACGATATCGATATCGCGCGTGCCTTCGAGCACCTGAATAACGGCGCGCTCTCCACGCAACTCAAGGACCTGCCCGGTGCGTAAGTCGTCGCCGGGTATCTTCACCTGGCACATCTCGCCGACGCTTACGCCGACGAGTCCCTGGGCGAATACGATCGGGCCGTATACGCCTGAGATCGTAGAATATTCTCTTCTTATAAGATCCATAACCTACTTAAGAAGCGCAGCAATCTCTTCGTGCCCGTTAGCCTCGGCTGCCGACAGGGCCGTATCGCCTTCGGCGTTTTTCGCATTTATGTCGGCCCCGGCATTGAGCAGCAACTTTACAACCTCTGCATTACCCTCGCCCGCGGCAAGTATCAGTGAGGTATTGCCCTGCGAGTCGGTCGCAGAAACAACGGCTCCGTTAGATATCAAGACGGCCATCGATTCAGCGCGTCCCTCTATGGCGGCAACCATCATCGCCGTGCGTCCAGCCTCGTCTCTCATCAAAGGATCCGCGCCGTTTTCAAGCAGCATGGAGACGATCTCGGTAAAACCCTCGTGAACGGCCAGTGTGAGTGCGGTCTGTCCGCCCTCCGAGCCCCATGCGTTTATATCCGCCCCGTAGTCGATAAGTATCTTGGTCGTCTCCGTATGTCCAGACTTAACAGCGGCGATGAGTGGAGTGAAGCCAGCTACCTTAAGGGTATTGACATCGACACCTTCCTGAATGAGATCAAAGACCACGCCGCTCTCACCCTCAAGGGCGTGCATAACGAGGTCGATGTCGAGATCAGGGTGGTCGTCGGCATGCGTTCTTATAGGCGCCCATACGAATAATGAAAGTACCAGGGCGATCAAAATCCCTTTTTTAGAAAAAATATTCATGCGTCATCTCCTTTAGCTTTTACCTTTTATCTATCTTCTTCAGCCGTAAATGCCAACTCTATTTCGCCTATTATGGTCATGGCCTTATCCTTAAAACCTTCGCTCTTTTCATACTGCATCTTTAAAAGTCTGCTCTTTACGGGCGACCCTATTATTCTGTCTATATAAGAACCGGACTTAAGCGCCGCCTCGGCGCAGTCCATAAAGGCGCGAATAACCTTGAGCATCCAGTACTGCTTCTCAAAGGTAGCGAATGCGTCGTTTTCGACAAAGACAGACTGCCTGAGGAATGCCTCGCGGGCCACCTGCGAAGTCTCCAGTATGAGGCGGTCGGCCTCCTGAAGGGCGTCGATTCCTATAATCTGCGCTACCTCGCGGACCTCGCTCTCTCTCTGAAGCAGGTTCATGAGCCAGCCGCGAAGTTCTACCATATCCGGGGCCACATCGCGCTCGTACCACTCGGAGAGTTTTTTATAATAGAGCGAATAACTCGTCTCCCAGCTCACGGCCGGGTAGTGCCGCCGGTAAGCGAGATCGGCGTCCAGCGCCCATAGAGTCCCGGCAAATCGCATGGAGGCCTGCGTTACCGGCTCTGAAAAGTCTCCGCCGGGCGGACTGATAGCCGCAATAACCGTTGTCGCGCCGATGCGTCTCTCGGAATCGGAGCCAAGGCACTCGGTCCTGCCGGCCCTCTCGTAGAAACCTCCAAGCAGCGTTCCCAGATAAGGCGGAAAACCCTCCTCGCCCGGCATCTCTTCGAGGCGCGAAGATATCTCGCGTAACGCCTCGGCCCATCTCGAAAGCGAGTCGGCCATCAGGGCCACCCGGTAACCCATGTCGCGATAATACTCGGCCATGGTAATGCCGGTAAAGATCGACGCCTCGCGGGCCGCAACCGGCATATTCGAGGTATTAACGACTATTATGGTGCGCTCCGAGAGCGGCCTGCCCGTCTCCGGGTCCATCAGCTCAGGGAACTCCGTAAGCACATCGGTAATCTCGTTGCCACGCTCGCCGCAGCCGACATATATAACGATATCGGTACGAGAATACTTGGCTATTGCCTGCTCCACCATCGTCTTTCCGGTGCCGAAGCCGCCGGGAACGATAGCGCAGCCGCCCTCGGCCACAGGCAGGAGCGTATCAAAGACCCTCTGGCCGGTTATGAAGGGAAGCTCCGGTGGCAGCTTTCTCTTTACAGGCCTCGGCGTCCTAACGGGCCAGCGCTGGAAGATACCCATATGTGAGCCGTCCTCAAAGACGACCACACGGTCGCTACCCGTGACATTGCCCCTCATTATATCCTTAATCACCCCCCCGCGTCCATGAGGAACCATCAAACGGTGAGTAATTGTCTTTGTCTCTTCTATCGTGCCTACAATATCACCGGTCTCGACCACGTCGCCCTGTTTTTTAAGAGGCACGAAGGTCCAGAGGCGATTCTGATCGAGCGGCGTTATGGTAAGGCCCCTCTGAATGAAGGGGTCGTCCCCGGTCATCATCTCGGCAAGCGGCCTTTGGATACCGTCAAATACCTCTGTAAGCAGACCCGGACCGAGCATAGCCGTAAGCGGCAGACCGTCGCAGACGACCTCCTCGCCGGTCGATAGGCCGCCTGTATCCTCATAGACCTGTAGTGTCGCGCGGTCTCCGTTCAGGCGTATTATCTCTCCTAAAAGGCCGATATTGCCGACATAGGCGGTCGTGTGCATCTTTACGCCGCGCATGCCGGTAGCAACTACCGTCGGGCCTGATACGGCCTCTATAATGCCTCTTATCTCTATCGGTTCAGTCATTAAACCTTAAACGTCCTCTACTTTTTAATATTTATCTGATAACCTATGGCCCTTCTAATGAGCCTCGCAATATGTGATTCGCCGCCGCTCGTCTCGCCCCATTTCTCCGGGATCTCCATTGAGAGTATCACGGGCAGACCTTTTTTCCTTATCCTCTTTATTACTCGCTCCGATATTTTTTCAAAAAAACGCTCTTCCATACAGACAAGGCCGTATTTGTCGGCGGAGGCGACCTCTTCCATGACCTCGTCCACGTCGCTTCCTTCATCCAGCTCTTTTACCTCGAAGCCGCCGAGCTTAAACCCGTCGGAAGCCCTTGGGCCGGTAATGAGCAAGAGTTCCGCCATCGCCCTAAACCCTCGCCCGCGGTAAAGAAGACTGAGCGTCCCACATGGCATCCGTACCCGGAATGGAGAGCATCCTCTTACACTCGCCGTCTGGAATACCCATACGCTTTGAGCTGCCGAGTATCCTCAGGTTATAGACCTCTCTGGAGGCGGAATAGATATACCACCCTACCAGCGCAATACTCTCAGGTTCGGTTATAATGAGCCTTGACAGGGCCCTTAACATCACGGCCTCAATCCTCTCCTCTATTGTCTTTAACTCGCCGCTGTCGAGATCGAGAAGCGCCCTCTTGTAGCTCTCTTCACTTACGGCCCTGATAAAACCGGTAAGCAGATCGTCCCGCTCTTCGGTCTTTGAAAGCGCCAGGAATGTCTTCCAATCGAGAGTGCGTCCGCCCTCCATAAATAACGGCGCTAGCGCCTCTTTGGAAAAACCCTCGCCCTGTGTTTTAAAGAGCGTAAAGAGGTTGACCGAATCGGACCGGTAGGAACGAAGCTCGGCGAGCACGCACCCACTCGGACCGCCCGCCTTTATGCCTTCGTTGAGTATATTCATAGCGAGCCTGTCTAACCCAAGCTCCATGGCGGCCAGCCGCCCGGTCCTGACGTACTCCGGCATAGCCTCTCTGATCGGCTTTGCATAGGGGCTGGACCAGACGGTGAGGCGAGAGAGCAGCTCGTTCATGCCCTTTGACGATGATAGCTCCCTTAATGCTCCGATATCGAACTCGCCGGCGGGAATGAGCGAAGCAAATATCTCATCTTGCCCAATGCCTTGGTCAACGCCCCTTATGACCGAATTGAGGTTGGTCACCTCCCATAGTGAAAATAGGCCCTTGAGGTAAAGCCTTATCTTACCGTCCGACGCCTTCCAGACGGTATTAAAAGAGGACTTTAGCCCCGCGCGAAGCCCGTCGGAAAGTATACTGTCCGGCCCGATTCCAGGCCGGTCGGCTACCGTTATATAAGGACCGTACGGGCCGCCGCGTAGCGAATCTATCAGCCCCTCTATGCCGCCGTCAAGCGATATAAAACCGTCGTAGTCCGGCTCTCTATAGAGCCTCGACCTGAGGCCGCGCACCCTTGCATTTAGATAATGTATGTCCATTAGAAAAACCTTTTAAAGAATTGCTACTCTGAAAACAGACTCTCTTCGAGCCTCGGCAAGAGCTTGTTGCGTATCCGCTCAATACGCCCTTCAATGGTATTGGCATAAGAGACCGTGCCGTCCTCCGACTCAAATAACACGCCTAGACTTACCTTCGCGTCGCCTTCGACGGTCTCGTTCAAGGCTTTCAGGTGTGCAACGTCGGCCGGGTTTACCAATACCCTCGGAGTTCCGTGTGTCCATCTTTCCAGGAGTTCTTCGTAGAAATCTGCGAGCACCGACGGATATTCGTCGCTCTGAGCTATACGGCGAACCGCCTCATCCACGGCTCCGTTTATAAGCTCGTGTTTGACCTTGAGTATCGCGCCCTTGGCCCCAAGCAGGGCCTTGTTGACGCGGGCCGTCCTACGAGCGTCTATCTCGTTTTCGAGAGTAAGAAAGCGCTTGGCACGCTCGGCAAGCGCCGCGCGCTCGGCAGACTCAGTAATAGAGCATACCTCGGCAGCGGCCTCGTCCGCTATACGCTTCAGCTCGGCGCGGCCCTCTTCTTCGAGGGCTCCTAAAAGTTCATCATGTCCCATATTTTTCAAATTCACCCTTACTCTTCAAGCAAGAACGAGCGCTAAACGCAATTATAAATAACAGACGAAGCGCGCATAGATGCAGGCAAAACCGGCCTGTCAAAAGAAACCTGTCCTGAAGAGTATCGGCCCCTATTTAAGTATCAAGAAGGCGACGACAAAACCAAGAAGCACCATCGTCTCAGGTATTGCGACCATTATGATCATAAGACCGCCAAGCTCTGGCTTTTCCGCGAGCGTTCCTGCTCCGGCAGCGCCTATCTTACCCTGTGCCCATGCCGTTGCCAGGGCCGGGATGCCTATCGCCAGAGCCGCCGCAATGGCTATTATACCTTGTTCCATTTTATACCTCCGATTATTAGAAAAATTCTATTAGAAAACAAGACCGGTTAATAAGCTTATCTCGACCCGCAACGCGGACCAGAAACCTTCGGCCACGATAAACCTTCCTTCGCGAAATAAAAGAGGCGACCGCCTCTACTTCTTCTTAAAGGGTTTGTACTCTCTGCCGCCGCCCTCGTAGAACTTACTCAGGAACTCTACGTACTGGAGCCTCATCGACTGTATCGACGGGCTTAGTATGGCAAGCCCGATATTAAGCGTATGCAGCGCCCCGGCTATGACCACACCGAGAAAGACAGAACCCGTAAGGCCGCCGATCTCGTTTGCGACCATGCCCATCACGACCGAGGCCGTGCCGACCGCCATGATACGCATATAACTTATTATATTACCAAGTGTGGAGATAAACTCAAGAGGTCCGATCACTCCTTCGAAAAATATTACCAGAAGGAAGAATATGCCAAGCGCGATAAGGCCGGGCGTTTTAAGCTCCACAGGCAGGTAGTTCATCATTACACCCACGGTAAAGAGGAACGAAATAGTCAGCATCAGGTATGAAAACTTAGCCGCGGCCTCCTTCCTCTTACCCCTTGAAAGGTGGTTTACCATGCCTATAACAAAACCGAGAAGCACATGTCCGACACCTATGCCGACACATAAGAGCAAAAATGTCGTTAGCGCCCTGACCCGGTCGAATACTATCGGGTGCATAATATTGAGCCTCTCTCCGAGATCTCCAAAGGCCTCGCCAAAGAGAAAACCGAAGACGATTGCCGACATACCGCATATCGTAAAGACGTAGGCCGCGTTTTGAAAAAAGTCCTTACCCTTCGTTACCTTGCGAAGGATAAGTCCGAGTATTAAGATAATCAGCCCGTAGGCCACATCCCCTACGATAAGGCCAAAGAATGTAGGAAAAAAGATGGCGATAAAGACGGTCGGGTCCACCGAACCGTACTTGGGTGTGGGCAGGGCCTTTAAAAATATCTCAAAAGGCCTTATGATGCGCGGGTTATGCACATGAACGGGGATGAGCGGGGTCTCTTTATCTTTTACCGCCAGTTCGCGGACCATTACCTTATCGGAAAAGATCTCTTTGAACTTATCTGTAAGGGGGCCGGTCATCTCTCGCGGCGCCCAGCCCTCGATAACAAAGGCGTGCCTGGTCTGGGCGCAGTAGGAGAGGACCCCTATCTCGTCTAGCGTATTCTCTACGGCCTTAATAAGCCCCTCGATCCTGCCAAACCATAACTCGCTTATTTCATCGGTATCCTTCTCCAACTCGTGGATGAGCCAGGGTATCTGCTCCTTACGAATCGTCATATTCTTCAAAACATCAAGCAAGGCCATATCGCCGTACTTATCGGGCAAACGTATCTCGTTCAAGGCCTCGCCGCTTATAAGGGACCTGACCTTAAAAGAAAAACGCGACGGATAGGCCAGGACCAGCCCCTTTGTCGTATCATCGAGGTCTTTTGTATATATCTCATACTTGCCGCCGGTTATCTCCATCAACTCACCCTCGATAAGGGTGATTATATCTGCGCGGTTCTTTTCAAGCGTAAGACCTATAATATCAAAGTTCTTAAGCCCTCCGAGGCGCGTTACAAGGGTTGCAAAGCCCCGGAGCACGCGCTCGTAACGTCCGATACCGGTAAGCTCCTCAACGAGCGATTCACGCTCGGCATGGAGACTGCGCACCTTCTCCTCTATCTTTTCGGCCTCCTTGAGCGCCTCGTTTATCTGCACGCGCGAGATAGTAACCGGCTCTACTCGAAGCGGCCTCTTTAGGAGAAATAAGAGATTTTTAAGTTCCTCAAGCGCCTTGTGAAGCTCGGTCTTCTCCTCTACCTTATCGCGCTGAAGCGGCATGCGTTTAAAGTAGGTCTCGTCAAGGTCGGAGCACTCCCTGGTGGTCTCAATATGGACGACCGCAAGGGCGTGAAGCGCGTTTATCGCCTCGGAAAGCATACTCTTCGGCCCGAGTATCTGGACCTTGCTCATCTCCTTGATCACAGCCTCTATTGATCCTCCAGTATCAGCCTCTTTACAACTCGCACGGCGTCGTCCATACGGCCCTCGGCCTTCGCTCTTAATGCCTTTACGTCCGAAAGCGAGCCGGAATCGATGGCGTGCAGTTCCTCTTCCATCTCGCGCATCCTCGTCCCCTCAAGCTCTGATAACTCCGCCATGAGTTCATCCTCTCTGGTCACCCTGAACTCAATGGCCTTCTTTCGGGCCTCTTCTTTTTGTGCAGTGGCCTTTGCATGGGCCTTCTCTATAAGGGCCTCCAACTCGCCCTCTTTGACCTTTAATGTGTCTAGGATATCTGTCATTATCTTTCCTTACCTCCGGTTTTACCGGACTCTGGCCCGGGCTTTGGCCTTGGCCTTGGAATGTGGACATAACGTTTCATGGTGTCGAGTTTTTCCCGGCCTATACCGTGTACGCCGCCGACCTGATCGACACTCTTAAAACCGCCCTCACCGCGCCTGGCCACTATCCTCTCGGCCAGTATGCGCCCTATGCCGGGCAGCAGAGTTAGCTCCTCTATGGAGGCGCTGTTGAGGTCGAGCCTTGTCTCAGCGCTCTCAGCGGCAGGGACAGGAAGGCGGCCCTCTGGTCCTGCTCCTTTAATTATCTGGAATGTACTTTGATATGGCAGCTCGCCCCCCTTCAGGATGAAGAGAGCAAGGATAGCCAGGGCGATCACTATAAACGGACTGGTTGTGGGCGCTTTCTTCATGATAAAAGTACTCCAGATGCGCTCTGCACGGTTGCGGTTTTAATTTTTACCAATCAATTTCCGAGATGAAACAAATTTCCTTGTCCGCGACTCTATGTGGAAAGATAAACGCGGATAAAGGGCTTTCATGCAGCTTAAGATCTATTCCGCGAATATAAAACCACACCTGTGTGGCGGGGAAAAGATCATTTTTTGCTTTTTTCGTCTTTGTATAGTTTATATTCGAGCCCGTCTACAAGCGCCTGCCAGCTCGCCTCTATGACGTTCTCGGATACTCCGACCGTGCCCCACTTGTCGGTCTTGTCGCCGCTCTCAACGAGCACGCGCACCTTCGAGGCCGTTCCCGCGCCGCCTTCGAGAACGCGGACTTTGAAGTCTATGAGACGGACCTCTTTAAGCGAGGGATAAAACTTAAGAAGCGCCTTTCTTAATGCGCGGTCAAGGGCGTTTACCGGGCCGTTGCCGTCTGCGGCGGTATGTTCGACCTTGCCGCCTACCTCAAGCTTTATCGTCGCCTCGGTATAGAGGTGATCATTATCCTTTTCCTCTATAACCTTAAAACCCAGAAGCTTGAAGTAACTTACCTTCTTCTTCTCTACGGCCCTTCGCATCATAAGCTCAAAGCTCGCCTCGGCCCCTTCAAACTGGTAACCTGCGTGTTCGAGCATCTTTAACTTATCGAGCAGACGTTTAACCGAGCGCGACTTGGGGTCGAGCTTTATGCCGAACTCGCGCGCCTTGTTTATGAGGTTTGCGCGTCCCGACAGGTCGGAAACGAGCACGCGACGTCTATTGCCAACGAGTACCGGGTCTACATGCTCATAGGTTTCCGGGTTGCGTTCCACCGCGCTGACATGTATGCCGCCCTTGTGTGCGAAGGCTGCGCTGCCGACATATGGCTGGTGCTTTGAGCCAGCGAAGTTGGCAAGCTCGAATATGAACCTTGAGGTACGGCTTAGTTTCTTCAGATACGAAGGACGAAGCGTCTTTTTATCCATCTTGAGCGCAAGGGCCGGTATTACCGAAACGAGGTCGGCGTTGCCGCATCTCTCTCCGAATCCGTTTATCGTACCCTGAACGTGCGAGGCCCCCTCGCTTACCGCCATAATGGAATTAGCCACGCCGACGCCCGAGTCGTTATGGGCGTGTATACCTATGGGCGTGGCAGTCGCGCCCCTGACCTCGTGCACTATCTCGGCGATCTTATGAGGCAGTGTGCCGCCGTTTGTGTCACAGAGCACAAGGCACTCGGCCCCGGCCTCTTCAGCCGCCCTCAGGGTCTTCAGGGCATATTCCGGGTCGTCCTTATATCCATCAAAAAAATGCTCCGCGTCGTAAAAGACGGTATCGACCTTCTTTTTGAGATAGATGACAGAATCGAATATCATATCTAGATTCTGTCCGAGCGGCACCCTCAAGGCGCTCGTCACATGCAATTTCCAACTCTTACCGAATATCGTCACCGCCGGGGTCCCGGCCTTTACGAGCGCCCGAAGGCTTGGGTCGTAATGGGGCTTTTTATCGGCCCTGCGTGTCGAACCAAAGGCGACAAGTCTGCTATTTTTCAGCTTCATAGAGCGCATGCGCTCAAAGTACTCGACGTCCTTCGGATTGGAGCCGGGCCATCCGCCTTCGACATAATGTAAACCAAGGTCGTCGAGCGCGCGAGTTATACGCACCTTATCCTCGACCGAAAAGGATATATCCTCGGCCTGAGTGCCGTCACGAAGCGTCGTATCATAGAGCGTGACCTTATTGTCTTTCTTCTTTGGCTTCTTTGGCTTTTTTGACTGCTTTGGCATCTTCTTAATATTCTTCTTCTTTAACATCCGAATCGGCCAGACCGAAGGCGTCATGTAATACCCTGACCGCAAGCTCGGTATATTTTTCGTCTATCACGACAGAGACCTTTATCTCGGAGGTAGATATCATCTGGACATTTATGCCCTCTTCCGATAGTGTCTCAAACATCTTCGTGGCCACGCCGGCGTGTGTCTTCATGCCCGCGCCGACTATCGATAGCTTTGCTATCTCCTGATCAGCGATAACGTCATGGGCTTCCAGCGCGTCGGCGGTCTCCTTTACTAAGGCGAAGGCCTCTTCATAGTCATCGTCGGTGACGGTGAAGGTCATATCGGTATGTCCTTCGTGGCTGATATTCTGCACTATCATATCGACATTTATACCGGCCTCGGAGAGCGGCTTGAATAATTTTACCGCCACGCCCGGCCTGTCCGGCACACGTACAACAGAGATCTTGGCCTCTTTTTTATTATAAGTTACACCAGAGACGGCGGCGCGTTCCATATCTTCATCCTCCTTGCATACGAGCGTGCCGATGGTCTCGGTAAATGACGAGCGGACCATCAGGGGCACGTTAAAACGTCTTGCGAATTGCACGGAGCGGGTCTGGAGCACCTTGGCCCCAAGGCTCGCCATCTCGAGCATCTCGTCATACGAAATCTTTTCCATCTTTCTCGCGTCGCTACATATCGACGGGTCGGTCGTAAATACACCCTCGACATCGGTATATATCTCGCAGAGATCGGCTTCAAGCGCCGCCGCAAGCGCAACGGCTGTCGTATCTGAGCCGCCTCTGCCGAGTGTCGTGGTATTTCCTTGCGCGTCCACGCCCTGGAAACCCGGTACCACCACTATTTTACCATCTTTACAGGCGTTTAGAATATTTTCTTTGCCTATATTTTCGATTTTTGCGGCTGAAAAATGCGCATTGGTCCTTATCGGCACCCTGGAGCCGAGCATGGATAGAGCCTCATGGCCCATCCCCTGAAGAATGATCGAAAGAAGCCCTATAGAAACCTGCTCGCCGGTCGATAGCACTACGTCATATTCCCTGCCAGAACTCGCCCCGGCCTCTTTGGCAAGCCCTACGAGACGGTTAGTCTCTCCGCTCATAGCCGAGAGCACGACGACGACGTCGTTCCCTGCCTGTTTCGTAGCCGTAACGCGAGAGGCGACATTTTTGATCTTCTCGACAGTTCCTACCGATGTGCCGCCGAATTTTTGTACTATCAGCGCCATATTACCTTCTCGTTTTACTTGAGCGTGAGATCTTATGCACGGCCTCTCCGTGTACATCCTCGGCAGCCTCAAGAACAATCTCCGGCAGCGTCGGGTGGGCGTGAACCGTCTCTACTATACCCTTAACCGTTATGCCGGCCTTCATAGCAAGCGTTAACTCTCCGATAAGGTCGGTCGCGTGCGCGCCGACTATGGCCGCCCCTAGAACCTTATCGGTGCCCGGATCGGCTACGATCTGGCAAAAACCGTCACCCTCTCCCATGCCGAGCGCCTTGCCCGAGGCGGCATACGGGAAACGTCCTACCTTCACATCGATTCCTTTTTCTTTCGCGTCCTTTTCACGCAGACCGACACTCGCTCTCTCCGGGTCGGTGAATATTCCGGCCGGGATTACGTCATAATTCATCGTGTCGTTACCGCCAAGCGCGTTCGTTACGGCGACACCGCCCTCGGCGCTGGCGACGTGAGCGAGCAACATTCCACCCGTAACATCACCTATGGCATAAAGACCTTTTACATTGGTCTCCATCTTGTCGTTTACCTTTATCGAACCGCGATCGAGCTCAACACCTAACTCCTCAAGCCCAAGTCCATTGGAGTTAAAGGAACGACCTATGGAAACAAGAACCTTGCTTGTCTTAAATTCGCGCCCGTCTTTAAGGCGCGTCGTAACACCGTCCTCTGTCGCCTCGACAGACTCGACCATGACCTCGGTCAGCACATCGACGGCTAGCTCCTTGAATCTCTTGGCAACGGTGCGCACGACCTGCTTGTCTTCGGTCGAAAGAATCGTCGGCAGAAGCTCTATTATCGTAACCTTCGAACCGAAACGCGCAAATATATTTGCAAACTCGCAACCCATAACACCGCCGCCTATGATGAGCAGCGATTCGGGAACCTCTTTAAGGTCTAACATCTCGGTCGAAGTCAGGATATTCTTTCTATCGATATTAAATGCCGGTATCATGGCAGGCTCCGAGCCGGTTGCGATAATGATATTCTTCGCGCCCATCTCTTCGCCCTCACCGTGACGTTTTACGGTGATACGCCCCGGCCCGTCTATAAGACCCGCGCCGTTAAAGACCTCTACGCCGTTGCCCTTAAGGAGTTGTCCTACGCCGCCGACCAGTTTATCTACGACCTCGTCCTTACGCCCCACGGCCGTAGCGAGGTCGAAAGTAACCTCGCCGGTATTAACGCCGAAGGCCGCGGCCTTCTTTGCGGTCGAGAGTGTTTTGGCAGAATGATAAAGCGCCTTTGTCGGTATGCAACCCCAATTCAAGCAAGTGCCGCCGAGCTTTCTCTTTTCCACGAGCGCAACCTTCGCGCCCTGCTGCGCCCCGCGTATGGCGGCGACATATCCGCCAGGTCCGCCGCCTATTATTACCAGATCAAATTCTTTCATGAAATTCCCCTCAGTTTTTAATTTTCTCTTCTATCTCAATAAGTCTATTATCTTCACCGTCATATGAGAATGTCAAAATAAAACGCGCCTCTTCCAAGACCTCCGGCGCGCGTTCGGCCCACTCCACAGCCGATATTCCCTCGCCGTGAATATACTCTTCTACGCCGGTCTCAAAGAGGTCGCCTTCGGCGAGCCTGTAGAGATCTATGTGGTAGAGGTCGAGCCCCCGGTCCATCTCATCAACACAGGTCTCGCATACATCCTGACAGCAATAACCCTTACCGCTCTGGGCCTCGTATATATTCACTATCGTATAACTCGGACTCTTTACATAACCGGTAAGGCCCAGCCCCTGGGCAAGCCCCTTTACAAAGTGGGTCTTGCCGCCTCCGAGAGGGCCGATGAGCGCAAGAACGTCTCCGGCGCGAAGGCCCTTGGCAAATTCCTCGCCGTGCGCTATGGTGCGAGCTTCGCTATCGCTCTCTAATATCTTCTTTTCAATATCCATATTATTCGACCTCTACAAGCCGGTTCATAACCGGCGGTATGGAGACAAGCAGGTCGGTGGCGGCCATGCCGCTCGTGCCGTCCAACGCCTCGGTGATAGACTCGGCGGCAAGGCCGTGCAGATATACTCCTGTCACAGCGCTCGCAAGCGCGCCCTTGCCCTGCGCAAGCAAGGCCCCAATGATACCGGAGAGGATATCACCCGTGCCGCCGGTTGCGAGCGAAGCGTCGCCTGTCGGGTTTATAAATATCTCTTTACCGGGCGTAGCGATAACCGTGCCGGCGCCTTTTAGAATCGTAACCGCGCCGCTCTTCTTCGCCAAAAGCTCCGCCGCGCCGACCTTGTCTTTAAGTATATCTTCTATACCCACACCCAGGAGCCTCGCGGCCTCGCCCGGATGGGGGGTTATAACTACCTCCAGCCCGGATCGTTTTATGGCTGAAGCAGAGCCAGAAAGCGCGTTCAGAGCGTCGGCATCAAGCAAGAGCGGGATATCCAAGATGCCGGGTTTCAAGAGGGCCTTTAATAGTTTTGTAATATCTTCGTCAAGACCAAGCCCCGGCCCTATAACAATAGCGTCTTTACCCGAAGCGGCCTCTAAAATGGCATCTACCGCATCGGAAGAAAGTCTGCCCGACTCGGTCTCAGGTAGCGCAACGGTCATGGCCTCGGTAGTCTTGGCCTCCATTACCGGATTGAGAGAGGCCGGAACCCCAAGTGTAACAAGCCCTGTTCCCGCCCTGATCGCGCCCATTGAGGCCATATATGCCGCCCCGGTCAGGCCGGGAGAAGCGGCGACGACCAGAAGGCGCCCATTTGAGCCCTTATGCGAATCGACCTCTTTCGACTCCAGAACCGAGCCGGCGAAGCGCTCGTCTATAAGGGTCCACCTCAAACGCCTATCCTCAAAGAGAGTGGCGGGCATACCTATATCAACGACAGCTACCTTGCCCGCGTATTCCCTGCCGGGATATATGTGGAGGCCGATCTTGGAGATAGCCATCGTCGCCGTTGCCTCGGCACGTATCGCGCTTCCAAGTACCGCGCCAGTAAGGCCGTCGATACCGGACGGAATATCTACAGAAAGTACAGACCTGTCCAGGCCGTTAATGTAATCTATAATACCTGCGGTTACGCCGCGAACTTCACTCGTAATGCCGGTGCCAAGCAGCGCGTCTACTATAAGCACCGAATGTTTCAGGAAAGAAGCCTCTTTTTCAAGCTCGGCTATCTTCTTTATAACGATAGTCTCGCCGGACATCTTGCGCCATACTCGCGC
This sequence comes from Deltaproteobacteria bacterium, assembly GCA_029262535.1. Taxonomy (GTDB): domain Bacteria; phylum Desulfobacterota; class GWC2-55-46; order GWC2-55-46; family JAJCZF01; genus JAJCZF01. The sequence goes on from JAJCZF010000050.1 coordinate 40,925, forward strand.
GTTTATAGCCGCGTCCCCCTTAAAAGCAGATACCGGCGCGGTTGAAAATACCTTTACATTATAACCGCGGTTTTTTAAAAAGCGCGCAACTACAAATCCGTCGCCGCCATTATTACCCTTGCCCGCAAGGATAGATACCCATGTGCCTTTAGATTCTTTCAAAAGCTCAAGGGCGCATTCGGCCACTCCTCGTCCGGCGTTCTCCATCAACTGGAGGCCGGTCAGACCGTAACGGCTCATTGCCAGCGCGTCGAGCGACCGCATAACCTTCGGGCTGACAAGCTTCACTATATAGACTCCACCACGACCTGGGCGATTGAAAAACCTCCGTCGTGCGACATGGCAAGCGAAGATCTTTGGCCCTTGCCAAGGTGTGTTGATACTATATAGGGCCTTCCGTCGGCGTCTCTCCTTATATCGACCTCCCTGAACCTGAAGGGGTTGGACCTGTTATTGGTGGCCTTAAAAAATGCCTCCTTTGCCGCGAAGCGGGCGGCAAGGTGCTCTTCGGGCCTCCTCTTTCCTATGCAATAAGATAGCTCACCGTCGGTAAATAAGCGAAGCAAGAGACGCTCCCCGTGCCGTTCCACAGCCCTCTTAAAGCGGCCTATATCAACTATATCTATGCCTGTGCCTTCTATCATAACCTACCTTACAAGCTCTACCATCTCGGCGACGGCGCGTTCCATGCCTACGATAACCGAGCGGGCGATGATCGAAAAACCTATTGCGAACTCTTCTATCTCCGGTATCTCCCGGACCGGTTCGATATTTCGATAATCAAGCCCGTGTCCGGCATGAACCTTTAACCCAAGACTCGCGGCAAGGGAAGCGCCTGCGGCGATCTTACCCAGTTCGACATCGCGCCTTTCACCAAGCGGCGCGTTTGCGTAGGTACCAGTATGCAGCTCCACGCCGTCTGCCCCGATACGCGAGGCGGCTTCAATTGGCGCGGGAGACGGATCGATAAAAAGATTCACGTAGATACCGCCAGCCTTAAGCGCCTCAGTGGCCTTCTTTATATCGGCTTCATGCTTGACTACATCAAGCCCGCCCTCTGTCGTAAGCTCTTCTCGTTTTTCCGGAACGAGCGAGACCATATCAGGCTTGATGCGAAGCGCAATTGCTATCATCTCTTCGGTAGCCGCCATCTCAAGGTTGAGGCGAGTCTTACAGGTCTGACGTATTACCTCGACATCTCTATCCTGTATATGGCGGCGGTCTTCGCGCAGGTGAACGGTAATACCGTCGGCCCCGGCAAGCTCTGCGAGTCCAGCGGCAAATACCGGATCGGGCTCAGTGTCGAGCCTTGCCTGGCGCACCGTCGCTACGTGGTCAACATTGACAGTAAGTGTCGCCATTAAGAAAGCTCCTTTTTTACCAAAAATTCAAGTTCGGCGGCGTAGTCGTTTATCTCTTTTTCATCGGGCCCCTCGACCGTGATACGTGCGAGAGGTTCGGTGCCGGAATATCTTATAAAGGCGCGTCCTCGTTTACCGAGCCTTTCTATAACGCTCGAAAGCCCCTTTTTTATCGATTCTATCTCGTCGAGATTCTTCTTCTCTTTGATCTTAACATTCAAAAGTACCTGCGGGTATGTCTGCATGACGGAGGCAAGCTCTGAAAGCGGCTTGCCGTCCCTGACCATATGCGCCAGAATCTGTAGAGCGCTTATGGTGCCGTCGCCGGTAGTCGTATGGTCGAAAAATATTACGTGGCCCGACTGCTCCCCGCCGAGATTCGCGCCGCGGCGGATCATCTCCTCTACGACGTAACGGTCTCCGACGCCTGTCCTAACGACGGTTCCCCCGGCCTTTTCCATGGCTTCATCGAGGCCGGCGTTGGACATTATCGTCGAGACCAGTATATTATTCTTTAACGTTCCCTCGCGTATCATGGCCGTAGCGGCTATGGCCATCAGGTGGTCGCCTGTCAGTACCGTGCCCTTTTCGTCCACTATTATGCAACGGTCGCCGTCTCCGTCTATCGCTATGCCGATATGCGCGCCTGTATCCTTGACTACCCGGCTAATATTGTCCGGGTACAACGCGCCGCAGTCTTTATTGATATTTTGACCGTCAGGTTTTACGCCAATAGAGACGACCTCTGCGCCAAGCTCCCTGAAGACCTCGGGCGCAACCTTATAAGCGGCGCCGTTGGCGCAGTCCACGGCGACCCTCATGCCGTCGAGGCTAAGCTCCTTTGGGAAGGTATTCTTTATCGAGACGACATAACGCCCCCTCGCGTCGTTCAGACGGTAGGCCTTTCCAACATCGTCGGCGGTTGGGCGGTGCGCCGGGTCATTGTCATCGAATATAAAAGACTCAAGCTCCAGCTCCATGGCGTCGGAAAGCTTAAAACCGTTATTGGAGAAGAACTTTATCCCGTTATCCTGATAGGCGTTATGCGAGGCCGATATGACGACACCGGCGTCGGCCCTCATCGAAGAGGTTATATAGGCGATGCCCGGTGTCGGAAGCGGCCCTACAAGCAAGACGTCAACACCCATCGAGCATATGCCCGCCATCATCGCGCCCTCAAGCATATAACCGGAGAGGCGCGTATCCTTACCTATGACTATGCGATGCCTGCGCGGTTCCTGCTTAAACATATATGCGATAGCGCGACCAAGCGATAGCGCCGTCTCCGCCGTCATTGGCGGAGTATTGGCTATGCCCCTTACACCGTCGGTGCCGAATAATCTCTTCTCTGCCATCTATAAAAACCTCTTGCCTCTAATTTGATTTAATCTATTATAAAAATCTTTATGCGGCCCGGGCCGCAACCCTACTCTACTTTAGAAGGCTCACCGGAAGACTCTGAAGAAGGCTGCGCTATAGGTTGAGCCGCCTGTATGGTTATCTGCGCTTCTACTGCTTCCGGTTCGACCCGTTCAACCCAACCGGGCAGATCGAGCGCGGCGGGCAACATCCGTGACTGATCAAAACCCTCTATATCTATCAGTTCGGTATATACTCTCTTTAAAGCGGCAAGCCTCTTCTTATTGCCGACAACCTCGACCTCTCCAGGTACCGCGGTTAGCGAAACGGCGCTAAAACCCCTCGCCGGGGTTCCCTTGAAGTTGACCATCACCTTAACCATCTTGGTAAGGAATCTCTCGGCCCTGACCTCAAATGAATTCGGATATATACTCAATACCCTCACTCCCAACGGGACCTCCACGTTAGACTTTGTGAGTGCAAAAAAGGCCGGTGTCTCGGTGGCGGCCGATAGATCAACCGTGACCTTTACCTGTCCCGGTGAAAGCTTGCTGATTATGCCGTTAGGCCCGGAGAGCTTTACCTCTACCCCATCGGGCGGAGCCATGGTAAGAGACATATCCCTTGAGAGGCCGACGGTATCGAGCTTTACGAGAAAGCCTACTTCTTTCGTCTTTAAGCCACCAACGAAGAACCAAAGGCAGATAGAGAATACGAGCGCCAGGACCTTAAGGCCGATATTTTTTGTGAAAAAGTCACTCACCCGCCTTCTCCCTATAAAAGTGCCACCAGGGCCTGTGCCTGGACTCGGTCGCTGACATAAATAACTCTTTAAGGCGCAAGACCAGCCTCTCGTAGTCGTAGCCGCCCTCAAGTGAGCCGCCGACCGCGACCGATATCTCGCCCGTCTTTTCGCTAACAACGACGACTACCGAGTCGGCCTCTTCGGTGAGGCCGAGGGCCGCCCTGTGACGCGTGCCTAGCGAATGATCTAACTCGCGGTCTGTAAGCGGCAGTATGGTGCCGGCCCGCGTAATACGGTGGTCCTTAACGATAACCGCGCCGTCGTGAAGAGGAGAGTCGGGATTGAATATAGACATGAGCAATTCTTTAGAGACTCTTGAATCAAGCTTGGTCCCTGCCTCGGCAAGGCCGGTAAGGTCTCCTTTACGCTCTATCGCCACGAGCGCCCCTGTCTTTTCTATCGAAAGAGCGGAGGCGGCTCCGGCTATCTCGTCTATAAACTCGGCGCCCACATGAAGCCCGCGAGAACTGAAAGGACCGCCCATCTTCATGAGTCCGCGCCGGATATCCTGTTGGAATACGACGATGATAACGATGATGATCGAGCCGAGGAAGTAATCGAGTATCCAGTGTAACGTCATGAGCCCGGCGCGCTGGGAGACAAAATAGACGACCACGATGATGCCGATGCCCCATACCATGCGAGACGCGCGCGTCCCCTTGATAAGGATCATTAGCCAATAGAGAAGGGTAGCGACGATAAGGATATCGATAACCGCCACCAAACCCGTAAAACTTAAAAATTCTTCCAGCACCAGTTAGACCTCGTTAGTTACTTCCTCTATGGATAATCACCCAATATAGGTCCGGCCAGAACAATGACCGACCCCGCAGCCATAATAATCTTGACAAGAAACCGGACACTTAAAACAGGGTCATCCCACATATTTTAATAGATCTTTAAGCGGTCGGCCACTAGAGCGGCCTCTGCGCTCTCTTTCACATCATGCACCCTAACGATAGATGCCCCGTTGAGTATCGAGGCCGTTACCGCCGCGAGCGTTCCGTACAACCTGTCATCCGTCCCTGCACCGGCGTCGCCCAGGGTGTGTCCGATAAAGGACTTTCTCGACGGCCCTACGAGCACGGGAAGACCAAGGGACTTAAAGACTTCAAGCCTACTAATAAGCTCAAAGTTGCCCTCGGCAGACTTTCCAAAACCCAGACCCGGATCTATGGCTATAGAAGCGCGTCCTATGCCGGAAGCGACCGCGAACTCAATACGCCCAGCCAGGTAGTCTATGACCTCGCCCGTAAGGTTCTCGTACTCGACATTGCCCTGCATCGAACCGGGAAGGCCGCGTTTATGCATTAAAGTCACAGCGCTTTCATATTCCGAAACGACCCCTGCCATAAGCGGGTCTGCCGTAAGCGCGCTAATATCATTTATCATCCACGCCCCGGCAATGAGCGCTTCTCTTGCAACTGCGGACTTTACCGTATCGACAGATACGAAAAGTCCCTCTTTCGCAAGTACTTCCACGACCGGCACGACGCGTCTAAGCTCTTCATCCGTAGATACCGGTTCTGCGCCCGGCCTTGACGATTCGCCTCCGATATCGATTATATCGGCCCCGTCGCCCGCCATCCGGCGCGCCCTTTCGAGCGCCGCAATAGGATCTAAAAAATCGCCACCGTCCGAGAATGAATCGGGGGTGACGTTAAGTATTCCCATTATAAGCGTTCGGCCCGAAGACTCAAGTATGCGCCCCCGGCCCCTTAGTGAGAATGCGGCGGCACCGGCCCCTGCTGTAAAACCGCGCAACTTTCCGCCGACGGTGAGCTTCGACTCGCCGGCAATAGTAGAGGTGGAAGGCTCTTTAAAAGTATTGGTCTCGGCCGGTGTAAATCTATCGGCCTTGAGGTATGAGGAGGACTTTTTCGGGACTCTGCGGCCCGTATCACCACCCGGATCGCCAAGTTGCGATGACCGACCCGCAGACTCGGACCGACCGAATCGGGCAGACTGCAATGAATGGCGACGGGACGGTTCCCTGTCTATTTCAAGGCGTCTTAAAGGCAGTTCCAATAAACTCTCCGCATGGTAACACTCTGCGCTTGTGACCTTAAAACCGCTACGAGAGCCGCCGTATAATTTTTAAAGTCGACTCTTCGTTCAAAGCTACTTCGCCGGGGGTTTGGCCGGAGTCACACCTTCATGGCTTATGCCAAGTGGTTCGAGCGGACCAGGCTTGACCTTATCTTTTACGGGCGGAGCCTCATCCGCGCTCCTTGACTGATCGGACTCGGGCGGCTCGACCTTCGGAGGCGACTTTCGCTTCGGCGGTTTCGTGCCAAAGACGATCTCCTCAACTTCGTCACCGTCGAGGACCTCCTTTTCGAGCAGGGCCTTGGCAAGCTTATGTAGCTTATCTATATTATCGACAAGAAGTTTTGTCGCCCTCTTGTGACTCCCCATTACGGTCTTTTTAATCTCGGTATCTATCTCGATTGCGGTCTGCTCGCTAAAGTTACGGCCCTGACCGGTCTCCATACCGAGAAAGACATGTTCTTCCTTCTTGCCAAAGGTCAGCGGGCCTATCGTATCGCTCATGCCCCACTCGCATACCATCTTACGCGCAAGCTCGGTGGCTCGTTCGATATCGTTGCCCGCGCCGGTGGTCATATGTTTTAAGACCTGCTCTTCGGCGACTCTACCGCCCATAAGCACGCAGATATTATCGAGAAGATGCTCTTTGTCATATGTATGCTTCTCGTCTATCGGGAGCTGCTGAGTGAGACCCAGCGCCATGCCCCTCGGAATGATCGAGACCTTATGTATAGGATCGGTGCCGGGTATGAGACGCGCTACTAGCGTATGGCCCGCCTCATGATAGGCCGTATTCTTCTTTTCGTCGTCGCTGATTATCATGGACTTGCGCTCGGAACCCATGAGCAGCTTATCCTTGGCCTCGTCAAATTCGCTCTTGCCGACAGACTCCTTGCCCCTGCGGGCCGCCATAAGAGCGGCCTCATTTACGAGGTTCGACAGATCGGCCCCTGAAAAGCCCGGTGTGCCCTGCGCATATACCTTTAATTCGACATCCTCTTCGAGCGGAGTCTTCTTCGCGTGTACCTTGAGAATCTCTTCGCGCCCTTTAACATCGGGCTTCGGAACTATAACGGTACGATCGAACCTGCCGGGCCTTAAGAGCGCCGGATCGAGTACGTCCGGACGGTTCGTAGCGGCGACAATGATAACGCCCTCGTTACTTTCGAAACCGTCCATCTCAACCAGTAGCTGGTTAAGGGTCTGCTCGCGCTCGTCGTGTCCTCCGCCGAGACCCGCGCCCCTGTGCCTTCCGACTGCGTCTATCTCGTCGATGAAGATGATGCACGGCGCGTTCTTCTTGCCCTGTATAAAGAGGTCGCGTACGCGCGAGGCGCCAACGCCGACAAACATCTCGACAAAATCACTACCCGATATGGAAAAGTACGGCACGTCGGCCTCACCCGCTATGGCCTTGGCCAGGAGGGTTTTACCCGTACCGGGACTGCCTACCAGCAGCACGCCTTTGGGTATACGGCCGCCAAGGCGCGTAAATTTCTTCGGGTCTTTTAGAAAATCGATTATCTCTTCGACATCCTGCTTGGCCTCGTCTATGCCCGCCACATCTTTAAAGGTAACCTTGGTCTGGTCCTCGGTCAGCAGTTTGGCCTTGCTCTTACCAAAGCTCATGGCCTTGCCCCCGCCACCCTGCATCTGGCGCATGAAGAATATCCATACGCCTATCAAGAGCAGCATGGGGAACCACGATACGAATATCGTGCCCCATGACGGTGAATCCATGACCGGCTCAGCCGTTATCCTTACGCCCTTAAGGCGCAGTCTATCGACCAGTGTCGGGTCGTTCGGCGTATAGGTTGTGAAGCTGCGGCCATCGCTGAACTTACCGGTTATGGAGTTGCCCGATATCGTTATCTCGTTAACATTACCGGAATCCACAGACGAGATAAAATCGCTAAAGACTATCATATTGCTCATACCCGGCTTATTATTATAACTAAGCAGGTTGAACATCAATATGACAGTGGCAACGATGATAAGCCACATGGCTATATTCTTATATAACTTATTATTATTATTCTTTTGTTCGCTCATAAAGGCCCCTTCGGTACTGATTGACTGACTAAATATTATTCCATATTTCTCAAGTTTTCACAAGAGATATCAGGCTATAAGCCTGTTAGAATCATACCTGTAAGTACCGCTAAAAAAAAGCGGTTAATAAAAAAATCTTAAAACCCTGTAATTACAACTAGTTAAGCCGCAAATCTACATCCTTAAGGAGATATTAACAGCTGATAAATCTTTATTCCGGAACGAAATTTACATTTTATTATGATACCAGAGCAAGCAACCGCTGTCAATTCAAGCAGAGATTATATACAGCTCTGCTCATATCGCAGGTAAGTCTCTCAGGCAATATCTTCTTGGAGCGCTACTTTTTTGATAAAAGTCTCGACAGAAGCACGGCCCCGGAGTAGGCAATTGCCGGGACATAGGTCATGAGGTTCCGGTGGAGGCCCGTGGCCTGTGTAACGGCGGTCGCCTCAAGCGTAAGGTAGATGAAAAAGAAGGCCCCTATTATTAGCAGGACGGTAGAGTAGAGAAACCTTATCTCGCTCTTAACGATCAGCTTAAGACCCATAAGGGAAACAATTATCCAGAAGGGAAATAGGAGATTAAAGTTAACGCGGGTAAGAAAGATCTCCTTCAAAGCTATGCCTATTATCTCAAAGTGTACGCCTCGCTCAGTGCCTGGCGCGTACTTGGGGTCGGAAAACCACTCGAAGCCGGAACCTACGCCGCTATGACCGAAGCCGATGCCGTAAGATATCTTAAAGATAATCCACGGCGCGGCGATTGCGGCAAAGGGCACGACGAGGTATAGGAATGGCCTATAGCCGCGGCCCTCGCTTCTAAGATAGAGAAGAAGAGAGATACCTACCGCGATAAAAAATATAACCCCCTCGTTCTTGGTAAAGGCCGCCATTCCCAAAAATAAGCCCGCGAGCACGAGCATGCCGAGGTCGCGCTTTCTCAGATACCTGTGGAAAAAAACGAACGAACCGGTAAAGTATGTCGCCACAGGCAGGTCGGCGTAGGCGTCTATGGCGTGATAGGTAAGCAGCCCCGAACCGGCAAGCATAAAGGCCCATATGAGCCCGTACAGAGGCCCGCTCTCCTTCTTTAAGGCGAGATAAAAAAGGCTTACTAAAACTATAAAATATACCGCCGACGGCACGGTGACATAGACCTCGTGAAACTCCCCTAGCCACATGGCGCACCAGACCTGCAAAAGAGGCACGTTCAGCGGGTGTCCCAAAAACTCCCTGTAACCCGTGCCGAAAAAGTGCTCGTTTGACGGGTCGAGCGCAAGCCCGCCCTCGTAATAAAAGAACTTGGCCCCGGCGGACCAGTTAAACCACGTATCCCACGAAAATACCGGCCTTATAAGAGACTCCGACAGAACAAAGTAGAACTTTAACGCGATGTAAGCGGCGATAATACCGGCAAGAAGCAGCAGCGCGCCTCGATAACGAGACAAGATCGTTCCCTCGCCTCCCGAAAAGACCGGCGCACCGGTGCGCCGCAAAAGCAGGGCGAATAGAACGGAGATAATAAATAAGAGGCCAACAACCAGGGGTAGAGAGAAAGCCAGACCCGCGACCCCGTTTAGAAAGAGCAAGAAGGACGCAAGCCCGAGGCCCAGGACCAGACCGGCGCAGAGCCTGTCGAAGAAACAGAGCTCCAAATCGTTTCTCATAAACCACGAGGCAATGAGCAACCCCGGCACGGCGGGTATAAATATAGCGAGTAGGAGCGGGCTCATTTCACCGCCTCCCTGTAGAGGGCGCCGTCGCCCGATAAAGCTATCAGCTCGACGCTCCTGGCAATGACCGTGCCGCCGTCGAGCAGCGCGCCGCCTCTGGTCAACCGCACCCCCCGGTCATCGTAAGACCAGATATAACGCGCATTGGGGGATGCCTTTATGGGCAATAACCTGTAGTTTGCAAGCCTTATGTAGTCGCCCATCTTTGCGCTCGCCGGACGCACGGACTCTCCCTCGGGGACCTCTTCTTTGACAAAATCGATGAAGTCGAAAAAATCACCCATGCCTTGTTCATAGAGCAGGAATATAGCGCTGTGATCATTCGCGTTTAAAAGCTTATGGTCCTGAGACCACATGGAGGCCCAGCGCAGGTCCATACGAAGAGTGACAAACACCGCTACAACGAGAAAGGCCGTGGCAACGGCCTTGATACGCGCCCCGGGGTCGCCTCTCCTCTTAAATACCGCGCTTGCGATAAAGTAAAAGACTATAAGCAGCCCATACGCGACCGGCAGAAAACCGTAACGCCCGATAGTCGGAAGGTCTATATGATTTATCATCTTTGTCGTAAGGGTATCGTAGGTAAAGAAGGTTTCGAGTGCGCGGCCGGCCGGACTCGCCTCCTTGACGGAGAGGTCTACGATATCGACCGTTCCACCACCCTGCCCCTCCAGCAAGAAATCGAGAGACAGGTCCAGCACGTAGTCGTCCGGGCCTAATATTGATTCGAGATCGTACGAATAGGTATGCGTAGAGCTTCGCAACATAAACTTCTTCAGCGCTACGCCGCGTGTTGAACGAATTCTCAATACACCGTAGGCGTCCGCCGGGCTCTTCACGGTAAAAGAGAGCCTTTTACCGACCGCCTCTAGTCCGCCGCCGACCTTGGCAGTGAGTTTAAGGTGTCCGGGGCCGGTGATTGAGATCGTTCCGCCGACTCTCTCTGCGCGTACAAAGACCGCCTCTCCACCCTTGACCTTCACCCCTACCGGATAGAAGGACGAAAGCGTCCAACCCTCCATCTTCGTAAGGGCCGTCACATCATTCGGCACCAATGCAAACGAAAATAAGAAGAGAAGAAATAATATAAATATCTTATATATTCTAAACATTTAAGAGCTTTTATCTCCAACATTTGAAAGCAACTTCTCAAGCACCATAGCCGAGGCAAACGCGATTATCGGCAGGTACAGAAGCGCGTTCCTGTGTATACCCGTGGCCTCGGTTACAGCCGTTACCTCAAGCGTCAGGTAGATGAAAAAGAAGGCCCCGACTATCATAATGATAATCAGATATAGATACTTTATCTCACTCGAAATCCACTCTCGAAGGCCTATTACGCTCAAGACGAGCCAGAAGGGGATGGTGAGATTAAAGTTGGCCTTGTCTACAAATATCTCCCAGAGGCCGATTGGAATGACTTCGATATGGAGCCCCGTTCTTGTACCCTCGGCATATGTCGGGTCCGAGAGCCAGGCCATCTCCGAACCCGCGCCGCTATGACCGAAACCGAAGTCTCCCAGAAATTTAAATAAGAGCCACGGCCCCGCGACGATGACAAAAGGCAGAATGAACCGGACGAAGGCATAGGCCTTCTCGCTCTTTGCCCTGCCCCGAACGAGCGTAAAGACGACGAGCGTAAAGAGTAAGGTCGTAAAGACCAGGAGCCCTTCGTTCTTGGTAAATACCGCCATGCCGGCGAATACGCCGGAGACAATTAAGAGTCCACCCCTCTCCGTCTTTATATATCTCCACATAAAGGCGACCGACAAGAATGAATAATAGGTAAGCGGCAGGTCGGCTAGCCCCTCCGTGCCGTGGTATACCAAGAGCGGCGCGGTCGATACGAAGAGCGTCCACAAGAGCGCCCTGAAAGAACCGCTCTCTCTCTTTACCGTAAAATAGAAGACGATTAGAAAGGCGATAAAGTAGAAGGCCGACCAGCTCTTTACCAAAACCTCATGAAAGGAACCGAGCCAGAGGGCCTGCCAGAGTTGCAAAAATACTGTATGAAGCGGATGGCCCATAAATAACCTGTAGTCGCGGCCAAAGTAGTGCTCGCTCTCCGGGTCGAGAAGCATTGAACCTTCATAGTAAAAGAACTTCGCGCCAGCGGCCCAGTTTGACCATGTATCAACGGCAAAGAGCGGCCTTGTAAAGTCCTCATATAGGACAAAAAGACATTTTAGAATAATCCATATAAGGGCAAGCCCGGCAACAAGCTTCGCCGCCTTACTGCCTCCGGGCAGGCTGAAGGAGCAAGCGCAGGAGCCGGGGGCAAACGATGTGGAAGAGATGACCGAGACGCAAGACATCCTGCCGTAGCGCAGATTTAGATAAATAAGAAGGGCTATTATAATAAGCTGCCCTGCCAGCATTGGCAAAAATCTAAAACCTATAGCAAGAAGACCCATGAAAAATATCTGCATGGAGAGCATACCGAGCCCAAGCCCGTAACCGAGCGCAAGCTTTTCCACGATACCGCTATCTTCTTTCTTTAAGAGCAGCGAGGTCAAGAGGAAGCCGGCGAAGGTCGGTATTATAAGGGCGAAAAATATATTCATGCGCCGCCCCCGACTCTATAGAGGACCGCCGCCGGTTCGGTGGATAGGACAGGAACGACATCCCGTTCTATGAGACGACCGTTCTGCCTTAAGACCCTGAGGGCCGGGTCGTAACTTATGGCCCTATCGTAATATACCCATACATACCTGGCCTCTGCGGAAGACTTTTTCGGCAAGAGATAATAACGGAGCATGAGCGCGGGGTTATAACGCGGGTCGGCAATAGGCCGTCCCGCGGGTCGCGCCATCTCTCCCGGAGGTAACTTTTGCTTGATTGCCTCTATGAAGCTGAAAAAGTCGTCGGACGCGCCCATGTATAGGGCCGATATGCGCTCTTTTTCACTCTTGCCGCTAAAATCTTTTAAGTCCGAGCAGTAGAGCCTGACCCAGTTATAGTCCATCCTCAAGGCAAAGAGAAGCGAAGCTAAAATAAAGGCCGCGACCACGGCATTGATCGCAGTGCGCCGCCCTAACACCGCCTTCTTACGAACGATAAGATAAAGAACTATTATAAGAAAGGCCAGGCCTATGAATATATAGAGCAGCGTCATGAAATGCCACGACCCAATAAGCGGAGAGTTTATATAGTTGATCGAGCCGGTCCCTATAGGCTCCCTTTCGAGAAACGAGAACCATACGGCCTTGGCAAGTCCGGCCCCTCCGGGCTCTTGAAAGCCAATGGAGTCTATCTCAAGCCCCTTTATACGGCCTGGAAAGGTAAGGTTAAAGGCAAGGATTCTATCGTCTTTCGAAAGTATATTGCCTATATATATCTCACGTTTGTGCCATTGGCCTCCATTAGATCTAGCGCCAGCGCTGTCGCCATCGAGATAAAATTTCTTCTTTATACCGCGCGGAGCCGATGAAGAGAATATCGTAATCTCGCAGGTGCCGCGCACCGCACCCCTGTAAGAAAATTGCAACAGGCTTTCGCTTGCCGGGATATCAAGGGAGCCTGGCGAATACAATACCGGGAAAAAACCTTCATTTATTAGAAGCACGCCGCCTTTAGCAGCAAGGCTCCCCCTGACGACCTGCCAGTTAGCGATTTCGCCCTTCGACTCAAAGTCAAAAAGATGGCTGCCCTCGCCTGGCTGCGCCGCCGGGAGCGAAGATGGAATAGTCAATAAGGAAAAGATAAAAAAGAGAAGGCAGAACGAAAAAGAACGGCCCCTGTGAAGAGACCGGCGAGTAACTATCGATACCATCTTTGCGTGGCACCTGGACAAGGTCATCCTACCTCATTATATTCTCTGACCCGAAAGGGCACGCCCAGCTCGTCCTCGGCCACTACCCTGGTCGCTTCCATATCGATGCCGGGCACGCTGACGGCGGAGGCGACGACCTTTGCAATATGTTTCTTCGCCTCGCGCAGGAAAAATAGTATCGCCGGGTAGGCATTCTCTTTATAAGGGCTCTTTATTATAGAAAGATAAGCGTCCGAATCGGGCGCGTTGAGGCTAACCGATATCGTATCGACAAAGTGCAGTTCGGGCAGGACATTTCTGCCGTGATAGAGGTTGGCAAGGCCGTCGGTATCTATCCTGATAGAGCAACCCATCTCTTTTAACTTTTCGCCGACCTCTTTTACGATATCTATTCTTATCAGCGGCTCGCCGTAACCGCAAAAGACTATCTCGTCAAATCTCGAAGCCGGGTCCGCTCCGATAGCATCCATAAGCTCATCCGCCGTCGGCTCTTCCGAGAGGCGAAGGAAGTGTCCCTTGACCGTATAGGAGCGAAACTTTGCGCAGAAGGTACAGTGGTTCGAACAGCGATTTGTGATATTGAGATAGAGCGAATTCCTGATCTTATAGGCGATCTTCGCCTTCTTTTCACTCTCTTTACCATTATAATTTGGGCCTATCCCAAAGAGATTTTCCGCGTTAAGTGTAGTGATGCGCGCGACATCCTGCTCGGATAAACCCTTTAATTCCGCTACCATAGCCGCTGTATATCTTACGAATGAAGGTTCGTTCCTCTTGCCCCTCTTAGGCACCGGCGCCAGGTAAGGAGAATCGGTCTCAACGAGCATCCTTTCAATCGGAACGTGGCTTACGACCTCGTGCATCTCTTCGGCCTTCTTGAATGTGACGACACCGGATATCGATATATAGAGGCCGAGATCGAGGGCTCGTTTCGCCATCTCCATATCACCCGAAAAGCAGTGAAGCACGCCGTTATGAACCCCCTCGGCCTCAAGGATATCCATCGTCTCTTCATTGGCCTCCCTGGAATGAACTATAAGCGGCAGGTTCAGCTCACGAGCGAGCGCGATATGTCGTATAAATAGTTCGCGTTGAATATTTTTGGGGGAGTGCATGTAGTGATAGTCGAGCCCGGTCTCGCCGATGCCGACCAATTTTTTGTTTGAAAGGGCGATCTCCCGCATAAGTTCGAATGGATCGCGCCCGGTAAAACCGACTGTCTCGGCTGCGTCATGGGGGTGAACGCCAAGCGCCGCATAGATATCTTTATTGGACTCTGCGATCGACATAACGGAGCCGAAACCGGAAACTGCCTTCCAGCAGCCGACCGTTATTATAGACTTAAGGCCCGCCTCGCTAAAAGCCCTATCTATAAGCTCGGCTCGATCCTCGTCGAACTTAGGGTCGTCGAGGTGGGCATGCGTATCTATTAAAAGAATCTCGCCGGTCTTATCATTTGGCACGGTCGTTCCCATAGGAGGCTCAATCTACCTTGGGGAAGAGCGGGTCGCCCTTGGTGACTTTAAGGCCATTGACAGTACCCAAAAAGGAGATCTCATCATCAAAATCCTTGCCTTCGAGAGAGGGCGAAAGTCCGAGCTGTACCCGTAATTTCTCAGAAGCAGTCGGCATAAACGGATTGATGTAGACAGATAGAACCTTAAGACCCGCGGCAAGCAGATGTAAGACCGTAGAAAGCTTATCATCGTCGGTCTCCTTCCACGGTTCGCAGTTACCGACGTAGGCGTTCATCTCCCTGACGCGAAGCCATATCTCGTTAAGAACGTCATAATAATTAAGATGTGCAAAGAGTTTGTCGATGGAAGATGAAAGAGCGGAAAAGGAATTTAGCAACTCGTTTTCAAGCTCTCCTATTGAAGCCTCGACATAGTCCGGCACCACTCCGTCCCTGTACTTTATTATCATAGAGACCGAACGGCTCAATAGGTTACCAAGGTCATTGGCCAGCTCGCTATTTATACGACTCTTTAAGGCCTCTATAGAGAAATCTCCGTCCGCGCCGAAGGGGACCTCCCTGAAGAGAAAGAAGCGGAACTGATCTGTGCCGTACTCTTCGGCAATGGCGACAGGGTCTACGACATTGCCCGTAGATTTACTCATCTTCGCCCCGTCTACCGTCCACCAACCGTGCGCAAAGACCTTTTTCGGTTTAGGTAGTTCCGCGCTCTCCAGGAACGCGGGCCAGTAAACGGTATGAAACCTCAAGATATCCTTGCCTATGATATGCAGGTCCGCAGGCCAGTACTTCTTAAACTTAAGATCATCGTTCGGATATCCCACGGAGGCGAGATAGTTGGTAAGGGCGTCAAACCAGACATATATGACATGCTTAGGGTCGTCCGGCACGGGGATGCCCCATGAGAAGGTCGTCCGGCTGACCGAAAGGTCGCGCAAGCCGGTCTTGATGAAGTTAGTGATCTCGCGCTCCCGGCTTGCGGGTTCGATAAAGCCGGGATTTTTTTCTATATATTCTATAAGGCTATCGCCGAACTCAGATAGTTTGAAAAAATAACTCTCTTCGGTCAGCTTCTCTACCTCCCGAAGACACTCCGGGCACTTGCCGTCGACGAGCTGCAACTCTGTAAGAAATGTCTCGCAAGGGGTACAGTACCAGTCCTCATAGTGGCCGAGGTAGATATCGCCCTTCTTCTTTACGTCGGACCAGATACGGTCAACCGCCGTCTTGTGTCGCCCTTCTGTGGTGCGTATAAAGTCGGTATTCGATATATTCAAGAGGGGCCAGAGCTTCTTGTAGCGCTCCACAACGCTATTGGCGAGCTCTATGGGTGAGATCATAGCCTCTGCCGCGCTCTTTTCTACCTTCATTCCGTGCTCGTCCGTGCCGGTAAGGAAATGCACGTCAAAGCCCCTGAGCCTCTTGTAGCGCGCTATCACATCAGCCGCAACCGTAGTATAGGCGTGACCGATATGGGGCACGTCGTTTACATAATATATTGGGGTGGTAACGTAAAAAGTCTTGGTCATCAGGTGGCGCTCCCGCCGCTATTATCACCGCCGCCGCTGCCATCAGGAGTTTGAGTCGGCTTCGCTCCCTGTCCGCCTCTACGTCCCCTGCGGCCCCTGTTACGCCTTCTCTTACGCGGGGGACGTGTGCCCTCTGCGCCTTCGCCCGCGCCTTCAGGCTTATTCTGGCCGGCTGGCGCGACACCCTGCTCGACAGTGGCAGAACTATCACTCTTATTCTCTCTCTCACCGGCAAAAAGCGGTGAAGGCTCGTCACCCGGCCTGGGTTCTCTCTTTTTTTGAGCCGCTCCGGGCCTTCTATCAGGTCGTCTTTGACCAGCTTCGGCCCTTCTTGAAGCAGATTCTGGCCTCTTCGAGCCAGGTTCAGGCCTCCTTGAGCGCGGCTCGTTTCTCCTTGGACGGGGGGCGGGCCTATCTGAAGCGTCCTCTCCCTTTTCGGATGCCGATTTTCCATCTTTAGCTCCGGCTCCACAAGCGGCCTTTGCCATTGAGGCGCAGGCCTTTCGCTCTTTATAGGTTTCGTGCTCGTAACTGAGACAGCACATCAACCGTCCGCAGATGCCCGATATCTTGGACGGATTCAGGGCAAGATTTTGTTCCTTGGCCATCTTCACCGTAACCGGCGCGAAATTCACAAGAAAGTTCGAACAACATAATTCGCGCCCGCATGGGCCTAAGCCGCCGAGTATCTTTGCCTCGTCGCGCACACCTATCTGGCGCATCTCTATACGTGTGTGAAATGTCGAAGCCAGGTCCCTGACAAGAGCCCTGAAGTCTATCCTGCCCTCGCTTGTAAAGTAGAATATCGCCTTGCTCGAATCGAATAGGTATTCAACCCTGCTGAGCTTCATGTCAAGGCCGTACTGAGCTATCTTCTCACGGCAGACACGCCGGGCCTCCTTCTCTCTCTCCTGGTTAAAGTCCTGTCTCTCGATATCCACATCGTCAGCCTTGCGAATAACCTTCTTGAGCCTATGTTTTATATTTGCGAAATCCTTCTCCTCAGGACCGTTGGAAACTGTGCCGAGCCCCAGCCCCCTGTCGACCTCGACGATAACCTTGTCGCCTGCGACCACATCCTGTCCGTTCGAATCGAAATCATATACCTTGCAGGCCGCCTTAAACCTTACGCCCGTTATCATAACCATCTTATATAACTCCTCTTATATTAAAGCGCTGCTCTTATGCAGCGCGGTCCATACGGATATTTTTGCAAAATTCGAGAAGAAGGACCTCGACCGCAAGCCTCTTATTGGCGTTTCTGGGCGGCATAATCTCGGACTCGGTCGCGCACGCCGTCTCATAGAGGCTCATGGCGCGCCTCAGGCCGATACCGGAACGCTCCTTTAAAAGTTTTGACATATCGCAATTTACAATCATCTCGCCCGCGTCCTCTATAACAAGAATCAAGTCCCTTAGCCATGTCTTTAAAAAGTCTAACTTCTCAAAAAGATCGACGTCCTTAGCAAGCGACTGCGCAACCGCGAGGATTGCTGCCGGGTCGGCAGGGCTGAGACCCAGTAACTCTCCGATAAAATCGGCCCTGTCGAAACCGATGCCGCCGGAGGAAATCTCCACAGCACGGGCGATGGAGCCGTTTGCCAATGTAGCTAAAAGTCTGGCGTCGCCATCTGAAAGGTCGGCGTCCTCGGAAAGTTTAGACTCAATCAAGGCCGTGCCAACGGGTCTGAAATTTATCCTCTGACACCTTGAAAGTATGGTCGGAAGCAGCGCCGACGGAACAGGTGTAACCAGTATTATTATAGTGCCGGAAGTCGGCTCCTCAAGTGTCTTCAGGAAGGCGTTCGATGGGGCCTTGCCCATCGCCTCGGCGCCGTCTATCACAAAGACCCTGTAACCGCGCTCGACCCTGAAGCGCGCGGCGCGTTGCAGCTCTCTTACCCTCTCAATCTTTATATAACCTTTTTCATCAGGCAAGACTAACTCAAAGTCGAGCGTTGAGCCGTCCTCAAAAGCGCGGCAGCTGGAACACTGACCGCAAGAGTCGCCGCCTGACTCGGCGGACGACTCACAGTTAAGGGCCATGGCAAAGGCGCGGGCAGTAGCGACCTTGCCTATGCCGTCTATACCGGTAAAGAGATAGGCATGGGCCGCGCGATTTGTCTTTACCGCGTTCTTGAGAAGCGCTACCTCCCTATCGTGACCGATTATATCGGAAAAACTCATATGAAAAAGATCCCTTAAAGCGCCTTAAGGTAGCGGTCGACGATATCTCGAATCTCACGCTGTATCTCATCTACCGGCTTTTCAGCGTCTATTACCTTTACCCTGTCGGGCTCCGTATCCGCAATCTTTAGGAAACCGCTCCTGACGCGCCTGTGAAAGTCCATGGGTTCGCGCTCAAAACGATCCTCACTATTACCGCTCTTATTGCGCATCCTTTCAAAGGCGCGCTCAAGGCCGACCGAGGGATTGCAGTCCAATAAAAAGGTCAGGTCTGGAGCCAGGTCATGAGCCGCCATACGGTTCATGGAGGTAACGGAGTTCATGGAGAGACCGCGGCCAAAGCCCTGATATGCGATGGTCGAATCTGTAAAGCGGTCGCATAAGACTACCTTTCCTGAAGCTAGCGCAGGCCTTAAAACCTTGTCTACGAGTTCGGTCCTGCAAGCGCCATATAGAAATAACTCGGTCCACTTGTCAATGCCCTCGCTCTTGGAGTCGAGCAAGACCGCTCTTATAGACTCGCCTATATCGGTGCCACCGGGCTCACGAAGCGAAAGTACGTCGAAATCGGCGCGGTCAAGATGCTCTCTCAACAACTCTATCTGCGTGGACTTGCCGCAACCCTCTACGCCTTCGAAGCTTATAAAGAATGATTTGGTCAATTGCTCTCCTTGATTTATAAATGATCAGAACGTATAACATTATAATATTACAGTAAAACGTGGCGTCTAGCAAGCATTAAGGTACGATTTGGAGAGAGTTGAGGGGTAAGGCGGCCAGTCCTGGGTAAGACATGGCGGAATGGACCTATTTATGATTGAGCGGAAGGGCGAGTGAGGAATCAATTCCGGATCTACGAGTGGAGTTCCATCAACCTGAAAGTCCGAGACTCTTCGATACGCTCAGAGTGACAGGGAGGGAGTGCATGGCTTTAATTGTAAATGGAGATCTATTTTTGAAAGGGATATGGAAAAGAAAACGAGACTGGCATAAAAAAAACGGGGCAGGTAATAAATTACCTGCCCCGTTCTGATAGTGCTGATTACGAAAGATTTAGAAGTTGGCTGTGATCTTGAGGTAGCCCCAGTCTGAATCTTCGGCAATCGAATTGTCTTTGTCTATGTAGTCGCCAGTGAAGAACCTGGAGAGACCGGCCTGAAGCTTAACAGCCTTGTTGTACTTGTAGGTAGCAACAAAGTCGATCTCGGAACCGAGCTCATCTTCGGTGTTAGAGGAGGACGCGGAAGCGTTGGTCGCTGAGCCCATCCAGTCACCCGCACCGTACCAGCCGTCCTTCTCTTCAGCGAGCTTGAAGATATGGTAGGCTGCCTGGAGGGTAAGCTGATCGTTGGCCTGCGCCTTGACGTTTACAGACCAGGACTCCATGTTTCTCCAGCCGACCAAGTCCATGTTTCCGTAGTGGAGATGGTTGGTCGGGTAGAGGTTGGTGAAGGTCTCGATGTCGCTGTCGGATGAGTCGCTGTCACCTGAGGCGAAGTCGTACTCGAGGCCTACGCGGATCTTCTGAGCTGTCGGCAGGGTGTAACCAACCTTGGCGGCGATCGCGTATGCGTCGATGTCGTAGTTCATGCTACCGGTGTCGATGCTACCGGTCTGGAACGGTATTTCGAGGGTGTAGTCGATATCCTGGAACTTACCCTTGAGCCTTGCGCCGTATGTCCAGATGTTCTGGGAACCGTTGATGCCGCCGGCAACGATGCCGCTACCTCCGGTAGCCAATGTGTTATTGGCCGTGATCGCCGCGGTGTCGCTACCGTCTCTGAGGAGAAGGAGGTAGAGATCAAGCGTGTTGTCCGGGATGGACTTTACGGTACCGTAGATGCCGTAGAAGTTCTGGTCGTTGTCCGTGTTGGTCGGAGCAGCGGCTGTTCTCTCGGAGATCTTCGAAGCGAAGAAGTCTACGTCAAAGGTCTCGGAACCGTAGCTGAGCTTGAGGGCGTCGAAGCTGCGAGCGTTTGCACTCCACTCGAAACCGCCTATGAGTCTCTGGTCTCCGTATACGAGCTTCTGACGACCGATCTTCATGCTGAGCGGTGTGCCAAAGAAGTTGTCTACATTGATAAAGGCCTCATGGAGGTCCAGGGTGTTGCTATTAGCGCTGTCGTCGGTAAGCTTCGGGCCCTTGAGGACGCTGTCGCCACCGGAGAGGCCGTCACCCCATTTCCTGGTGTCCTGTATCGTAATCTTTACGGTGGTGTCGTCGGTCGGCTTGGCTACGCCCCAGATTCTGGAACGCTGCTCGACATAGGACTTGGTCGTTCTGTCGGGACAATTTTCTTCATAGTATCCACATTCAGAAGCTTCTTCTTCGGGGAGCGACGGGCTGTCTTCCACAAAGTTACTGTGGTCTCTCCACTCGCCCTTTACCCAGATCTGTCCGCCAAAGTCAACGCTCGCAGTTGCGGGCATGGCCCACGCGGCGAGAACGACTGCCATAATAGCGGTTAATAAAATCTTTTTCATCCTATCCTCCTTGTTTTTCAGTATAATACTGACTGTTCAGTGTTTACTAGTTATTACTACGGTTTGATCTATCGATTATTACGCTTGTTCCCTTTATAAAAAGCTATTCAACAAAATTTAGGCATTCGACGCTAGCCTATACCTTCACCTGCCTTTCGTTGTATTATTTTTTAAGCCCTCTATGCGAAGCCAGCCATAGGCCGGACGCCTTTATCTATGCAACATATTAGGCAGAGACTAACATATAAAAATGCCCATATCAAGCAGTTTCTTCACTTTTTTTACTTTTTTTTTCGCCTATGGTTTCGGAGGACTCTTTAGCACTGCCAGCCGCCGGTTTATATAATGAATACTGATAGTTCGAAAGCATGCTCCCGCCTGACGATTCTACCGGCCTCCGGGCATCATAAATACGGCCTCCGAAATCCTACTTCTTAGAGAACTCATAGTCCCGTTACGGTCATCCAAGGCCAAATCCGCATCACTTAATTAGAGAGTCTATCATAAATTCAGTGGTTTGCAAGGTTTTTTTTATAGTTTGCTCTAGTTTTTCTTCAGAACCCTTTGTTTTTAATATTTCAGTCAAAGACCAGTCCTGCCGCCACTACCCGCGCCAGTCCCGTAAAGAGGGGCCAGGCCGATAACATCACCCACTATGAGCAGTACCGGCGGCCTGAGCGCCATCTCTTCGGCAAGGCCGCTTATGGTCCGAAGCGTACCGGCTACAATAAGCTCGCCTGCCGTGGTTGCGCCCTTTACAAGGGCCGCCGGGGTTTCATCCTTCATGCCGCTGCCAATAAGGTTTCTGGTGATCTCCCCAAGGTTGGTCAGCGCCATGTAGAATACCAGCGTATGGTTAAGAGCCGCCAGCGCGTCCCACTGGAGGTCTGCTGCGCCCCTGCCAGTCATCTTATGTCCGGCGACAAATGTTACGGCGGACGATACCCGCCTGTCGGTGAGCGGTATATGCGAACGCGCAGACGCGCCTGAGGCCGCCGTCACTCCGGGCACTACCTCAAAGGCGATGCCCTCTTGCATAAGGAAGTACGCCTCTTCGCCGCCGCGACCGAATATATACGGGTCGCCCCCTTTAAGCCTTACCACCAGGCCGCCCTCAAGGGCCTTATCCTTTATAGTAAGATTTATCTCTTCCTGGGGGCGCGAATGAAATGTCGAACTCTTGCCTACGAATATACGCTCGGCGCCCGGCCTTATCATATCGAGCACGCCCTCTTCTATAAGGCGGTCATAGATTACGACATCGGCCTCCCCCAGCAGCCTTGCGGCCCTGACCGTTAGAAGCTCCGGGTCTCCCGGACCCGCTCCCACAAGATAAACCATAATTAAAAACTCCGTTAGTAATGAAAAAAATCCGCGCCATCGACGGCGAAACATTATCCAACGGAGCGGGCATAATTGCAAGCCATAAAAGTACCGCAGACTACGACTTGATTTAATAAAGATACTGGGCTATCTTAAATGGTCTAAATTATAGCTTCATATAAAGGAATTACAGATGCCCACAGTAATAAAGAGAGAGTTCGTTCGCGCCTCGCCGGAAAAGGTCTTTGACCTCATCGCCG
>JAJCZF010000051.1 GCA_029262535.1 Deltaproteobacteria bacterium
CCAGCTGTAGATGGTAATGGCATAGGGGGAGCCGTCTCTGGCCAGGTTTATGCCTATATCGAGGAAGGCCGAGTGAAGATTGCCGGTCATCTCGCTAAGGAACATAAAGCCTATATGGCCGCGCGTATTATGAAAGTTACCATATGCGCTGGTGGCGCTTGTCAAGGCGACTGCCATCACGACATTGGGAATGATCGATATGGGGACCATTGAGTAGGGGGCGGTCGATGTCGGAACGTTGAAGCTCGTCGGCAGATTGGCGATAAAGCCGGAATAATAGGTAACATTTACAAAGTGGGAACCAGCGCCCGGATAAAATACTGCACCATAATCAAAGCCCTCGACAACGGGTCCGTTCATGATTATGAAGTCGATTGTGGATGCATTGGAGCCGGGGCCGCCGCCGTAATCCAGGTCGAAGCCAAAGATTCCCGTGGAGGTAATCTGAAGCCCGCCGGGACCGAATGTCTTGGTAACGACCGCCGCCTCGGCGTCGGTTACGCCCCCTGCCGCGAGCACGAGTCCGGCCGCTCCTGCCGCAGTATAGGCCACGGCTTTCCTAGTAGTTGATTTCTCGTTTGTTAGTGAAAGCGATGTCGAGGCGCACTCAGAGTAAGAACGGAGCCTTTTTGAAAACTTTCTAGGTATATGATTATGATTCTTCATTATCGAAGGCCTCTTAGGATTCGAGTCAGGGGCTGTACGCAAAGAGTCTTTAAAGCATACTGGAAACCAAAATTTGTGTCAATCATATAATATTTTCTGGAAAGAGGGGGGCAATAGGTGTCGTCTACCTATGATTATATGAATTATGACATGTAATCTGTAAAAACTGGCACTGCATTGCATAATATCCCACCCCAAGCGCCATAGACGAAAGAGAAAACTAGCAGGTTACAGATAACCCACCACGGCTTAGTCCGGCTTACACACAGTAAGGCCATATCGTATATAGCGGTGGGCAAAGCCCACCCTACGTTATTGAAGAAGTTTTAAAAAGAAGTGCTTGTCAGGCCTCACGCCTAACGCAGTATCCGCTCCGGCGACACCAGATTTCTTGATAGGCCGAGGTCGGATTCTTTCAGGCCGAGGGCTATGCCTATTAGTTGGGATAGGTGAAGGACCGGCAGGTCGATATCTTTAGATAGCTCTTTTTCGGCTATCGACTGGTAGCTGTCCATGTTGATGTGGCATAGAGGGCAGGGTGTTACGATACAGTCGGCGCTTGCGCCTTTAGCGTCTAAGAGGCGCGTGCCGGTCATCTCTACGGCTACGTCATGGGCGACCAGGTCCACCTGGAAGCCGCAGCAGCGCGTCTTGCCGCTATATTCGACCGGTTCGGCCCCAAGGGCCTTTATTGCCGCTTCCAGCGAGTGTGGCTTATCCGGGTCGTCGTAACCGAGTACCTCCGAGGGGCGAAGCGAGTGGCAGCCGTAGAATGGCGCGACCTTGAGGCGCGTGAGCGGTTTTACGACGCGTTTTTTGAGTTCGTCCATGCCGTATTCGTCGATCAGCACCCACATGAGCTGCTTTATCTCGACCGTGCCTTTGTAGTGCAGGCCGGCCTTTTCAAGATAACCGTTTATCTGCTTTAACTTCTCAGGGTCGTTCTTTAGCTCCTGTTGAGCCGAACACATGACCATCAGGCAGGTGGAACATATCGTAAGAATATCCATGCCCATCTCTTCGGCCTGACAGAATATGCGGGCATTCATGGAGAGCATCATGTCGTGGTCGTAGTCGGTGAGAAGGCCCGCGCCGCAACAGTTTGCGCCAGGCATTTCGTGTAGCTCTATGCCGAGGGCGGCGGCGACCTTACGCATGGAGCGGTCGGACTCTTTGGTTATCTCCTGTGATGCGCAACCGGGGTAGTATGCGTATTTGAGGGACATCTACTCCTTCTCCTTCTTTTCACGCGCGAGACGCTCGCGGACCTTGTCCTCATTGCGGGCCTGGTAGATAGCCTTAACCTCGTCTATACCGTCGATGGTCGGGAAGAGCATGATGCCGGGCATCTTGCCGTGTAGCTGCATCTTTAAGCCTAGCGGTATCATGCCGAGCGAGCGAATGAAGCCGAGTGTCTTAAACATCATCGCGGCCTCGTCGAGCCTTCCTATCTTGCGAACGGAATCGACCATTGCGTTTACGTGGCGCGCGCCCATATTGTCGGTATGACCGCTATCTATGGCGCGGTCGCGGAGCCTCTCAATACAGGTCAGCGGTTTTACGTGCTTTGGGCAATATTCGGTACAGTGGCCGCACCTGACGCATGACCATACGCCGTGATCCTCCGACAGGCGCATGAGACGCTTGTTGCTCTCGCCTTCTCTTACGTCGCCTACAAAACGCCAGCTCTTGGCCAGGGCCGCCGGGGCTGTGTAATGTTTGTCTATCTCAAGGGCGTTGCAGGCGCCGTTGCAAGAGCCGCACATGATGCATTTTTGCGCGTCGTCTATGGCGTACGTGTCTTCCTTGGTTATCTGAACCCTCTCCGTGTCGACATCTTCCGGTGGCGTGAGGTAGGGCGTAATCTTTTCAAGTTTGTGCCAAAAGTCGGTCATATCCACGAGCAGGTCTTTTAGGACCTTGTGGTTTTCGAGCGGTTCGATGACGACTTCGCCGTGCTTTTTTTGGAGCGGCAATATCTGCGTATTGCAGGCGAGTTTCGAGCGACCGTTTATAGTCATGGCGCACGAGCCGCATATGGCCGAGCGGCAGGACTTCCTGAAGACGAGTGTCGTGTCAAGCTGCTCGGAGATCTTCAAAAGACCTTCCAGCACGCTCATGCCCTCGACCGCTTCGATGTCGTAGGCCTGCATATAACTCTTTCGCCTGTCGGGAGAGTGCGGGTCGTAGCGTTTTATTTTAAATTTTATCTTCATCCGGTCGCTTAGTACTTTCGTTCGGTTGGTTCGTATTTTGTGAAGGAGACATCTCTATAAGAGATATTAAAGTCTTCTCCTGCCTTGTGGATCAGGGTGTGCTTCATCCACTTGTTGTCGTTCCTGGCAGGGAAGTCGAGGCGTGAGTGGGCCCCTCGGCTCTCTTCCCTGTTGAGAGCGCCCTTTACGGTGCACAGCGCAATGTCTAGCATATAACCGAGCTCAAGGCAGCTTACGAGTTCGGTATTATATGTATCCGAGCTATTGGCTAAAGAGACATTCTTATAACGCTCCCGAAGGTCGAGTATCGTATCAAGACATTCGGTAAGGGTAGTTTCTTCTCTGTAGACGCTGCATTTTACCTGCATGACCTGCTGCATCTCTTCTTTTATCGTATTTGTCAGTTCGCCGTCATTCCGGTTAAGGATAGTAGCGATTTCGTTTGACGCGTCGGCAAGGGCCGGGTCGATATCGGCGGCCTCGTAGGTGGTATCGGCGGCATATTCGCTTGCGGCAATGCCGGTACGGCGTCCGAAGACGATAGTATCGAGTAAGGAGTTGCCGCCGAGGCGGTTCGCGCCGTGTACGGATACACAGGCGCTCTCACCGGCGGAATAGAGCCCATTGATAGGTGTAGCGCCGTTTACGTCGGTCATGACGCCGCCCATTGAGTAATGCGCTCCGGGATGTATCGGTATCGGTTCGACGATAGGGTCCACACCGGCGAAGTTCATGGAGAGTTCGCGTATCTGCGGCAACAGTTCATTGATCTTTTCCGCTCCGAGATGCCTTAAGTCGAGATGTACGCAGCCCTCTATGCCGCGTCCTTCGTTTATCTCGGTCTGTTCGGCGCGGGCTACGACGTCGCGGCTTGCGAGTTCGAGCTTATTGGGGGCGTATTTTTCCATAAAACGCTCGCCCTTTGAGTTCAGTAGATACCCGCCCTCTCCGCGCGCGCCCTCGGTAATGAGTATGCCGGTGCGGTCGAGCACGGTCGGGTGGAACTGGACAAACTCCATATCCATGAGCGGCGCTCCCGCGTCGAGCGCGAGGCCCATGCCGTCGCCGGTCGAGGTGAGGGCGTTTGTCGTTGTGCGAAATATGCGCCCGTAACCGCCGGTAGCGAGTATGACGCTCTTGGCGTTTAGGCGGTGGAGCTTGCCGGTCGCCAGTTCGTAGGCGATGATGCCCTTGACCGTGCCTTCTTCGGTAAAGAGCTTAACCACATGCCATTCTTCGTAGATGGGCACGCCGAACTTAAGGACCTGTTCGTAGATTACGTGTAACATGGAGTGGCCGGTACGGTCTGCGAGGTAACATGTGCGCGGGTAGCCGGCTCCGCCAAATGGGCGCTGGGCTATCTGTCCGGTCTCGTCACGGCTGAATATCGCGCCCATGCGTTCGAGTTCAAGGATATCCTCGGGCGCCTCGCGGCACATCGTTTCGATGGCCTCCTGATCGCCGATATAGTCTGCGCCCTTTACGGTGTCGAAGGCGTGGTCTTCCCAGTTGTCGGTGGATTTCATTGCGGCGTTGATGCCGCCCTGAGCCGCTACGGAATGGCTTCTAACGGGGTGGACCTTGCTGACGACGGCTACGTTGAGGCCTCGTTTTGCGGCCTCGACAGCTGCCCGCATCCCGGCAAGCCCGGCACCGATGATTATTACGTCGTGAAAGACCATGAAAAACCTTTCTTGAGTAGGATTATGGTTAGTGAACACCTACATTATACAAGAAAGAGAGAAAAATTCATCATTTTTTTAGGGCTGGAGATAAAAAAAAGGGCGCACCCTCGATAATAGCTGTCGCGGTGCGCCCCTCTTTAAAGTCCAGTAGCTATATTTTTGACCTTAGTTAGGCCTCTTTTAACCTTGCGCCCTCTTCAAAGCCTAGTTTTAAGGCCTCTTTGTTGAGGTCGAGAAAGGCGGGAGGGACCCTTGAAAGAACGGCCTTTTCTATCTCTTCGTGGCTGACGATGCCGGTAAGCTCCGTCATCATGCCGAGTGCGATGATATTGGCGACGATAACCTTGCCGAGCTTTTCGCGGGCGGTTACGATTATCGGGTAGCTGTAGATCTTGTAGTCACCGGTAGGTATGTCTTGTACCTCGTCAGAATCGATAAGCAGTATGCCGCTGTCCTTGATATCCTTGTGGTACTTTGAGCAGGCCTCCTGCGTCATGGCGAGCATGGCGTCTATGCTGGTGGCCTTTGGGTAGTCAACCGGCTCGTCCGAGATTATGACTTCGCTCTTGGATGCGCCGCCGCGTGATTCGGGGCCGTATGACTGGCTCTGCGCCGCCTCTTTACCGCCAAAAATGCTGGCTGCCTCGGCCATGATGATGCCCGAGAGTATCATGCCCTGTCCGCCGGAGCCGCTGAAGCGGAGTTCATATCGTTCTGCCATTTTCTCCTCCGTAAAAATTGATCTTTTTCCCAATCTCTTCGTTGGAGCTAAAAATAGAAATACTCACGTGAAAAACCACGCTCCGTTTTCTATCTTCAGCCCCGCCTCGACCTTGGAAAAAATCTCTAATTTTTCATTTAAAATTGATCTTTTTCCTTGACTCTGCGTTGTGTCGCAAAATATAAAAGCTCACGTGAAAGACCACGCTTCACTTTTCTATTTCACGCCACGCCTTGATTCAAGAAAAAATCTCTAATTTTTAAAGTCTTATTCTATTAACATACAGCCGTTAAACGGTTATTATGCGCTCCGTACGGCTCCCTATAAAGCCTACTTGTTCTGTACTCTGTCTAAGAGGTTCTGATAACCGTCGCAGTACTCAAGCCTTTCGGCGCGGTGGAGAATGCCTCTGACTATCTTGCCCTCGGTCTTTTCGGGCGGCAGCTTTGCGGCCTGCGCCACGCTGATCGTTCCGTCTTTTTCGATACTCTTCATCATTTCTGATACGTTCTTGTGCTTGTTGAAGCGACCGTAATAGGTCGGGCAGGAGTCGAGAATATCAACGACGGAGGTGCCCTTGTGCTTCAATGCCTCATAGAGGGTCTTTTCAAGCTCTTGAGCGTGAAAGGCCGTGCCGCGGGCGACAAATGTCGCGCCGGCTGTCTTTGCCAGCTCGCATGTGTCGAAGGGCGGTTCAATGGAGCCGAAACGCGATGTCGTTGAGACTGCGCCTTCGGGCATCGTTGGCGAACCCTGTCCGCTCGTCATGCCGTATATGTAATTGTTATAGACAAGTATCGTCATGTCCATATTGCGACGCGCGGCATGAATGAAGTGGTTGCCGCCTATGGCAAGAGCGTCGCCGTCGCCGGTGGTCACTATTACGTTGAGTTTCGGATTGGCAAATTTTACGCCTGTGGCGAATGCGAATGCGCGTCCGTGTAGCGTATGCATCGTATTAAAGTCCACGTAACCCGGTGTTCTGGATGAACAGCCGATGCCCGATACCATGGAGATATCGTCATTTTTCCAACCAAGGGCGTCGATGGCCCTTAAAAGGCTCTTTAGCACGATGCCGTGACCGCATCCGGCGCACCAGATGTGCGGCAGTTTGCCCTGTCTCAGATAGGGATCGTAATCAAAAGGCTTTTTTTCTTTATACGGCACAGTTCTGGCCGTTGCCTCTGTTGTCATTGCGTCTTCCTCCTATACTTGTATGCCGGCTCTCTCTATAGTTCGAGAAACCATTTACCTGCAAAATATATCACATAAAACCACGAACTAAGGCCATGCAGTATGGCGTAAATTATGTCGTGGTTTGCGCTCCATGAGAGCGCGATAGCCAGTATTCCACCAAGGCTGATACCGGTTAACTTAAACACCCTTGGTCTCAGCCGCGCGCGGTAAAGTCTACCACATCCGGTATGACCGTCGGCTCGACCGGCACACCGAGCACGGCGTTCATGATCTGCTTCGGGTGGATCGGCTCGGTATCTACCCTGAAGATGCCCTGGACCTCGCACCTGCCGGCGGCGTAACGCTCGACTTCGCCATGAATCTGTCCAAGATTCATCTCCGGCACGATTATCTTCTTGGCGGTCTTTGAGATCTTCTCCACTGCGTCAGAGGGGAAAGGCCATATGGTCTTGGGCCTTAAGAGTCCGGCCTTTATGCCTGCGGCTCTTAGTTCCTTGACAGCGAACTTGGCGCTCTTGGCCGAGACGCCGTAGGCGAATACTACGGTCTCGGCGTCTTCGAGGAATAGCTCTTCGTTCTCGCAGATATCGGCCTTGTTATCTTCGATCTTATTAACAAGCCTCATATTGGTATCGTGTATATACTGCTGGTCTGCGGTCGGGAAGCCGTCCTCGGCGTGATAGAGGCCGGTTATGTGATAACGGTATCCCGTGCCGAATGCCGCTAGCGGGGCGACCTTGCCGTCCTTAACCTCGTAGGGCTTGTAGTCTTCCGGCGCACAGTCGGGTTTCGCACGCTCTATTACCTCGACCTCGCCCGGCTCCGGTATTGTGATGGCCTCGCGCATGTGACCGATGACCTCGTCAAAGAGTATTACGACAGGCGTTCTGTACTTTTCGGCGAGGTTAAAGGCGCGTATTGTTTCGTAAAATAGCTCTTGTACCGAACTCGGCACGAGAACGACCGAAGGGCTGTCACCGTGAGAGCCCCACTTGGCCTGCATGACGTCGGCCTGGCTCGGACCTGTCGGATAACCGGTCGAAGGACCCGCGCGCATGACATTTACAACGACCATGGGAATCTCGGCCATCGCCGCATATCCCATGATCTCCTGCTTTAAAGAGAAGCCCGGACCGCTTGTGCCGGTCATGGCCTTTTCACCGGCTGCTACGGCGCCAACTATGGCTGCTATCGAGCCGATCTCGTCTTCCATCTGGATAAACTTGCCACCGACCTTCGGAAGATTAGCAGCCATCTGCTCCATTACTTCGGTAGATGGTGTTATAGGGTAACCCGCGTAAAAACGGCAACCGGCGTAGAGCGCGCCTTGTATGCAGGCCTCGTTACCCTGTACGAATATCTTCTTCTTAGACATATGTCCTCCTATAGCGGAAATACCTGTATTGCGAAGTCAGGACATCTGATATCGCATAACTGACAGCCGATGCAGCTGTCGATGTCCTTTACATCCATTGTTATACCCTTTAACTCAAGTGTATCTGTCGGGCAAAAAGACGCGCATATGTTGCAACCCTTGCAACGACGAGCGTCTATCTCTATTCTCCACTGCTTTTTCGCTGCTTCTCCCATAACTACCTCCAAAAAGATAAAAACCGAGGGGCAGGGCTCTTTTAAGCCTTCCCCGTAATTATTACCTGACTATGCCAGTGCTTCCTGTAAAGTTGTGCCCATATTCGCCGGGCTGTCTGTTACCTTTATTCCTGCCGATCTCATTGCTTCCATCTTCTCATCCGCCGTGCCCTTGCCTCCGGCGATTATCGCGCCGGCGTGGCCCATGCGTTTTCCGGGCGGGGCCGAGACTCCGGCGATAAATCCTGCTACCGGTTTTTTGACCTCTCTCCTGATGAACTCGGCTGCCTCTTCCTCTGCGCTGCCGCCGATCTCGCCTATCATTATGATGGCTTCGGTCTCGTCGTCCTGGTTAAAGAGATCGATTACATCTATAAAGTTGGTGCCGTTTACCGGGTCTCCGCCGATGCCGACGCATGTGGATTGGCCGAGCCCAAGGCGCGTTACCTGATCGACGGCCTCGTAGGTGAGCGTGCCGCTCCTTGAAACGATACCTATCGAGCCCTTGCGGTGGATGTGGCCCGGCATGATGCCTATCTTGCACTCGTCGGGGGTGATGACACCAGGACAGTTCGGCCCGATGAGGCGAGAGTTCTTGCCTTCCATGAATCTCTTTACGCTAACCATGTCAAGGACCGGGATGCCTTCCGTGATGCATATTACCAGCTCTATTCCCGCGTCTACCGCTTCTACTATCGCGTCGGCGGCAAATGGCGGCGGGACGTATATGACGGTGGCGTTGGCTTCGGTCTTTCTTACGGCCTCTTCCACGGTATTAAATACCGGGATGGCGTCTACACTGGAGCCACCCTTGCCGGGTGTTACGCCGCCGACCATCTGTGTGCCGTATTCGACCATCTGGCGAGAGTGGAAGGTTCCCTGCTCCCCGGTGATGCCCTGGCAGATTACCTTTGTATTCTTATCTATAAGGATGCTCATCCTTCGGACCTCCGTTTTTGGAACCTCTGATCTATTCGTGAACTCGTATCTTGTGCCTAAAATGTCCAGCTTCTGCGTTGCAAGTCTTCGAAGTAGCTTGCTACTCCGTGCGACTGGCGCCTTGAATCTGAACATTTTCGCTCACAACCTACTTCGTTCAGAATAAATCAGCGGTTCCATAGTTTACTGTATCGCCGCGACGACCTTTTCGGCTGCGTCGCTCATCTGCTCGGCTGTAATGATATTCAGGCCCGCCTCGGAGAGGATCTTACGTCCGGCATCTGCGTTCGTGCCCTGGAGCCTTACGACGAGCGGCATGGCTATGCCGACATCCTTTGCGGCCTGGATTATGCCTTCGGCTATGATGTCGCAGCGCATGATGCCGCCGAAAATATTAACGAGTATGGCCTTGACATTTTCGTCGCGCATGATGATCTTGAATGCCGCCGTTACCTGCTCGGCGTTGGCGCCGCCACCGACATCGAGAAAATTAGCCGGGCTCTCGCCGTAGAGCTTGATGATATCCATCGTGGCCATTGCCAGCCCCGCGCCATTTACCATGCAACCGATCGAACCGTCGAGAGATACGTAGTTCAGGTTAAAGCGCGCCGCGGCAAGCTCCTTTTCATCCTCTTCGGAGAGGTCTCTGAGCTCTTCGATATCCTTGTGTCTGCCAAGGGCGCTATCGTCGAAGCCGATCTTTGCGTCGAGCGCTATGAGATCGTCCTCAGCCGTTACGACAAGCGGGTTGATCTCGACCATTGCGCAGTCAGACGTAAGAAATGCCTGATAGAGCGCCATGATGAGCTTTACGGCCTTGCCGACCTGCTTCTTTTCGAGACCAAGGCCAAAGGCGACCTTCCTTGCCTGGTAGGGCAGAATCCCGATGGCAGGATCTACATATTCTTTAAGGATTTTTTCGGGAGTTTTTTCGGCAACTTCTTCGATCTCAACGCCGCCCTCGGTTGAGGCCATTATGCAGACGCGCTGTGTGCCTCGGTCAACGACCATGCCGAGATATAGTTCGCGGGCGATATTTCTGCCCTCTTCGACGAGGACTTTTTGGACTTCTTTGCCCTCGGGCCCTGTCTGGTGGGTGACAAGCACGTTGCCAAGCAGCTCCTTGGCGATTTGACCGGCCTCTTCGGCGCTCTTGGCGAGCTTAACGCCGCCGGCCTTACCTCGGCCGCCCGCGTGTATCTGCGCCTTTACGACACAGACCGGGCCGTCGGCGAGAAACTCTTTTGCGGCCTCTTCGGCCTCCTGCTGCGTGAAGGCGATCTTTGAGCGCGGCACGGTTACGCCGAACTTAGCTAATAATGCCTTAGCCTGATATTCATGGATATTCATAAATCCTCCAAATTACGGCCATATTTTTCATGCTTTAAAGAGACCCCAAAAAAGGGGGCCGGAGAGTAATCAAGGCCTAAATATGTATCATGTTTTATACCCGGAAACAAGCAATTTCGGTATGCTGGAAATAAAAAAGGGCGGTTTTTAATCAAAACCGCCCTTTTTAGGAATTAGAACTCAATTATATCAGGAACTTATCGTTTCTAACACCACTGCCTGGACTTTACGTGGTCCGGTGTGTAATCGGGCAGAATTATCGGTCCTACGGTCGGTTTTTTGATACCGGCGTCCTTTAGGGACTTTTCAAATTCGGTCACATGGCCAAGCGTAAGCTTGCCGTCGCCCTTGGTCTTGCCTGCGTGCTCCGCGGCGGCAAGACCCGCGCGGCGTCCAAAGACCAATACGTCGAGTAGAGAGTTGCCCATGAGGCGGTTCCTGCCGTGTACTCCTCCGGCGACCTCACCGGCGCCGAATAGGCCCGGTACGGATGTGGCGGCGTCGGCGCCTATCTTTATGCCGCCGTTTTGGTAATGAAGCGTCGGGTAGATGAGCATCGGTTGCTTGCTGATATCTATACCGTAACGTTTAAACTGTATATACTTGGCCGGGAGCTCTTTTCTGACCGTGCCCTCGCCGTGAAGGATATCGATCATCGGGCTATCGAGCCATACGCCGGGGCGACCTGTCGGTGTTACGATACCCTTTTCGATGTCGAGACACTCCCTGATGACGCAAGCGCTCTCAACGTCGCGCGGCTCAAGCGGGAAGCAGAACTGCTCTCCGTCGATATTGACGAGCTGGGCGCCAAGACCGCGAACCTTTTCGGTGATGAGCAGGCCGACATTCTGTTCCGGATAAACTACACCGGTCGGGTGGTACTGTGTGCTGTCGAGGTCCTGCAGGGCCGCGCCAGCGCGGTAGGCCATGATGATGCCGTCGGCTGTCGCGCCGTAGTGGTTGGTCGTTGGGAAGCCCTGTATATGCAGCCTTCCGAAACCGCCAGAAGAGATAAGGACCGACTTGGCCCTTACGACGTAATACTCCTTGGTCTCAAGGTTATATAGTACCGCGCCCGTTACGTCGCCGTTATCGTCGGTGAGTAGCTCGACCGCGGGTGAGAATTCAAGAATATCTATTGTATCGGTACGGTTACGCGCTTCGTCGCGTACGACGCGCATTATCTCCGCGCCGGTCATATCACCGGCCGAATGCATGCGTTTACGCGAGGTGCCGCCGCCGTGGCGTACCTTCATGCGGCCGTCCGGGAACTTATCGAACATCATGCCCATGCGTTCGAGCCAATCGATAATGATCGGAGCGTCGTTGGTCATGGCCCCGACGAGAGCCGGGTCGTTAGTGAAGTGGCCGCCGCCGATTACGTCGAGGTAATGGAAGTAGGGAGAGTCTCCCTCCTGGTCCGCTCCCTGTATGCCGCCCTCGGCCATTACGGTATTAGAGTCGCCGTGGCGAAGCTTGGTCGAGACGAGTACCTTTAGCCCCTGATCCGAGGCCGCCAGCGCCGCCGCTGTACCGGCGCCGCCTGCGCCTATGACGAGCAGGTCGGTCTCGTAGTCGGGTTTGGAGAGGTCGATCTTCAAGTCGCTAAGAATCGATTTAGATTCGAGAAGCTCCGATACTTCTTCGGGGAAGACCTGGCCTTCGTTAGGTCCGACCTTTACCGCCCGCCTGCCTTCGTCTTTATAATCGGGATGGTATTTGCCGAGCCATTCCTCACGTTGCGTCATGGTGAGCGCCGGGAATGCCTCGCCGCGTTTGGCCATTTCGACTCTGGCGGGCCTTGAGGCCTCGACCGCTTCTATTAGTTTTTGAAATTCTTCGCCGTATCCGCTCATCTTACAGGTTCTCCTTATCTTCAGGTAACCATTTGCCCTGTTCGCTCATATCGGGCTCGCGTTCTCTTTTTACGTATAGTTCCTTGAGTTCTTCTTTGCCCTTTTCGGCAAGTTCCTTGTGCATCTTTGCGTACTTGCCGGTATTTATCTCTTCAACCCTGTTAGTGAGATGTTCGGCCTTTGGAAAGATCTTCTTTCCCGTAACGCGGCGCACGTACATGGCCGCGGTGAACTGAGAGATCTGGGCCGGGCAACGCGAGGCGCAAAGGCCGCACATTACGCAGTCAAAGCTCTTCTGGGCCGCGCCCCTGAGGTCGCCCCTCTTCATGAGAGCGACATAGTCCATTACATCTATATCCATCGGGCATGTGCGTGTGCATGTGCCGCAACCGACGCATTTAAAGACTTCGGGGTAGAGGGCGCGAAGCTCTTCGTGCGGCGTGCCTTTCTGGTTTTCGAGGTCGTAGTTCGGCCTGTTGGACGGAAAGAAGGGTAGCTGGGCAATTATCATATTCTCTTCGGCAACGGTCTGGCAAGCAAGGCCGGTTCTTAACTTATAGTCGCCCTCGAAGCGGTAGAATGTACCGCAGGCCCCGCATATGCCGCCCCTGCATCCACAGCCGCGCGTATACTTATAACCTACGTATTCGATGGCTTTCATGAGGGTTAGTGTTTCCGGTATTATGTACCTTTTTCCCATTACATAGATGGGAATCATCTTCGCCCCTTCGGGCGGGATGGTCTTGTCACCTACTGAAAGCGGTACTACTTTAGTTTTCTTCTTAGCGGCCATAACAGCGCTCCTTAAAAATTGATCTTTTTTTCAATCTCTTCGTTGGAACGTAGATAAAAAATGCTCACGTATAAAGCATACGCTCCGCTTTTTGATCTACGCCCCGCCTCGACCTTGAAAAAAATCTCTAATTTTTACCTAAAATTAAATCTTTTTCCAATTCCAATTTCTATTATATCCGGCGCGGGCTCAACGCCTGCCGGCATCTAAAAACTATTTTCGCAAAATAAAAATACAATTTTATTATTACTGCGGACTGTTTCTTCCGCGCACTACATATTTTCGAGTACCTGAGAACTCACCCTGCGAAATAAGAGCACACTAGTGTGCTAGAAGTCGCTGTACATCTTTTTTATGTGGGAGGCCGTGTAGACCGGGCCTTCCTTGCATACGTATATATCTCCGACATTACAGCGTCCGCACTTGCCTACGCCGCACTTCATCTTGTTCTCCAGTGTGGTATATACCTGGTCGCTGGAGAAGCCTAGTTTTTCCAGCGCCGCGAGGCAGAACTTTATCATTATAGGCGGTCCGCATATGACGGCGATGGTATTTTCCGGATCGGGCGCGGCCTCTTCGAGCACGGTCGGCACGAAGCCTACTTCGCCGGTCCAGTCGTCTGTCTCGCCGCCCGGATCGACCGTTTGTATGCAACGGATGTCGGCCCTCTCGTCCCAGTGGGCCAGTTCGCTCTTGTATACGAGGTCGTCTACGCACTTGGAGCCGTAGACGACGGTGATATCGCCAAAGTCTTCACGACGGTCGAGAGAGTAGTTTATGACCGAGCGTACCGGGGGCAGCCCGATGCCGCCGGCGATATAGAGCATATTCTTGCCCTTCCATTCATCGACAGGAAAGCTATTTCCGTAAGGACCGCGAAAGCCCATTGTGTCGCCGATGGAGAGTTCTGCAAGCGCGTTGGTCACTCGCCCCGAAGCTCGGAAGGTACATTGAATAGAACCGGTCTGCGTCGGAGAACTCGCTATGCAAAATGTTGATTCTCCGTAGCCGAATGCCGAGTAGAGACCGAACTGGCCGGTCTCGAAGCTAAAGTTCTCACGAAGCTCTTCGTCCTGGAATACAAGGCGGTAGGACCTGACGAACGGGGCCTCTTCGACAACGTCTTCTATGGTTACAAGTTTCGGTAGATAAATATCGCTCATAATTGCCTATTGTCTTAAAAAAATTTGGTCAAAATTTACTTGCCAAAAGTTACTTGGAAAACTCTTCCATTACCTCGGTTATGTCGAGCCTTACCGGGCATACCCTGATGCATCTGCCGCAACCAACGCAGCCCTTCTGGTCCCACTTGGTCTGGTAGATGTGAAACTTGCACATAAAGCGGTTGCGCCAGCGCTTGGCCTGTGTGTCGCGCGGGTTGTGTCCGCTGGCGTGGAGCGTGAAGTTGTCTATCTGACAGGCGTCCCAGTTCTTCTTGCGTTCGCTGTGGAATGCCGTGCCCTCGTCTGTGATATCAAAGCAGTGGCAGGTCGGGCAAGAGAATGTACAGGCCCCGCAACCGACGCACTTACGCGTAAGCTCGGGCCATATCGGGTCTCCGTAGTGGTCGGTAGTCGCAAGCTTCGCGGCGACCTTTTCGAGATCTATCTCGCCCGGTATGGCGGGCGAGAATATCGGTTTGGCCTTATGGTCGGCCTCGATGAATAATTCTTTATAGGTATCGACCAGCTCCTTGCCGCGCTCGGTGACCGCTTCGATTATATAGTCGTCCTTGTCGGTCTCGCGCAAGAGTATGTCGGAGCCTTCGGTCGCGTCGGGCGTAAGGCCGACCGACGTACAGAAGCAAGAGTCGTCGCCCTGGGTACAGGCTATGGAGATTATTACGCCGTTGTCTGCGCGCTTGGTGTAGGATTCGTCTATAAAGTCCCAGGTAAATACCGCGCGTAGAGAGGCGAAGCTGACCGCGTCGCAGGGGCGTACGCCGAATATAACGGTACGCGGAGCATTCGGTTCTACCGGAGTAAGCTCTACGTTGGTCTTTCCTATCTCTATCTCGGCAATCGTCTCGGTCTGCGGAAAGAAGAACTCCTTTGCAGAGTTAGCCGGGATGACGTAGTCGGTCTCTACCTCTTCGACCAGTTCGACATGCTTGTAGCGGACCTTGCCGCCGTCCATGACCGGGGCGGCGAAGTTATAACCGTCGTTACCGAGAAAATGGATAAGCCTGTCAAGCCCTGTTTTATTAAGTATTAATGCCATTATCTTATAAAGTCCTCTTCGTCTTCGGGCTTATAGACTATCATCGGCGGGTGCTCCTCGGTGTCGTACCCGGCGCGGTAGCCAAAACTCTCTTTGACAGTTAGCGCAAGCTTCGAGTTAACCATATTGAGCGGTATATTTACCGGACAGGCCCTCTCGCATTCGCCGCACTGTGTGCAGCGTCCGGCCAGGTGTTGAGCGCGAATCAGGTTCCACGCCATATTGCCCCTCGGATGGGCGCTCGTCTCTATCCACTGCGGCTGGTTCTTATCGGTTATGCAACGTTCGCAGTAGCAGAGCGTACAGACCTGCCTGCACGCGTAACACTTAACGCAACGCGTAAAGTGCTCGTTCCAGAACTCCCAGCGGTCGGATGCAGGCTTTGAATCGAACTCGCGTATCTTGTCAAAGAGCATTCCGGCAGGCTCTTCCGGAGGAGTGAAGTCGACCGGGTCGCCTATTACGGAGTCCGTTATGTGCGGATTCCTGACGTCACAGTTATGGCACTTCGACGGCATGATATTGTCTTTCAGCTCGCCCTGCCAGAGTTCCTGCTTGTAGACGACACCGGAGCAGGTCATGCCGATTATATGCACGTTATCGCGTTCGACTTGACCCTCGCTAATGCATACGACGATATTTTTTATGTCACAGCCCTTGGCTACGATTGCTGGTTTGCCCATGGCCTGGATATCCTTATACTTTCGCGTAAGGTATATCGAGAGGTTATTTACGCAGAGCGCATTGAAGACGAGCTTGTCTACATCTTCGGCCTTGGTGATGAAGACGGGCGTAATGCGCGTCTTTCTGTTATTCCACCCGTAACCGATGACGACCTTGATCTCGCCGCCTTCGAGCAGCTCTTTGGCTTTTTCTCTTAACTGATCTTCCATATTCTAATGAAGCTTCCTCGGTTCTGTGTTTTCAAAGTGTGTCTCAAGGGCCTCTTTGAACTTTTCTATTACGTCGAGTGTATCGGCGCCTCTGGCGTAGATATCGAGCTCTGGGCAGTAGAGGCCGTAACCGCCCTCGTCCTCCCTTGTGATCTGGGCCGTCAGGTCGATGTCCAGTCCGTCCAGGTCGTCCATATCGCCAAATCTTCTATCTCTAAAGTCCATCTTTATTAATATCCTGATACTCTCCGAAGGGGCCAAGCTTCTTGACCTCTTCGGTTACGTCGTTAACTAGATCTACCCACTTGATGGCCTCGGATGCCGAGATCCATGAGAAGTGGAGTCTCTTCATGTCGATGCCTATGAATTCCATAAGACTGTTAAAACCTATCCAGCGGCGTCTTGCGTGATAGTTGCCCGCGTTGTAGTGGCAGTCGCCCGGATGGCAGCCCGATACGAGCACGCCGTCGGCGCCTTTTTCAAATGCCTTGATGATAAAGAGCGGGTCGATGCGTCCCGTACAGGGAAGTTTTATTATCCTTACGTTCGGGCGGTACTCCATGCGTGAAGTTCCGGCCAGATCCGCTCCGGCGTAGGTGCACCAGTTACAGACGAGCGCCGTTATGCGCGGCTCCCAGGGCGCGTCTTTTCCCTCTACCTCTTTTGATACTATTTCGGCTTTTACTTTAGCGTTGGACATCTTTAAAATCCTTAAAATGCGTTAAGCGCGGCATATACCTGTTCGTCTGTATAACCGGCAAGATCTATAGTCTTACTTCTACATGCCGCTATACATGTTCCGCAGCCGGTGCAGAGGCCGTCATTTACATTTGCCACCATGCGGATGACTTCGCCCTTGCGATTCTTTATCTCTTTTTTAGATATGGCCACATACGGGCAGGCCGTTACGCAGTCCCAACAGGCGTTACAGGTCTCTTCGCGTACCTTTGACGTAATGGGTTCGCGATCGAGCATATCTGCGGAAAATAGCGCCTGTACCTTGCTGGCCGCGGCGCTTCCCATGCTGACCGACTCCGGTATATCCATCGGCCCGACGCATGATCCGGCAAGGAATATGCCGCCCGTGATCGTCTCGACCGGCTTGAGCTTCGGATGGTACTCGCTGTAGAACTTGTGCTTGTCGTAACCTATTCCGAGCTTTTGCGCCAGACTATCGGCGCCCTGGCGAGATACCAGGGCCGTGGCAAGCACGACCATATCGGCCTCGATAACTACCTGAGAGCCGCTAAGCGTGTCTGCGCCCTGCACCATGAGCTTGCCGTTCTTTTCATAAACGCGCGAGACGCGGCCGCGCAGATACATAGCGCCCTCTTGTTCAATGGCGCGGCGTGTGAACTCTTCGTAGCGTTTACCGCCGGAGCGTATATCCATATAAAAGACATAGGCCTGTCCGTCGTGGACCTTATGCTTGTAGAGCATCGTATGTTTGGCCGTGTACATGCAACAAATCTTAGAGCAATACGAGACGCCCTTGGATTCGTCCCTTGAGCCGACGCACTGTATAAATACTATCGATTCCGGCACCTTGCCGTCAGAGGGGCGCTGTATCTCTCCGCCCGTGGGGCCGGAGCTCGACGCGAGCCGCTCGAACTGAAGGCCGTTGATGACGTCTTTTAGTTTTCCGTATCCGTAGGGGGCGAACCTGGCTTCGTCCATGAGGTTATAACCGGTGGCGACGACTATCGCACCGACCTCCTCTACTACGATTTCGTCTTCCTGCGTATAATCTATGGCCTCGGGCTGGCAGACCTTTTCGCAGAGTCCGCATTTGTCTTTAAGTATCTTCGGGCAGCGCTCCTTGTCGATGACCGGGATATTGGGCACCGACTGAGGGAAGGGGGTATATATCAGCTTGCGTTTTGTCAGGCCGTGTTCGAATTCGCTGTCGGCCTTGAAGGGGCACTTGTTCCAGCAGTCGCCGCAACCTGTGCAGAGATCTTCGTTTACGAAACGGGCCTTCTTCCTGATAGTGACGGAGAAGTTGCCGATATATCCGTCGAGCTTTTCGACCTCTGAATAGGTATAAAGCTGTATCCTGTCGTGCAGCTCGGCCTCGACCATCTTCGGCGTCATGATGCACTGCGAGCAGTCCATCGTCGGAAAGGTTTCCGAGAGCTTTGCCATATTGCCGCCGATGGAGGGCTCTTTTTCAACGAGTATAACGTCGCGTCCGCCGTCGGCTATGTCGATTGCCGCCTGAATGCCCGCAATGCCGCCGCCTATTACGAGAGCGCGTTTATTTACGGGTATTGAAATCTTCGTAAGATTCTTATTGCGTTTTAGTCTCTCAAGCACCATGCGCGTCAGATCGATACTCTTTGCCGTGCCGATCTTCTTGGTCGTATCGTGATGTACCCAGGAGCACTGCTCGCGTATATTGGCTATCTCGCACTTATAGGGGTTAAGCCCGGCTTTTTCAACAGCCTTACGGAATGTCTTTTCGTGCATATGCGGCGAACATGCCGCAACGACGATGCCGTCGAGCTTATTTTTAGCGACGGTCTCCTTGAGCATATCCTGCCCCGGAGAGGAACACATGAACTTATAGTCCTCGGTAAGCACTACTCCGGGAAGTTTGCTCATCTCTTCGGCGACCTTTGCGGTATCGACCGTTGATGATATGTTGTTGCCGCATTGGCAGACAAATACGCCTATACGAGGCATGATAACTCCTTTATTGTTAACTCTGAAAATTG
This sequence comes from Deltaproteobacteria bacterium, assembly GCA_029262535.1. Classification (GTDB taxonomy): domain Bacteria; phylum Desulfobacterota; class GWC2-55-46; order GWC2-55-46; family JAJCZF01; genus JAJCZF01. The sequence continues at coordinate 18,844 of JAJCZF010000051.1, forward strand.
ATCTTTTTCCCTGCCACACAGGTGTGGTCTTATTTTTGCACACATTTTGGCGCGGATTAAAGAATGTGTGGGCGGTATGAGTTTGTACCGCGAAATAAAACCACACCTGTGTGGCTGCGTTGGGATAAAAAATAAAAGACTCGACGTACGGACGTACGACTCGCATTTTATTTTTCATCCCGCCTTGATTCAGGAAAAAATCTCTAATTTTTGAGGCACTCGGTACTACTCTTTAAAAAAATCTTCGAACTTATACTTCTTTATCTTTCAATAGCTCTCTAACGTCCCACTTGTTCTTGTCGAGGCTGAGCATCTCGTCGGCCTGACCGAGTGCGAGACCCAGGAGCTGTGTAAAGTATACGATAGGCACTGCCGAATATCCTGCGACATTCTTTACTACCTCGGCCTGGCTCTCTTCGAGGTTGTACTGGCACAAGGGGCAGCTCGTAACGATAAGTTCCGCGCCGGACCCTACGGCAGAGCGCATGACGCAGGCAGATAGTCTGCTGACTACCTCTTCGCCCTCTTTGCCGCCGGCTCCGAGATGAGCGCCGCAGCACTCGATCTTATTTGGAAAGTCGACAGGCTCGGCACCGAGCGCCTTTAAGAGGTCTTCGATGATGGTCGGCCCCTCGTGGTCGTCTATGCCCATATCTTCAAAGGGACGAAGCAGCATACAGCCGTAGTATGCGCCGATCTTAAGCCCCTTGAGGGAGCGCGTTACCGATTCCTTTACCTTATCGAAACCTACGGTATCTCTAAGTATTTCAAGGTAGTGTACGACATTAAGCCCGCCGTCGTAATCTTCCTCTATAAAGTCGTTTATTACCCGTCTCTTTTCGCCGTCGTCTTTTACGACCTTGTTGGTGCGTTTCAGTACGTTATAACAGACCGAGCAGAGTGTTGTAACCGTATCGCCCGCTTTGTTTGCTTCGACAAGCACCTTGGTCGGAGCGGAAAGGCCCATGGTATTATTGGCGCTCATGGGGAAACTAGCTCCGCAACAGTTCCACTGTTCCAGCTCTACAAGCTCGAAGCCGAGGGTTTTTGCGCTTACCGCCGCAGACTCTTCGAAATGTTTAGCAACGGTATTAAGAGTACAGCCCGGATAATATGGTATTTTTGTAAGGTCACTCATTAGCTTACGAACTTTCTAAAGCCGCAGACGATGGCCTGTTGCGGCGCGTTTTTCAAAAATTCTTTGGGTAACTCTGCTATCTCTGTATGGTCTCCGTCGCTACGCAGGGCTTGTGCTCTAAGGCTCTCGAATATACTCGCGGCGCTTACCGACTGCGGACAGCGTGAATAACACTGCATGCATCCCACGCAGACCCACATCGAGTTAGCCTTCTGGATCTCTTCGTCCTGCCCTATCTGCATAAGGCGTATTATCTGGCTCGGCCCGTGGTCCATCTTGTAAGAGACCGGACAGCCGCCGGTGCAGTTGCCGCACTGGTAACAGCGCATAGCCGTTTCGCCCGATATGCGCTCGATATATTTTACGAACTCGCTGCCGATATTGCTATTTTGTAGTTTTATTCTCATTAATCAGCTGGCCTTCTTCTTATACTGCGCCACACCGGCCTTAAAGAGGTCGCCGCCGTGCGCGTCGTTTACCACTATGGCCGGAAAGTCCTCGACCTCAAGTCTTCTTATCGCTTCGGGGCCGAGGTCATCGTAGGCTATTACCTCTGCGCCTTTAATGGAGCGTGCTATAAGTGCCGCCGCTCCGCCTACCGCGGCGAGATATACGGCGTTATTCTTCTTGAGTGAATCTATTACCTCTTCGGAGCGTTGACCCTTGCCGATAGTGCCTTTCAGTCCAAGATCGAATAGGCGCGGCGCAAATGCGTCCATGCGCCCGCTTGTCGTCGGTCCTGCCGATCCGATGACCTGCCCGGGTTTGGGCGGCGTCGGTCCGACATAGTATATGAGCTGTCCCTTTAAGTCAAAGGGTAATTCTCCGCCCTCGTCGAGCACGGCCATTAGCCTTTTATGGGCCGTGTCGCGGGCCGTATAGATGGTGCCCGTAATAAGGACGCGGTCTCCGGCCTTTAAGGAGGCTGCTACCTCGTCGGTAATGGGCGGTGTTATTCTAATCGGTTCCGACATTAAATTTCAACCTCTTTATGCCTGTCGGCATGACATTGTATATTTACCGCAACGGGAAAGCTCGCTATATGGCAGGGGTGCTTTTCAACATGCACGCCGAGTGCCGTAGTCGTACCGCCAAAACCCATGGGGCCGATGCCGAGTCCGTTTATAGTCTCTAAAAGTTCCGCTTCAAGCTCTGCCATTACCGGATCGGAGTTCTTTGAGCCGACATGGCGAAAGAGCGCCTTCTTTGCGAGTATGGCCGACTTTTCAAAATCTCCGCCAATGCCCACGCCTACTATTATAGGGGGGCAGGGGTTGCCGCCGCTCTCGCGTATCGTCTTTATGACAAAGTCCTTGAGGCCGGGCAGCCCCTGAGAGGGCTTTAACATCGCTATGCCGCTCATATTTTCACTGCCGCCGCCCTTGGCTGCGAGCATTAGCTTGATCTTGTCGCCCTCGACCGTGCTTACATGTATGATGGCCGGGGTATTGTCGGTTGTATTTTTTCTCGTTATAGGGTCGCAGACCGACTTTCTCAAAAAACCGTCTTCATATCCGCGCCTTACGCCCTCGTTAATGGCGTCTTCAAGAGTTCCGTCGCCGTCTATGACGACCTCTTTGCCTATCTCTGCAAAGAATATCGCAAGCCCCGTATCCTGACACATCGGGACATCTTCGGTCTCGGCGATCTTGTAGTTCTCTACGATTTGCGTAAGTACGTCGCGTCCGAGCGGGGACTCTTCGGTCTCAATCGCTCCGGAGATGGCGCACTTGACATCCTCACCGAGCTTAAAGGCCGCATCGAGGCAGAGTGCGCGTACGCTTGTCGCTATCTCTTCGGTAGTGATAGTTCTCAATTATATATCCAGGTGTTTGATGAGTTCTTTTATGGCGTTAACCGACTCGTCGAGTTGCGCCTGTTCGTCGTCGTCGAGTTCGATCTCCAGTATATCTTCAACGCCTCCGGCTCCGAGCTTGGCCGGCAGTCCGGCGAAGATGCCTTTTATTCCATACTCTCCGTCGCAGTATACCGCCGACGGGATGACCCTCTTCTGGTCCAGAAGCACTGCCTCTGCCATGCTTGCTACGGCGCGGGATGGGGCGTAGTATGCGCTGCCGGTCTTTAAGAGGCCGACGATCTCACCGCCGGCGACCCGTGTTCTGTTCTCGATAGCCGTAATGGTTTCATCGTCCAAAAGCTTGGTTATTGCAATGCCCGATACGGTAGAGTGTCTGCGTAGCGGCACCATATCGTTTGCGTGCGCTCCGATTACCATGCAGCGTACATCTTTAACGGAAACACCCAGTTCCATCGCTATAAAGGCGTCCATGCGGCCAGCGTCGAGCGCACCGGATAGCCCCATAACCCTGTGCGACGGCAGGCCCGAGAGCTTCCATGCGGCGTAGACCATTACGTCAAGGGGGTTTGTTACTATTATTAATGTTGTGTCGGGAGAGTATTTTACTATCTCACCGGTAACGGCCTTAATGATGCCCGCGTTTGTCTTTATAAGGTCGCTTCGGTCCATGCCGGGTTTTCTCGGCAGGCCCGCGGTGATTATTACTACATCCGAGCCCGCTGTGTCCGCGTAGTCGTTGGTGCCGGTGATGGAGACGTCAAAGCCCTCTATAGGGGCCGCCTCCATCATGTCGAGCGCCTTGCCCTGCGGTATGCCCTCGACTATATCAATAAGCACTACGTCGCCAAGCTCTTTCCTTGCAAGCCACATGGCGGTTGTCGCTCCGACATGTCCGGCGCCGACTACGGTAATCTTTTTGCGAGCCATAAATCCTCCTGATTTAATATATAAAAAGCTGTCTTGAATTCGTCGATAAAGATAAAGAATCTCAATTATGAAAAAGTCGCCCTAAAAAAGGCCTTTAATATGGCAGGTCATATCGCTATGCCCTGAATTTTTATAGACTCTTATTCTGAAGAAGCTCCCGTATAGGGAAGAAGCCGCTGGTGCGACTGCTCTTCATTGTATACTGTATCCAATAATGGGCTATTTTGTCAAGCGCTTTTTAGAGCGGCAGCACGGCCATGTCGTGCGAGAACTTTCCTGTGGGGCGACTGGATAATTTACTTGACAATGGATATATGTTTTGGATATATTAATCGGTCTTGTGTAGGTACGGAGTCGTTCTACACAGGTTTTCTATTCATAACCCCGCTCTTAATCGTAAGTGGCGGGTTTATTTAATTTTGGGACCTTTTCAGCGCAGAGCGCGCTTGAAAAGCCCAACTTAGTGTAATAATCATTATATAGGAGGTTTCTTCTCGAGATGAAAAAGACCTATCTTCTTGCTCCCGGACCCACGCCCGTGCCTGACGCATCGCTACTCGCCATGGCAAGGCCGATGATTCACCACAGAACACCGCAGTTTTCCAAAACTTTCGCCGAGACGGCGGAACTTCTAAAATACGCTTTTCAGACAGAGAACGACGTTCTCATACTCGCTAGCTCCGGCACCGGCGCAATGGAGAGTTCGATTACGAACCTCTTTAGCCCCGGAGACGAAGTCATCGTCGTAAACGGCGGCAAGTTCGGCGAGCGCTGGGGGCAGATATCCGAGACCTACGGCCTAAAGGTTCACTGGATAAAGGTCGAGTGGGGACAGGCAGTTGACCCGGCGGTCATCGAAGGGCTCCTAAATGACAACCCCTCTATAAAGGGCGTCTTAACACAGGCCAGTGAGACATCCACTACCGCTTCGCACCCGATACGCGAGATAGCGGCCCTGACAAAAGACCGCGACTGCCTCCTTATAGTGGACGGCATCACGGCGGTCGGCGTAGTAGACCTGCCGATGGACGAGATCGGCATCGACGTGCTCGTGTCCGGTTCCCAGAAGGCATTCATGTTACCGCCGGGGCTGGCCTTTATCGCCCTTTCCGCCAAGGCATGGGGTTTTTCGGAGTACGCGACGCTCCCAAACTATTACTTCAATCTCGCCAAAGAGAGAAAAAATCTAAAGAAAGATACAACGGCCTATACGCCGGCGGTCTCTCTCATAAACGGCCTGAAGGAAGCCCTTCTTCTTATAAAGGAAGAGGGCATTGAAAATACCCATGCGCGCCACGACCGTCTCGCACGCGCCACACGCGCCGCTGCCACGGCACTTGGCCTTAAACTGCTTGCTCCGGATAACCCCTCAAGCGCCGCTACCGGCATATTCGTACCCGAGGGCGTGGACGGAGCTGGCATTGTAAAGTACCTAAGAGACGAGATGGGTGTAACGATCGCAGGCGGTCAGGACCACCTGAAGGGTAAGATCGTAAGGCTTGCCCACCTCGGTTATGTCGGAACCTTCGACGTTATAATCGCGATATCGGCCTTTGAGATGGCCCTTAAGAAGTTCGGCCACGACGTAGAGCTCGGCAAAGGCGTAGCCGCGGCGCAGGAAGTGCTGCTTGAGGCCTATAAATAGCAACTACACCACTGAAACTAATAGCAGAGGACTTAGAGAACTATGAAGATACTCATAAGCGACAGCATGTCGGCCAAGGCCGCCGATATTTTCAAAAATACCGAAGGCCTCGAAGTAGACGTTATAACCGGTGAAAACCCGGAAGAGTTAAAGGCGCGCATCGGCGAGTACCACGGACTGGTCGTTAGAAGTTCGACAAAGGCCACAAAGGAGATACTCGACGCCGCGACCAACTTGAAGGTCATCGGACGCGCCGGAACGGGTGTCGATAATATCGATGTCGCCGAGGCCTCGAACAAGGGCATCGTCGTCATGAACACGCCGGGCGGCAATACCGTAACGACAGCCGAGCATGCCATCTCCATGATGGTCGCGCTCGCAAGGAACGTGCCCCAGGCCACAAGCTCCATGAAGAATGGAAAGTGGGAAAAGAAGCGCTTTCAGGGAACAGAGCTTACCGGCAAAACGCTTGGCATACTCGGAGTCGGCAATATCGGCTCGGTAGTCGCCTCTCGCGCGCAGGGCCTTAAGATGAGCGTCATCAGCTACGACCCCTTCATAAGTGAAGAGGCCGCTGAAAAGCTCGGTATAACGCTCGTTACCTTTGACGAACTATTGGCAAAGAGCGACTTCCTCTCCATCCATGTGCCTTTTACGTCCGACACAAAAAATATTGTAAATGCCGAAGCCATTGCAAAGATGAAGGACGGCGCGCGCCTGATAAACTGCGCGCGCGGCGGCATAGTTGACGAGGCGGCGGCAGCGGAGGCCATCGAATCGGGAAAGCTCGCAGGAGCGGCCTTTGACGTATTTTCCACAGAGCCGCCGGAGCCTGACAACCCGCTCTTGAAGCTTGATAATGTAATAGCTACTCCGCATCTCGGAGCCTCTACACTAGAAGCGCAGGAGAATGTCGCCGTTGCGGTAGCCGACCAGATAGCCGATTATCTTACGACCGGAACCATACGTAACGCCATAAATGTCCCGAGCGTGCCGGCTGAACTGCTTGCCTCGCTCGGTCCGTACATTAGCCTCGCTGAAAAGCTCGGCAGCTTCCTCGGTCAGACCCTTTCGGGCGGTATCGAAGAGATAGCGGTCGAGTATAGCGGCGATGTTGTGGATCTCGATGTCGCCCCTGTAACGATAGCCTCCATCAAGGGTCTTCTTGAGCAGGTCATGGACCAGAATGTAAACTTTGTGAACGCGCCGGTTGTGGCCAAGGACCGCGGCATTAAGGTTGTCGAGATCAAGAGCTCGCGCGCAATCGACTTTGCAAGTACCGTAACGATCAAGGTAACGACTTCGGAAGGCGAGCGTTCCATTGAGGGAGCGATGTTCGGAAAGAAAGATCCGAGAATCGTGCGCATCGACCGTTTCCTGCTTGATGTCGTGCCTGAGGGTTCGCTCTTGCTTCTTCAGAATGACGACAAGCCCGGAGTCATAGGTAATGTCGGCACCTTGCTTGCCGAGAACGAGATCAATATCGCACGTATGCATCTCGGTCGCGAGTCGATAGCGCACGAGGCCGTAAGTATCTGGAAGGTCGATACGCGCCCCTCCGACGAGGTAATGGGAAAGCTTGCAGCACTGCCCAATATCATATCGGCCCGCGTTATAGAACTGTAATAGGTTGTAACGGGGCGGTACTTTAACCCCCTTTAGCGACTCTTAATATTTAAAAGCCCGTTGCCCCTTTTTTTGAGGGCAACGGGTTTTTTTATCTTATAAAGTTTCTCTCAGATACGGTATTGCAATAAGCTCTCGTAATTGCTTGATGACGGCCCTTGCCTGTGATATTCTATGCCGTGGTAAGGAGGGTTTGTTCTGAATAGTAGCCCATGCCGAGAAATGGAAATTAATGATTAATAAAACAACTATAACGCTCCCGCAGGGCGCCAGAGATATACTTCCGGACGAGGCGCGCAGGGTGGCCGGGGTTCAGTCCGGGGTGCTCGCGGTATTTGAGTCTTCGGGTTTTTCGCCCGTCATAACGCCGACTATCGAGTTTGAGGAGGTACTTTCCCTGGGGCTCGATAGCTCTCTGAAGGATAAAATATTAAAATTTATCGATCCCAATACTGGTAAGCTCGTCGGTATCAGACCGGACATCACGCCGCAGATCGCGCGCCTTGCTGCCACGAGTCTTAAGGATTCGCCAAGGCCGTTAAAGCTCTCTTATAACCAGTCGGTCATACGTTACCGTAACGCGGGCGGAGGCGGAGCGACCGAGATCATGCAGCTTGGGGCCGAGTACCTTTCGGACGCGCCGGGCGCCGATATCGACGCGGAGCTGATCGCAACGGCGATAGATTCTCTAAAGGCCATCGGCCTAAAGGGCTTTAAGATCGACATCGGCGACGTTGGTTTCGTAAAAAAATTACTCTCCAGACTGCCCGAAGATGGTAACGCGCGCGCCACGGTCAGAGAAGCGATAGCCAAGAAGGACGACTCGGGCCTAAGGATTGCTCTTGATTCTTTTACCGAGCCGGTCGAGGCCGGAGACCGCGAACTGCTACTGGCCCTTACGACATTTTACGGTGAGGAAGAGGTCTTGAAAAAGGCCGCTGCCTATCCGGGTGCGGACGTCGAAGTGCTCGACAACCTTGGAAAGATAGTCGAGATCCTTACTGAAAAAGGTTATCACCAATATATCACCATTGACCTCGGAGAGGTCCGCGGCTTTGATTATTATACGGGCATTATCATAGAAGGCTTTGCGCCGGGGGTTGGAAGGCCCATACTTTACGGTGGTCGTTACGACAACCTGGCCGGGCTATACGGTCGTCCGGGGGCTTCGAGCGGTTTTGCCTTTGATGTCGAGCGGCTTTTAGAGGCTATTAGCTAGACGGCTATTTCAGGAAAGAAAACTTTTGAGAAGGTATAAAAACGATGGCAAATAGCGTTGTTGTAGTAGGCGCCCAGTGGGGCGACGAAGGCAAGGGCAAGATAGTCGATATGTTGAGCGGCAACGCCGACGCGATTGTGCGTTTTCAGGGCGGAAATAACGCCGGTCATACGATATACGTAAAGGGCGAAAAGTTCGTCTTTCACCTGCTTCCTTCCGGCATACTGCACGAGGGCAAAGATTGCGTGCTCGGCAACGGTGTCGTCATTGACCCGGAGATACTCTCGGGCGAGATTGCCTCTCTTACCGAAAAAGGGCTCTTTGGCAAGGCCGGGCTTCATATCAGCAAGGACGCGCATCTCATAATGCCATACCATAAGGCCATGGATCTTGCCCGTGAGAAGAAAAAGGGCGGCACAAAGATCGGCACCACGGGGCGCGGCATCGGCCCCTGTTACGAGGACAAGGTCATTAGGTGCGGCATCAAGGTCGGCGATCTCATGTGTGAAGAGACGCTTCGTACGCGCATCAAGGCCAACCTCATGGAAAAGAACCACGTCCTTATGAATATCATGGGCGTTAAGGGCTTCAAACCCGAAGACGTTATAAACGACTACCTCGGTTACGCCGAGATACTTAGACCCTTTGTCACCGATACTTCAATACGTCTAAACGACACGCTCGACGCCGGCAAGAAGATCCTCTTCGAGGGCGCCCAGGGTACACTACTCGATGTCGATTACGGCACATATCCCTTTGTAACCTCCAGCAACACAATCGCCGGTAACGCCGCCACGGGCAGCGGCGTCGGGCCGACGCGCATCGAGTATGTCGTCGGCGTTACCAAGTCCTATACCACGCGTGTGGGAGAGGGGCCATTCCCGACCGAGCTATTTAACGAAGAGGGCGACCGCCTGCGCGAGCTTGGCGGAGAGTTCGGCGCGACCACGGGGCGTCCGCGCCGCTGTGGATGGCTCGACATGGTAGCCCTTAGATATGCGATAAGGCTAAACGGCATAGGCGGCCTCGTCATTACGAAGCTCGACGTGCTCGACGGCCTAGACGAGATAAAGATCTGCACCTCATACCGCCTCGACGGTGAGACTATAGAGCACTTCCCGACAGAGCGCGCGGTCTTAAACGGCGTAGAGCCGGTATTCGAGTCCCACCCCGGCTGGAGGTGCGACACGACCTCCGCAAGAAGCTTTGAAGACCTGCCCGAAAACGCAAAGGCCTATGTAAAGAGAATAGAAGAACTAGCCGGAGTACAGGCCGACATAATAAGCGTAGGCACCGACCGCGAAGAGACGATAGTTCGGAAAAATCCGCTGGGGTAGGGGTTGCGGTAAGTAGCAAATTTTATTCACCGTCATTGCGAGGGGTTCTATCCCGAAGCAATCTCGTCCTAATTAAACAAAATTTTTTTATAATAATGTAGGGTGGGCTGTGCCCACCGTCTTTCTTTGAGTAGCCCTTTATATTTTAGCCGGGCTACGCCGTGGTTGGGCTTTACAGGTACGTCGATTTTCTCTTGCCGTTTACCGGCGCTTTGTGAGGGGGTTACGCTCTCTGATTCCGTCGCTGCGCTCCTCCCTTTATGTTCACTTCACCCCCTCACGGGGGTCTCATTACTTAAGGTAAGAGACACTACCAGATAGAAGAAGAGGCACGATTAGAAACGCTCCGCCTTCTTCCCTCACGGCGAGCGCCATTCCCTTTCGGACCGCTCCTATTGAGACGGTCGGGTTCCTCAAAAACGTGAATGGCACACGCCGTGAAAACCCGCCTGCGGCCTCAAGGTGAAGGGCATAATATTTGGAAAGAAAGCATTTGTTGAGTTTAACTGTGCGCTACCAACCTACGAGGTGTAGATTAGAAATCCAAGGATATTTGTGGGTCTCTGCAGTCTAAGATATGATAAGCTACAGGACTATCTTTGAACTTCCTACGGTCAAATACGAGTCTAACTTTGAATATAATCCCATCAACATCTGCTACGTCGTGAATTTTAGTTCTGATTTCTTCATCCCATGTAACTCTAATATTCTCGGCACCACATAGCATTGTTCCTGAATGATGCGAAAAGTGTACCTTGTCGAGCCTTCCAACAACTTCAACATGCTTTGGAAGTACTTCTTTTTGTGTGCCAGTGATCCTGGTGTCTTCCTTAGTTAGTAGCGTCTTAGAGTGTTTGTCTCCAATAGATACGTCTTTAAGTCGCTTTCCATCGAGTCCTTTAATGATTCTGTCAACTGCGGGCTTGGTTGTTTCTGCACCAATTAAGATTATTGGATTATTGATATTGATGATGGATTCAGAAATGTTAGAATTGTTAATTATGCTGGCATCGATATCATTGCCAATAACAGTTTTTGGTTTTTTTCCATTCTCTAAGATATCTGTAAATTTTCTTCGGAAGTCAAGGATATCAGAAATAAGTTTACTTATGCTAGTTACTAGGAATTTTCCACCATCTGCAGATGCGAGAGCTCCAGTTGCTGAAAAAAGTTCTTCTTGATGGTTAATGGCAAAGTCTAGAAGAGTTGCTAATGAACCATGCTTTATCTCAACTTCATAGTTAATGTCTGAAATCATTCTTCTTGACAATGTACGACGACCAAGTACTAAAGGGAGAGTATGGTCAATTATTAGTCTGTAGTTAGTTAGTAAATATTCTAATGACCTGAGGTCATATTTGTTTTTGTTTCTAAAAGCTGATCCAGTAGCTTTAAATGAAATTGAGTCCATTTTGTCTCCCTTAAGATATGGGCGTGTAATTCCATAAATACTAATTATAAATATGTTACAAGAAAAGAATTTTAATTTCAAGTGCATAAATAGCTGCAATAAAAGGGAGTAGGTTGATTTAAATCTCTATGAAGACATTGCTTATTCTCCCAACGCCTTTCACCTTACGCCTTTCACCTTTTGAGGCTGAGGCGGCGTTTCACGGCGTGTGCCATTTGCGTTTATGAAGGGCCGACCTCTTCTATAGGAGGCCCTGAATGCGAATGGCGCAGGGCGTGAGGGAGGGAGGCGGAGCCATCTATCGTGCTTCTTCTATCTAAATAGTGCCCCTTTCCTTAAGTAATGAGACCCCCGTGGGGGGATGAAGCGAACATAAGGAGGAGCGCCTTTATCTTTATGCGACGGAACAGAGAGCGTAACTCCCCCCACAAAGCGCCGGTAAACGGCAAGACAAAATCAACGTATCTGTAAAGCCTAACCACGGCGCAGTCCGGCCGACAGATTCAATCTTATTACAATGAAATAATATTTCGTTATTCCCTTTGTGGCTTTTGGCACGCTAATTGCATTATATCCTACCCAGATGGAATTCTATATTTCCTGTCCCGGATGTGGGATAATCTCGTTGGAGGGTGTCGGATGAAAAGGGCAACACTACTTATTATTGTGATTATGGCTTTTTTGGTTGGGTGTAGCACTACGGGCGGGGTTACGCACTCCGTTAGGAAGGGCGAAACGCTCTGGCGCATCTGCAAGACTTATGACGCCAGTATTCGTGAGGTCTCAAGGCTCAATAATATAAAAGATCCGACCAGGATTCGTGTGGGACAGAAACTATTCATTCCCGGCGCGCCGATGCAGCGCGGTGTGGCGCTCGATGCGCCTGTGACAAAGGCCTCTTATGAAAGAAGAAGTAATGGGCCGAAGGTCCAGTTAAAGGGGCCTGTAAAGGGGCGCTTCTCCTGGCCGGTTAAGGGCAAGGTCGTAAAATATTACGGTAAAAGGGGCGACGGCAGTAACGGCATAGATATAAAGGCCGCAAAGGGCACGCCCGTAAAGGCATCCGACGCCGGCATCGTCGCGCATACGTCGGACGATATGAGGGTCTACGGAAGGCTTATAATACTAGAGCATAGCGACGGCTATTTTACACTCTATGCGCATAATGACGAAAACCTCGTCGATATAGGCGATACGGTTCCAAAAGGGGCAGTGATCGCAAAGGTCGGCAACAGCGGCGCGGCGCGTGAGTATAAGCTGCACTTTGAGGTTAGAGACGGCAGAATCGTCAGAAACCCGCTTTTTTACTTGCCATAGAAGCCATAAATATTGTATAAAAACAGTCCGTTCCTAATACAGGGGGCGGGCTGTTTTTTTGCGTAAAGTACTTAAATAATAGAAGAGAGAGAGGATCAATCATGCCAGAGCGCCTGAAAAAATCTATTCGTGACGTACCGGACTTCCCTAAAGAGGGGATACTTTTTAAAGATATTACAACACTTTGCAAAGACCCGCTCAGCTTTCAGATAATGGTCGATCTGCTTGCCCACAGATATCTTGATAAAAAGATCGACGCCATTGTCGGTATCGAGGCCCGCGGTTTTGTCGTTGGCGCAGCACTCGCCTACAGGCTCGGCTGTGGCGTGGTGCTCGTTAGAAAACCCGGCAAGCTCCCGGCCGATACATATAGCGCAAGTTATACCCTCGAATATGGCGAGGATACGCTTGAAATACACAAGGACGCCATAGCAGAGGGCGAGAATGTGATAATCGCCGACGACCTGCTTGCAACGGGCGGTACTGCGGCGGCTGTCATCGAGCTGGTCGAAAAGCTCAAGGGCAATATCGTAGAGACTACCTTCATAGTAGAGCTTGACGAGCTGAAGGGCAGGGATAAGCTTGCCCCGCATCCCGTCTTCTCACTTATCAATTACTAGCCGGAAATATGGCTTCGGCCCGAGTCTGGTGTCATGAAAATGACGATATATGCGTATCTCTGAGAATAGGCCGACCGGCACTCGCCGGTCGGCCTATTTTTTCCCTAAAGTAAACCGCCAAATGTCCCGATAAGTTGAATATGAGTATTGTCAATCGGACCAGGTCGGGTTATAATAGACCTATCCGCTGGGAGTGCTCAGTTATTCTTTGTCGTACTCGACGTTGTCTGTTGATTTTATAAAATATAGGTACAATTTTACCAGACTGGATCTTTTTGTGAATCTCCTTTTAAGAAAAACTTCCTCTCTTTTCTTTGCTATCGCACTTGTTGTAGCATCGTCGTCGCTTGCGTTTTCGGCCTATAAGTCCGCGCTTGTCGAGGCTGCCAAGGTCGGCGATATCGCAAAGGTAGATGCGCTCATAGTGGCCGGGGCCGATCTGAATTCTTCCAATGCCGACGGAGATACCGCGCTCATGTGGTCGGCAAAGCGCGGATATGTAGAGATATTACAGTTACTTATCGATGCCGGGGCCGATGTGAACCGTGGCGATCTGAATGGCACGACGTCACTTATGGCCGGCGCTTTTGTGGGCCAGACTTGGGCCGTAAAGACGCTTATCGCCGCCGGGGCCGATGTTAATGCCGGGGCCGGCACCGCCAAGACGGCCCTTATATGGGCGGCCAAGAACGGACATATCGACACGCTCGCCATACTGCTCGATGCCGGGGCCGAGGTGAACGCGCGCGATTCGAACGGGCGCACAGCATTGATGTGGGCCGCCAAGAACGGCCATACCTCACTGATACCAGCGCTTAGCCTTGCCGGGGCCGATATCGACGCAAAAGACTCTATCGGCAGGACCGCGCTTATGATTGCTGGTGAAGGCGGCGCTATCGATTTTGCAAAAGAGCTTATCGAACGCGGGGCCGACGTCAATACGCGCACCGCGGAGGGGGCCACGCCGCTGATGTACGCGGCCCAGCGCGGTAATGATCTCTTTGTAAATGCCCTTATATATGCCGGGGCCGATGTAAATGCCACGACCGTGCGCGGCGAGACATCGATGATGTTTGCGGCCATAGAGGGCCACTCGCGTTTTGTTAAACGGCTCGTAAAGGCCGGGGCCGACGTTAACAGGCAGACCGACCATGGCGAGACGGCCCTTATGTGGGCGGCCTACGAGGGGCGTACGGAATTCGTTAACGAGCTTATATATGCCGGAGCCAAGGTCAACGCCGTGACCGGAACGGGTGTAACGGCCCTGATGTACGCCATAAAAAAAGGCCGAAACGATACGGTAAAGACCCTGATAGACTGGGGTGCGCAGATCCATGCAAAGGACAGCTATGGCCTGAATGTTCTGATGAGGGCTGCATGGAAGGGCCATACGCATGTCGTAAAGACACTTCTTGAATGGGGCGTGGACGTAAACGCAATCAACAAGGAGGGTGAAACGGCCCTGATGATAGCGGCCTTCGACGGTAGAAAAGAGGTCGTAAAGATACTGCTCGACTCGGGCGCCGATATAAATCTCCGTAACGAGCTAGGCGAAACGGCCCTTTCATACGCCAAAAAGAGGGCCTTTGAAGAGACCATAGTAATGCTGGAGGCCGCCGGGGGGGTGGAGTAGGACTTTGGGTTAGCTCTCATATTTATATAGAGATTGCTTAAGGGCTGTGCGCGGATGATAGGTACTGCGTGCGGCCCTTTTTTTGCGCACATAGGTGTGGTCTTATTTTCGCGGCCCGCACAGTGTGCGGAACCAATTTTCGCGGTGTAAGTTCTCTGATGCCGGAAAGTTGCTTGTCCGCGTAGGATATTTTTCAATATTTCTTCCACCCTCTTTTTTTCAAAGAACGGAGTAGTGTTGTCACTCTGAGCGTAGCGAAGAGTCTCAAGTTTGCAGTTTTGTACGGTAGTACTCGTAAGCCTGAGATTTTTTGGTCGCTACCGCTCTTTCATAATGACAAGGCAGGCAATCGTAGGGTGGACTGTGCCCACCAATAATTCGTATTTATTCCGAATTGCCGTTGTCTTTAATCGAGCTGGCAAAGAGGTCTCCGGGTTCGCTCCCAACTTCAGTCTCCGGTTCTTCCTCGCCGCTGTCCAGTTCGAGCGTTTTTATACCCGGCAGTGTCGCGCCGACTATTGACTGCATTTCGCCGTACATCTCGCTGGTTGAGTGGATTACGCGTTCGAGCTGTTTTTCGCGGCGTTTCCATATCAGGGCCATTGAGCGTTTTTCGCGGTCGAGTTCGCCTTGTAGGGTGACGAAGGCTTCGGCTATGGCTTCGACGCGGTGTTTGAATTCGGGGCCGGACATGTAGTCGTAGAGGAGTTCCATCTTCTCGCCCTTGCCCGATGAGGCTGCGCGGCTGCGCGATAGTTCTATTAGAGTGCGGCGCAGCGGCTCCGTCAGTGAGGGGGCCAGAGCGAAGCTCGTTACCCATACGCCCGATATCCCCGGAGCCGGGCCGAAGTCGTTGATGCCGTCGGGCAGGGCCTTCGATACGATGACGGCGATCTCGGCCCCTTCGCGCCGTTGGTCGTCCTTGAGCTTGGTGACCCAGTCCTTGCTCCACTGCTTGGTATTTTTTATCTCCCAGATTATCGCTCCGCACGGGGCGGTTGCGCCGGGCGCCATTACGCGTTGAATGATATCGGCCCCGCGCGCGCCCTGTTTGACAGGTTCGATTATGTCGGTGGGGTATAGACGGCTAAGTGTTGCTTCGAGGTCGAGTTCCACGGCCTCGCCCTGGGTCTGCATGGAGCCCTGCTCGGCCTTTCGCTGAAGATCTTCGATAGTGCGGCGCAGATCGCCTACTTGTTTTTCTTTTTCAAGATCCTTCAGGCGGCGTTCTTTGTTAAAGGAGGCGAGTATCTTTTCTTCGGTCTCTTTACGTTCTGCGGCGAGCTTGCGTTCGAGTTCGAGATCCATCTCTTTTTCTTTATCTTCGAGCGCGCGGGTCCGTTTACGGAGTTCGAGTTCGCTACGCCTGGCCTCGTCGAGCTTTTTTTGTTGTTCGGTTTCGCGCTCACGTAGTTCCTTTACCTCCACATCGACCTTATCGCGCGCGTATGCAAAGGCCTTGTCGACTATGATCTTCTTTTCAGAGTCTACCTTCTCTTTTACAAGGTTATCGACCGAGAGTTCCTTCTTACGTAGTTTGTCGAGTTCGCCTTCGATCTTCTTTTCTCGTTCGGTAAGGGCCGCCTCTTTTTCGCGGGTGGCCGCGGCCATTTCTATGCGCAGGTTTTCTTCGACTTGATGGGTGAGGGCTTCATTCAGAACTATTTCACGTTTGCAATGCGGACACTTTATAGTCTGTTCGGTCATCTATCTTGTCCTGTTAGATTTTAAAATTTCTTTTTTAAAGAAGGGGCGGGTAGCAAAAACTATATTCGCGGACAAAGAACTTATAGTCATATATAGAACCGGCTCCGCAAAAATTGGTCCCGCACACTGTGCGGCTATCAGTAGTCTAAAAACTTTCTCAGCGAAAATAGAAGCACACCTGTGTGCCTGTGTGCTAGTTTTTGTCTCCTACCAGTATGTCGCCGTACTTCTTCTGGAGGTAGCGTTGTTCCTTCATGAGTACTGACCATTCTATGGAGTTGGTCAGTTTCAGGCAGATGTCATTGCTGGAGATGCGCACGATATCGCCCTCGATGGGTATGGCTACCTTTGCATGGCGGGCCTGGAAGCTGCCCTTTACCGGGTTCTCGACTATTCCGTGGGTGTAGTGGAACCTGACGCCCTTTTCGGATATGTCAATTACGGAATATGAGTGCTGCTTGCCGGTCAGATTCTCGCGGATAGAGAGTAGAGGCCTTTCGTCTTTCTGGTATTTTAGGCGAAAGTACTCTCTGTGTTCGGGGCCTTTGTAATATGGATCGTCTTTTTCTTTTGTCGTCATGGTCTTTTGTCTCTTAAATTAATCTTTTTCGAGCACCGGCCTGGACTTTGGTCTTGTCGGGAAGACCGAGCTTGTCAGTCGCGGCTTGCTAGATTCGAATACGGTAAGGAGCAGGACATCCTCCGGAGCGTCCTTATCTTTAATCTTTATAGGGTACTTAAGGCCTATTGTGTACTCTTCTATGGGCTTTTTTGCATGTTTGAGCCTGATGGTGATCTTCTCGTCTTCAATATGCAAGGCTTGCAAGTAGGCAGAGTGCGCGGGAGGCACCTTACAATCGTCAAGCGAGTCGAACATGAAGTCCTCTTCGATAAAACCGTCCTCGCCCATATATGCGGTTTCGCAAAGGAAGGTCTTTATATAGGCGCGGTCCTTGATGGCTTCGTACATGTAGGGGTTTACCGTCTGGTAGAGTTTTCTTACAAACCCCTTGAGCACATTATCGTCCTTTGGCAGACCGGAGTTTATCGGGACTACGAGAATGAGTGTTGTGATCCAGTCCTCGTGCATGATCGTGGTATATTTGCGGTTATAGTCATCGAAATCTTCCCGCCTGGAGAAAAAATTGCGTAATAAACCCATTAGATCCTTCCATAAGATTAGTCTGTAGAAGCCTTTTAAGCCAGTCTATTAAAATACCAGTAAATGGAGATAAAGGCAACCGTGTAGTGTGCAATCTGCTATTGGTTTTTGATAAAAATATGCTCTGCGCCGGCCTTTAAAGTTCTTTTCCTTATTAGGAGTGACTTCATTATCGCTTTGTGTTAGTGTTAGGGCTTGAAATCAGGTGGAAAAATTGATCTTTTTCCCGATCTCTTCGTTGGGATAAAAAATAAAAGACTCGACGTACAGACGTACGACTCGCATTTTATTTTTCATCCCGCCTCGACCTCGGAAAAAATCTCTAATTTTTCAAATTAACCTTACACGCATTTAAGAGACGAAAGGCGCGTTTTGGATAAAAAACATGAAAGATTCGACCAATTTGACTTGAGCCCGGAGGTTCTTAAGGCCATAGAGGATGTTGGTTACGAAGAACCCACTCCCATACAGGACCGTACTATAGAGAGGCTGCTGACCGGCATCGACATAATAGGACGCGCACAGACCGGCACGGGTAAGACCGCGGCATTCGCCATACCGATAATAGAACAACTTGACGTAAATGAAAAATCTGTCGGAGCCATCGTGCTCGCCCCGACGCGCGAGCTTGCCGTGCAGGCCGCCGAAGAGTTCAACCGGCTCGGAGCGGTCAAGGGCATACATACCCTTCCGGTATACGGCGGCACTTCGATAGAGAGGCAGATAGACGCGCTCGAACGCGGTGTACATGTCATAGTGGGCACGCCGGGCCGGGTGCTCGACCACCTCCGGCGCGGCACGCTCAAGCTCGGCAAGGTGCGTATCGTTGTGCTCGACGAGGCCGATGAGATGCTCGATATGGGTTTTATAGAGGACATTACATCTATTCTCGAAGCGACCCCGAAGAAACGCCAAACCATGCTCTTTTCCGCTACTATTCCGAACGGTGTCCTCAGTATCGCACAGCGTTACCAGACCGACCCAGAGACGATTAAGATCAAGAGCGAGGCGATGACCGCTCCAAATATAACGCAGGTCTATTACGAGGTCGACTTTACGCAGAAGGTCGAGGCCATCTCGCGCCTCATCGACGTGGCCGAAGAGGGTAAGTTTCTTATATTTTGCGGCACCAAGCGCGAGTGCGACGACCTTACCTATAAGCTCAACATGCGCGGTTATGCCTCCGAGGCGATGCACGGCGACTTTAGCCAGGCCCAGCGCGAGAAGGTTTTGGCCGACTTTAAAGAGAACAGGGCCGACCTCTTGATAGCGACCGATGTCGCGGCGCGCGGCCTAGATATTACCGATATATCGCATGTCGTAAATTATTCCATACCGCAGGATCCCGAGACCTACGTCCACAGGATAGGCCGTACCGGACGCGCCGGCAGGGAGGGCGACGCGGTAACGCTCGTAACCCCGCGCGAAAAGCTACAGCTCAAGGTCATAATGAAGGTCTCAAATGCTACGATAACAAAGGGCAAACTACCGACAAGGGTTGATATGCTCGAAAGCCGCCTGCCTGAGCTGAAGGAACGGATAAAGACGGTAAGCGAGACCATGGGTTTTGATAACTACATGGCGCTATCGGAACGTCTCGTAGAGGGCAGGGACTCAAAAGAGATCCTTGCCGCGCTGCTTCGTATAGTGCTCGATAAGCCGGTCGTCGCCACCAAGGGCGCGGGCGGCGCGGTAGCCAAGGGCAACAGGGTAAAGTTGTTTATAAGCGTAGGCCTAACGCACAAGGCCGATGCGCATAGCGTAATAACCGCTGTATGCGAGACGACCGGCCTCGCCAAGGACGAGATAGCCGAGGTCGAACTCTTCGACACCCATACATATATAAAGGTCCCGACAGCCAAGGCCGACAAGGTAATAGAGGCCCTGAACAACTCTACCATATCGGAGAAGAAGGTTTTGGTAGAAAAGGCCCGCACCAGCCCAGGCGGCGGTGGTGGCGGTGGTAAAGGCGGCAGGCCGCCCAGAAGAGACGGCGGCGGTGGACGTGGAGGTCGCCCCGGTGGCGGTGGAAGGCCGCCAAGACGCAGGTAGGCCGTACGATAATGTGGAGCTTATTTTTGCAGAGTAGTTAATAGGGACGGACAATAAATAGTGTCTGTCCCTATTTTTTTCCGTAAACTATGGTGGTGTCATGAAAAAGGACTTGAAAGAAAGACTTGAGGAGATAAGTAAGAGGATTGATTTGCTGGAATCGAACCTTCCTCGTCGCGTTGATCCTACCTCCGTTTCGTTATCCGCGAAGATTCCGTTTAAAGCGTTAATATATAGAGAGGTGTTAATTTGGCGATTTGTAGAATTGACCCGTAGCGCATTTGAAAATTATACGAATAGCCGCTTGGGTTCCGCTACAGTTCTAACGCGTGCAGCCGTGGAGACAACAGCTGCATTATGGTATTTGGATGGAAAAATTGGAGATGTTATTGAAAAGAGCAATGTTGGCGGGATTGACGAACATTTGATGCGCTTGCTTTGTGGATATAAAAATGTGCCAGACATGCCTGACCCTATAAATGTTCTTACTTTCGTAGATAGAGTTGATAAGAAAATTGATGGATTTCGGAGTGAATATGATGAACTAAGCGAGTTTGCACACCCTAACTGGTGTGGGACGTCTTTATTGTATTCTAAAGATAATAAAGAGAAGATATGGACGGACTTTGGTAATGACATAAAAAACTTAGAGCATGTTAAAGAAGTGGGAACCAGCAATCTTGTTACTGCATTGGAGATATTTGATCATAAATATAATCGTATCGCTGATATGATGCCTGAATTTATTAAAATTTGTGAGTGTGAATTAGAGAAGAAGGAATAAACAGGCTAACAAACAGGGACAGACCCAACTCGATCTCGACCACTGCCGGTTCAAGGTTGTACCTTGAACCGGAATGTTAAAAACTTAAGTATGTTAAATAACAGCCCGAAGGCCCGAGTATTTCCCGCCATTGTTCTTCCATTTTTCCCTGATGGCTGGATTCCACACGGTTAATCTTAACGTTCCGGTTCAGGGTACAACCCTGAACCGGCTTAAGCTATCCTACTGGCTTTCAAACCCGAACAGACGAATAAATAAAAATCTTTAAAATAAAAAAGGGGCTACGGCATAACCGCAGCCCCCTTCTTTTTTATTCTATTTTTTCAGCCCTATTTCTTAAGCGTAGTTAAGGCCTTCGCAACGTAATCCGGGTAGAGCTTCATTATGCCTTCGGTGAACTTTTCGCTCTCCACGTCTATAACCGTGCCCTTGCCGAGCTTGAATTTCGCTACGTCGGCTACGGGTGTTGCGCTCTTGATCGACTTCTTTGCCGAGAGGTTACCGGCCGCGGTTGCGTAGTACTGCATCTTGCCGGATAGGTGGTTCATCGCCTTGGTCGGTCCCGCTACGACATTTATCGTAGAGCCGGGAAGCAGGTAGGCAAAGCCCTTGTTGTCGAGACCCACCCTTATATGTACCTTTAGCGACATGTCGGTGCCTAACTCGTCCATCATCTTCGCTTCGGCCTTCATATTCTTCATGGTGGAGAATGCGCCCTGCTTGATATTCAATAAATCCTCGACCGGGTAGGTCTGTCCTCTGGTAGTGCCCTTTGAGAATCGCTCGCCAACCTTGGCTACGTCCAAAATAATTAATTGTAAAAAAACCGGTTGAATTAATGAGAGAGATTTTATAGCAGGAATATTTTTGTGTCAAAGAAAACTTGAGTTATGGTGGTGGATGAAGTTGATGAAGAAGCTACTTGCGGGGTTCTTTAAGTTTCCGCCTTTGCTATGCTGACCTTGTTGCGACCGGACTTCTTGGAGACATACAGGGCCTTGTCCACATTCTCAAAGATCATATCTTTTGACAGGATGGCGTCTGTGGGTAGGCAGGAGCCTACGCCGACGCTTACGGTGAAACTTATGAGGTGGCCCGCGCTCTGAAAGTTCGACTCTTCGATATCTTTTCGAATCTTTTCGGCGATTATCGTGGCCTCGTTAATATCGCTTCCGGGCATGAGCAGGGCAAACTCGTCGCCGCCGAAGCGCGCTGCAACCATACCGGTGTCATTGGTGCCTATCGTGGCCTCTGTAATTATACGCGAGGTAGTCTTTAGCACCTCATCGCCCTGCCTGTGGCCGAAGCTATCATTTATTGCTTTAAAGTTATCGATGTCAAAGAGTATGAGCGAGAAGCCGACGCCGGCTTTTTTGACCTTATTGATCTCGTTATCCATGGCCTCGTGGAACGAGCGATGGTTGTATAGTCCGGTAAGGGAGTCGTTAAAGGCCAGCCCGCGAAGCTTCTTATTGGCTCCGACCAGCTTATCGGCCAGCCCTTCGGCGCGCTCCTTCGATTGCTTGAGTTCTATTACGAGTTGTTCGTAGGATGTATTTAGTTTTGAGAGTTCCTTGTTGGCATCTTCGAGCATGGCGGAGTAGGGTTTTAATTCGCCAGGGTCTATCCGAAAAGTTCTAAGTATGTCTAGCGATTTATCGGCGGCGTCGTCCATAAACTCGAAGACGGCAGTGTCGTCGAATCCGAATTTGGTATTCATCAGAGAAGAAAAGACCGACATCTTGTGCGCGCTGTTAAGGCCGTGGTATAGGGAGCTTACCATGGAAGAGGCGTTCAGTATCTCGGCCGAGTCGGTATATATCTTTGGGCAGTTCTCTCTGTCGTGGTGATATGCCACGGGCAGGGTGATAGACTCGGGCAGCCCCCATAGGTCGAGTATCTCTCGTCCTACTTGCTGGTGATCGAAGCCGAAGGTTTCTCGTTCGAGCAGGACTATCTCTTTGCCGGTTATTTCACTCTCTTCCAGGAGGTGGAGATACTCGTCCGGCCTGACGGTGAAGATGACTACGCGCCCGATGTCCATGAGAAGGGCATTTACAAAACCCGCGCCCGAGCGTTTGCGGAGCTTGCCGTTTAAGAGTTCGGCGGCGACTGCCGAAGTTAAAGCGGTCTTCCAAAAATCCTCGAACTTATATTCGGCGGTCTCGTACTTTTTGAGCCCTTCGATGATGACAAATGAGAGTGCGATATTTTTGAGCGCGTCTCCGCCGAGTATCTTAACTGCTCTTTCGAGGTCGTCAACTTTATTGGGCAGGCCGTAGAGGGCGCTGTTAGCGACACTTAAAGTGCGCATGGCCAGCGCCGGGTCGGTCGAGATAGTAGCCGCAAGTTTATTAAAGGAGAAGTCGTCATCCTTAAAGGTCTTGAGGATATTTAGCCCTACGACCGGCAGCGACGGCAGCTTGAGCTCGCGGTCGCCTAATAGTCTTTCGAGTGCGTTCATTTCAAAGGTCTTTCATGTCCTAGTTGAGTGATATGAGTATCGTAACATAGCTTCTTGGAAATGTCATCATTTGGCAGTATAATAGAGGTTAAAAGAGGGAGTGTTATTATGAGAAAAAAGCTGTTAGGTCTATTGTTTGTCTTTGCCCTGCTCTTCTCGGGCGGCTGCGGTGGGGGTGACGAGCCTGCGTCTGCGCCAGTGCCGGGTGCGGAGGCCGGAGTAAGTGCCGCAAGCAACGCCCCGTTACCGCCTGCCTATACCGGCTCCGATATACTCAGGGCCTCGCGTATGGGAGAGTACGATACGGTTGAGCGCCTTGTAAATGCCGGGGCCAATGTGGAGCTTTCGGACGCGTACGGCAATACGGTTTTGATACTTGCGGCAAAGGCCGGAGATCCCGATATAGTTGACCTTCTGATAGGCGCGGGTGCGGATGTTAACCGCTTTGTTAGCGAGATTAAATTTAATACCGACGGCGCTGGTTACTACGGCACAGTTGCGCAGTTCGCGCTTCAGGCCGCGGCTACGGGAGGCGACCCGGATACGGTAGAACTTCTGCTTCAGGGCGGGGCCGATATTGAGATGTCTGATAACGGAGGCGGCACCGCCCTTATGAGCGCCGTATCGAGCGGAAAGTTTGGAGCAGCCGAGATGCTTATCAGATACGGCGCGGATGTAAATGCCATAAATGACGGCGGCGGCAGCCCGCTATCTCTGGCCGGCTCCACCTTTGGGCAAGACCGTGAAAAGATGATAGAGCTTTTGAAGGACTCCGGGGCATGGGGCCAGTGACAGGTCGAGCCGCTTACTCTCCAAGACGAGCCAGCCCGTTGCCGGTCTTCTTTTTCCTTCTTCTCTTGACCTGGATAGTTCCGTCTCCGGCCTTGTCCGGGCAGGCGCTGGACGATCTTGAAAAGGAGATGTCATCTTATCCGAATATAGAGTGGAAAGAGCGCGGTCTAGTGGATTCGCTTAAAAAGTGCCGCGCCGGGGGTGTGATTGTCTGTGTCGATCTCGGCCTGGCCTATGAAGAGATAAGGCGGGAAGAGAGCGAGGTTGACCTGCCGGAATGTATCGCCGACCGCCTATACGAGCTTGGCTGCAAACGCGGCGCTCCGGCTGGCTGTTATCTCACGGCATGGCATTACTACCACGACCGGTGCCGCATTGCCTCTTCCTCAAAAATAGAAAAATTCAAGGAAGCCGGTTGCAACCGGATGGCCGAGTATAGTTTGCGCTGGAATACCCACAGGCAGGTATCGCGTGCATACCTTGAGCTTTTTGATAAGATCTGCAATGAAGAGCTCTTTGAAGACGGTGCGGCTGCTCTGTCGACAGCCGTCTCTATAAATAGAGCTTCTTACGAGCAGGCCGGAGAAGGGCTCAATGCGGTGGAGCGAGAGGCCTTGGACCGTAAGCTCTTTGTAAAGGCGGCTCTCGGAGCTACCCCCGCGATGGATACCGTTGAGGTAGACCCTGTGACCGGTGAGGTCAGGATGGCGCGCGAGCCGGCCTCTCCTAATACGGTAAAGGAACTTATAGAAATGGGCGCGAACCCTAACGCGAGGAGCTTCGACGGCAAAAGCCCGCTTGTGACCGCCATAAGGTACGGAAACCTTAAGGCCGTCAGATCGCTGCTCGCTGCCGGGGCCGATCCGAATACGATTGAAGAGTATGGTATGGGCGCGCTTCATCAGGCCGCCATGCAAGAGACGATTGATACAACTCTGATAAAAATTTTAATCAGATACGGGGCAGGGCTGGAGACGAAAGCCGGGGGCGGCATGACCCCGCTGATGCTCGGCGCAAAGAGCGGGAACGCGCGCGCCGTAAGGGTCCTCTTAAACGAAGGGGCCGATCCCGAAGCCGTAAACGAAAACGGTGAAAATGCTCTTGAGATGGCCATCGATGCAGGCGCCGCCTATAGCTCTATGCCCCTCTATGTAAAACGTTATGAAGAGATAGAAGCGCTATTAAAGGGCTCTTCAATGTCAGGGCAGGAGTAAGTCATGAAGAATATAAAGTGGCCGTCTTGTGGGCTTATCCTGATAATTCTTTTTGCTCTTTCATGCGCAAAGGAGTTGCCTTCGGATCTTGCGCAGGCCTCGGACTTTATGGGGTATATCTCGGCCCGCAGACAGCTTTCAAACTCTCTATTTTCCGTGGGCTTCCCGGACGGGCGTCCGTCGGAATTCGTAAGTTTTATATTTTCATCGATGGGCCGCGCCGAGTGGCCCCCGACCGAAGCGGATATAGACGAGAATGAGGCCGCGGGTTATAAGGCCGTGGGTTTGAAAATGCCCCCGGCCGGAATCGCTTTTATCGCGCTTTCACCGGACAAGAGGGCCGGCAGGCAGCTTGTTGTGCGCTATGACGATTCGCGTTC
>JAJCZF010000052.1 GCA_029262535.1 Deltaproteobacteria bacterium
GTCGTCATCAAGCGCTAAGGTCAGGATATTAACCTCTTGGTCCGATGAGAGCGCCTTTTAGAGATTAAAGTCTATTATCTTCCCACCGCTTATGAGCGGATACGTCAACCACTGAGTTATAAAGAGTATCTTCAAGTCTGCCTTACCTGTCGCCTTCGGCTGCGGCCGCTTCGTCCAGTATCGTTCTATTAACCTCGTCTGCGGCCTCCATGACGCCGCCTATAAAGTTGCCGTAGTCTCTGCTCTCTCCACCCACGGGATAGCCCTGCGGATCGATACTCTTCGCTTTTGTCGCCTCGATACCGTCATAAGCGTTGTCTTTTAATGTCACAAAACCGAAATTCCTCTGCTGCTGCCACCACATATGACTATTATCCGCATATTTCCACCACAGGGCCCCTACTACCATGTAGGTTCCATCGGAAGCGCGCATATTTAGAAGTTTTCTTATCTTCTTTTTATATAGCTCTCCACGCTCTTCCTGCGACCCGGCGCAAGAACCTTTAATATAAATCTCCTTGCACTTTATACTATGTAGCGGAGAATCGGGCTCCGCCGTAATCCACCAGGTGTATACAAGGGTCGGTTTACCGGTCAACTCGTATATATACTTGTGATCTCCGTTTACACTTATGCCAAAGAGATCGACATAGTCCTTGGCGGCCAAAAGTATCTCGTCGCGTGGCACGTCGTCCCATGTAGACATATTCGCCCCCAGTATCAGGTGATTTGGAAAATAACGCTTTGTCGCCTCTGTCGTTATTTTAAAGAAACGCTCCGCTATCCTGTATAACATCTCATCTTGATCGGCCTTTATGGCTGGATTGCTACTGCCTTTTATGAAATGCCCGTCTGCCTTCCCGTCGAGCACACCGCTTTTTCCGTCAGACTCCCAGCTCTTATAACGTGTGCCGTGGATTTTATTTAATTTATCAAGGGTCTTGTACTTCTCCCTGAGCAGATCGCGCCATGCCTGCTTGACCGGATACTTGACAGGCGCGCCCGAGGCGGCCCAGCCGAGATGCGTATGTCTGGTTTTGCTACCTAAACCACGCAATTCCTCGGCGACAACGTAACCCAGTATCCATGGAGAAGCTCTTTCGGCCTCAATTCCTCCGGTCACTTTAGATCTCTTTGCATAGATATCGGCCCACTTCTCAAAACGCGGGCTAAATACGTCCGGAAATGTTCCTCCCGCCCTATAACCGTCTATACCGGTAAGCATATTGGGTACGGCGTAGTCTCTTATACCGTAATAACCGTACCTCTTATGATAGACTATCGGCAACTTAGGTTCGGTCGCCTTTCGGTGATGCATGCCGTTCGGATCAAGGTACGAACTGCCAAACATACCTATCGTATTTATCCCCCAGCGTTTCATCTTCCTTGCAGTCTGCACACCCCAGTTCGGAGCGCTCGTGTACTTTTCCTTTGAATAATTTATATAACCTAAACCCTCGTCATCTATACCGCCGCCATCGGCATTACTAATAAAGTTAATGCCCATAGACCAAAAACCATGACCGTCGGGCGTTACGAAGAGGAATCGGTCGCCTATCTTCTCAATTCTGAAAAAACCACTGGCCTTGCCCTTAACGGCCTTTAGGCCGCCATACTTATCGAATTTAATCTCATCCGCCGCCGCCATAAGAGCCGCATTAGATAAAAGAACTAAAAATATTATAAGAAAGAATATCTTAATAGATTTTCTCAACGGCAACCTCCTCAATTCCTTTGATATCTTTGATACCTTTATCGGCTAAGGCCTTTAGATAAAGCTCTTCTGTCTCTCTGGCCTGACGTTTTATATCAAAACGCGTAAGCGCATGCGCGCGTGCCGCCCGGCCCATCCGGGCGGCACGCGCTGGGTCGTCCAGGAGTTTTATAATAGCCCTTGAAAGCGACTCCGGGTCCGAGGGCGGCACTAGCAGGCCGGTCTCGTTATCCTGTAGCACTTCTGGCGTGCCGTCGACCGCTGTAGCCACAATCGGTCTGGCCGAAAGAGCCGCCTCGATAACGGCAAGCGGCATCCCTTCATAGAGCGACGGCAGCACAATAATATCCGAGCCATTCATTACCGCGGGGATATCTTTTCTAAATCCGGCAAAGATGAAACTCTTATCAAGTCCTAAAGCCGCGACCTCGGCCTTTAACGACTCCAGGGTCGCGCCTATCCCTACAATAAGAAAGATGATATCGGGATATTTTTCTATTATCGACGGCGCGGCCTTTATGAGATATGTATGACCCTTTTGAAGATCCAGTCTCGCAACTACCGAGATCAGGGGGCTGTTTTTATCTATCGCAAGTTTCGACCTGAACTCACGCGCCTCGTCAGTGGTCCCCGGTTCAAACTTTCCGGTATTTATTCCATTTGCAATAACCGTGATTCGCTCTCGCCCAATGCCCTTAACCTCTACGAAGTACTTAGCTACCGCCTCCGAGACCGCGATAAAACGATCTGTAAATCTGGCGTAAAACCTGTCTATATAATAAAAAGTCCTTAAAAAACCCTTGCGCCATGCCTCGCGTATATGTCCTGTCTCAATCGTTACGGGCACTCCCGCAAGCCTTGCGATAAAGTGCGACATACGGCTAGCAAAGAAGAGATGCGAATGCACTATATCCACACCCTCTTTGCGAAGAAATCTGTAAAGATTCATTATCTCGCCAAGGCTTGAAAAGCTCCTGATATCGATCCGCACTACCCTTGCAAAACCCTCAAGGTCGTCTTCTATTAACTCCGCGAGTAAAGGCGGGCATACGACAATAGATTCGAATCTCTCTTTGGATAAGTTTTTGCAAAGAAGTATCACGTGCTCCTCCACACCGCCGCGAACGACCGAGTTAAGGAAGACGGCTACCTTGATCTTCTTACTCACCTTTTTTTGCCCTCTTCGCCAAGCGTATCTTCCTTCATAACCGAAAAATAATCGGTTATAGTTTTGGGGTTATAGCTATCTTTCGTATTTGTAATAAATACCGCGTCCGAGTATTCAAAGTCGGGATGAAAACCGTGCATGCCGTCCGGTGCGGTATGGCCCATATAACTCGGCGCGATAACAGTACCCTCATCCATAAGGAATACGGCCTCACCGTACCTCCTGTCCTCAAAGAAGACGCCAAGCGAACGCATTTCATCGTCAGGCAGCCAGCGGCCGCAATCTAATGAAGCGAGCCTTTCCGTTATCTTCTCTCTTGCTTCGTCATTCTTAAACCATAGTCTGGCCATGGTCGAATCATAAAAAGCGTTATAGTCTTTTCCCTCTTTCAGGCCTGCTTTCCTGATCTCGGCCATAAGGTCCACGCTCTTATTTATAGGCGCCATACCGTGATCAGAAAATACGAACCACCTGACCTCTTTATAGGAACCGTTCGCGGTTTCAACAAGTTTTTTTACAGAGCGTTCATAATCCTTTATCTGCGCAGAGACTCCGGAGTCGTCCTTACAACCCCTGTGGAGATATGCGTCAAACTCGGGCAGGTAGAGAAACAACGCCCTTAGATCTCCCTTTTTCAAGGCAATTTCGGCCTTGTCAAATATCTCCTTATCCTTTCCGTTCCAATAACTAAGCGAGAGATAGGAAAGCCCGGCCTCCTCCCAGAGGTCGAAGATCGTTCGGCTTCCCTCTATTCCGCAAGGAGCGTAGATATTTCGCTTCTCGCTTATATCGTAGTTCGGAAGCTCTTCGAGCGGGATGATATATGTCTCAAAATATCCCTTATAACCAAAGACCATCTTTGATATCTCTTCGATCCCCTTTCTTGCGACGCGCTCCGGGGCCAGTTTTATAAGAGGGCCGAGCGGTCTGGACCACCTGAATGGAGAGGCCTTTTCCGCGCGATAAAAGAGCGACCAGTGGCCGTGTTCGTCCGGCCTTCTACCGGTCAGGATGGAAGGTATCGCCGCCGAACTAAAACCGAGCACAGATTTAATAGGCTTCTTTTGAGTAGCCATTTCCTCCAGGAAAGAACGATCCTTTATATATGTCCAACCGAGAGCGTCGATGAGGATAAAGATCGATATTTCATCAGAACTCTTGTTTTTATCAGCCATTTTTTACGTGCTCCTCCCACTCCCTCGATATCAACTCTGAAAGGCTCTGCCAATCGCCATCGCTCTTAGTCTTCGATAAAACCGACGCGGGCAAAAGGGCCTCTGCCCTCGAAAGGGCGGAGTTGAGAGTAGCCTTTCCTATCACGTCCTTGTCCGTCTCTTTGCCACTTGGCAAAGAAAAGATCAAGAGCGCCGCAGAGGCGTAAATAAGGCGCGCCGGGGTTCCGACAGTTGCAAGCCTTAAGGCGCGCCCGGAGGGAAGCGAACCTGAAACAAGATTACGTCTGAACCATTTCGTCCACATCTTGAGCCTTGAATTAATAGACTCGTCTCTTAAAAAATTACGCAACAAGCTCTCGACATCGTCGCTCCACTCTCCACCCAGAAAAAGATTCATCTCGTAGATCCAAAGCGCGCGTAAGATGATAATCAACTCGCCAAAGCTATCTACAGGGTTCTTACCTGCCGTAACGCCGCCGGAAGATAAGACCTGGTCCGAGGCCGGGTCAAGCTTGCTCAACGTAGCCTCGGCGACAAGGGCCGGGAGTCTGGAGAGGGCCGTCCTTGTATGCTCGTCTTCTATCGATTCAACAGCTTCGCTTATGGCCCCGGCGCGAAGCCGGTAGGTCGTTTTGTAACTACCAAGGGCCACCAAAAGCGCGCCGGCCATGTCGAGCGTAAGCTTGATATTTTGATAGTGGAGCCTGCGTAGTTCAGCCGGTCCGCCGCTACCTGCATCCCTTAACGGCCCGAGGTGCTCCACCATCCTGTTAAAGAGCAGACGCAAGCCATCCTCAAGCGGGATATCCTCTACGGGCAAGGACGGGATGCCTTCTTTAATTGAATCGTCCCCGTAGACTACAATTCCATGCTCTTTTAACTCACATCCGAAGATATGCGGTCTTAGACGAGTGAAGTAATCCGGCCTCACCAGACCCGCGTCTATCTCGGCCTTGATATTATCTTTTAATAACTCTTTGGCAAGGGCTTCTTCAAAGGTTTTTGCCAGCTCCATATCGCGCGCCGAGCCGGTACTCACTATAAAAAATTCAATATCACCATAAAACTGAAAACCCTCTTCAGCGGCATAAAACGAACCCTCGCCCCTGGCAACGCTGCCGATAAGGATAAGCGCCCTTACACTCTCTCCAAAGAGCGCTGAACCAACCTGAGCCGCTTTCTTAACAATAAGCTCCGTCATTGCTCTATTATTTTTAGTCGCCTTCGTCATTACTTTCCCAAAAGTATCTTAAGGCCGAGTTTGACAGTTCCGCCTACGCCTAGTTCCTTGGCCTTTGTAATCGCACGAGGTGAAAAGGCTCGCTTTCGGCGATTGGCGTTATTGACCTTATCGACGATGCGCTCCATTTCGGAAGCAAGTTCCCTGAAACGGGCCTTTTCAATATTTAGGCAAAAACAGTTCTCAGGGCTCTTGTGGTTATAGAGCGATACATTATAGTTCTCGCCTATTAAACCGCCATCTTTACATACCTCGAATGCCTCGGTTCCCGGATAGGGCGTAAAGATGCTATAGATCAGGTAGTCGCTATGAACTCGATTCATCGACGCAATGGTATCTGCGATCGTCTCTTCGGTCTCCCACGGAAGCCCTATCATATAAAATGTCTCAAGCCTGATGCCGGCCTTTTTTACGATCTCGCATGCGGCCTCGGCCTCTTCGATCGTTATATTCTTTCTCATCTTTTTTAGTATTTCGTTATTGCCGCTCTCAACTCCAACCTGAACCGTCGTACAACCGGACTCTTTCATGGCCCGAACGATCTCATCGTCCACCAGCTTAAGGTGAAGCTCGCAACTCCACTTAAGTCCCGGCGCCCGGCGGATTATCTCGGAACAGAGTTCGATTATCGCGCTCTTTTTTATTCCAAACGTATCGTCGTCGAAATGTATCGCCGAAACCCCCATCTCGCGCAGAGATACTATTTCGTCCAATACATTCGAGATGGAACGCATCCTCACATTACGGCTCCAGATATTCTTCGATCCGCAGAAAAAACAATTATATGGACAGCCGCGTGTAGCAAATATATTCTTAAAGGCGTCTTTCGGGTAATCGTCAAATCCGATTAGCGCACTCTTGGCGTAAATATGCGGAAAGGGCAGCTTGTCGAGATCTTTTATATAGGACCTTACACCGCTATCGCAGAGCTTTCCCTCTTTTCTATAGAGCAAACCGGCTACCGAATCGAAAGCGCCGCCTTCTTCCACTACCTTTAAAATCTCAATCAGAGTCTCTTCGCCCTCGCCGCGCACGCATAGATCCACCTCCGGATTCTTCATCATATCGGGACCGGCCATGGTCGGGTGCGGTCCTCCTACGACTACCGTAATCGACTCGTCCACACGTTTGACCATGCGGGCCACATTAACGGCGGAGGCGGAGTTCTGGCTCTTCATGGTAATGCCAACGACATCGGGAGATTCGGCGCGAATAGTCTCTTCGACCTCCTTCCAAATAGGCGCGTTTATATCTTCGAGGTTTCCGAGATATTTCTTAAAACCTTCTCCCACCATGTATGTCACACTGGACTGTTCGTTTTCGCGGTTAAAGTCTGCATTGTAGACTTTAACCTTCCAGCCAGTCTCTTGCCTGACCGCGGCGGCCAGGTAACCTAAAGAGAGCGGATAGCGTGAAAGCGAATAACTCTCTTTAAAAAGCCTGTAAAAGGGCGGTTCTATAAGAAGCAATTTTTTTTGTTCAAGATTCATATCAATAGTCTTTCTCTACTAATGTTGACCGCCTATGGCATGACCCCTTTGCCGACTTCTTCAGGCAAGGAGTCAAGAGAAAGGTCTTTTACCTTGCCTGACAGCTTAGGCTCTGACAACAGGCACCTTCTTTCTTGAAAGATTATATTTTTAAATGCGACACTCAAGAATATCGTGAGCCAAAAGAGCTTCGTATACTGCCCGCTCATAAATACCGCCGTAACCGAAAAACCCACAAGGGCGACCAGAATACTGTTTGCCAGTAATTTGGCCTCGTCGTCTTCTGTCTGAGCAACCAGCCTCCTGACCCTCAAAAGGTCTCGACAAGATAATACGATTATACCGAGAAATAATAATAAAGCCGGGATGCCCAGTTCAGCCGTTACCTCCAGAAATGTATTGTGAGCCACAGCCTCCTTGGGAACATCTTTATTGTAATATACGGAAAGCGGCTTAAAGTTGCCAAACCCTACCCCCCAGAGCGGCTTCTCTCTTATCATACTGAGGCCGGACAATATCAGATGCCAACGATGAGTGGTCGAGGATACCGTGCCTGAGCCACCCTGCTCTACCCTGGTCTGCTCAAATCGCTCCCACATTTTATCGGGCGCAGCGATAACTCCAATAAACAGTATCGCTATAATTATGATTACTGCCCTGGCCTTCTTCTTTGAAAGAAGCAGGATTGTAACAAGCATCGCCACAAGGCCGATCATAGCCCCTCGAGAAAGAGCCAGCAGAATGGC
Organism: Deltaproteobacteria bacterium; assembly: GCA_029262535.1. Classification (GTDB taxonomy): domain Bacteria; phylum Desulfobacterota; class GWC2-55-46; order GWC2-55-46; family JAJCZF01; genus JAJCZF01. The sequence goes on from JAJCZF010000052.1 coordinate 7,534, forward strand.
GAGACAGTTCGCAGCGACGACGACGTAGCAACCTGTCCTCAAGAACTTAGTTTTAGCCATTCGAGCCAGAAAATAAGCAAACGGCAGCGCAATCACGGCTGAAAGCGAATAGTAATTGGCATCCAGGAATGCCCCTCCAAATGGTCTGAAATTAGGCCCGTATATAGGAATATAATAAAGACATTCCTTGAAGATATATAAGGCCGAGATAAACATGCAGATCGTTATAGCCCATATCGCCTGCCGAAACCGGGCACGCGTACCAACCATGCTCATAGTGATGAACATCAAAATGAAGAAAGATAGATAGGACATTATTGGGTTGTAGGTGCCTAGCTCCTCGTTATTCAGCCATGACATAAGAATAATCAGAATGAATACAATAAACATCAAACACTGACGGCTCCTCAAGATACCGCTCTGCCTGCCTTTCCTGAGGCGTTCAAGTAACGCCACCACAAGGCAAAGAAAGCCAACCCACATGATGGGGGTAAAGCCGCCTATAGACTGCGAGAGCACCGGGTGTCTCTGAAATGGTATAAGCAGTATAAGTAATATAAAGACCGGCAAATCCAAACTCCCTAAATAAAGCTATTTTATTAGCGACGGAACGCCATGAAAAATATTTCGTAACCTCTCTCTTTAATCGATTACTGTCACTTCGAACTCATCCCCAACGCTCCGTCTCTACTGCGGCTTCTTCAAAACCGCTATGATGTGACTCCTAAGCGGCGCGAAAGGAGCCATGAGTTTTATCCTGGAGGCCACAAGGTCAATCAGGGCCAGCGGCGGCACCAGATAAAAGACCGAGATTGACTCGATCATATTGATCTTCTCAACTTCAAGTCGCGCACTCAGGCATAATCTCTTAATATCCTCAGGGCTGTTCACCCTGTAGTATGTCGGAAAGATATCGTCGTCATCGCGGCCCTCAAGAAGCCTGATGAGAACTCTCTTAATAGAATCATTCAAAATCCTATGAGCAACCGACATCCGCAATGTATATCTAGGGGTCAAAAAGACAAAAAGACCATCTGGTTTAAGAACTCTGGCTATCTCCTCGAACTGCGGCTCAGGATATTCTAGATGTTCCACAACCATATTGGAGGTAACGAGATTAAAAGAGCCGTCTTTAAAAGGAAGCTTTTTGATATCGCCTCTAACCTTATTCGAAATTGTCTTATTTTTTACCAGTGAGTCATAATCAAAATCAATACCCACGAGCCCTTTTGCGCGCGAGGATAGTTCTCCGGAATTATCCTCGCCTTTCAACCATGCAGGTATAAGCTGATGGCCGCATCCGAGGTCCAACCACTCGGTTTCATCATTAACAAGTTCGGTCAAAATATCCTTGAAGGTAAATTGGCAATGCTTTAACTCCGGGACGATGAGCGATTTGGAACCCTTATAAAATTTCCTAAAGATTTCCCTCATAAGCAAGGCTCCGGCCCTGAATGAAAAAATAATTTATCATAGGCAATCGAGAAACTCTTCACGGTCAGCCCCCTGCCTGTGATGTAAATCTCTCTTTGAAGCCCACTACCTGCCCCCTCCAGAACTCCCTCTGCTCTTTTTTCATAAAGAGAGCGGAAAGTACTATAAAAAAGATACTGCTTATGACCGCAGCCGCCAAAAGACCGGCAAAACTTTCGGCCATTACCCAATCCTTCAATATAAAATGAACGAATAAAAAAATTAGCGTAATAATTGACGGCGCCAGAAAACACTCTTTTATGTATCTTCCAATCGAAAGATCGAGCACCCTGCATATATATACGGGCTGAAAGATGCCGCACATCACGACGAGCGGAATAGCAGTGCCTATGGCTACCCCAACCAGGCCGTACTTCCTAGCCAGATAGACACTGAGCACAAGATTCATAAACGACTCGATTACGGTAATTATTGCGATCACCCTATGGCGCTCCATGCCGAAGGCGGCGGCAATCGTCGGCCTCTGTGAGGCGAAGACCGCAAAGCCGACCGTTAGGATCACCAGTATCAAATAACCTCGCTTTGCATACTCAACCTCGGTCCAGAGCGCGATAAAGGAATATCCGTAGATTACAAGCATTGACGCGATAAAAAAAGATATTATAGATGAGTAGAATGTGGACTGAACAAACAAGCTTTTCAAGCGTCTTGCGTCGCCCTTCGCCTCTATGGAGCTATAAAGGGGCATGGTGACGCTAAAGATCTCGCTGACAAAAAGTATGAAATACCAAACAAGTTTTTGGGCTATTGCATATGGAGCGATAGCCACAACAGAGATCTGCGCCCCTATAACAATCGCGTCGAGATTAAACCTTACAATATTGCCAATGGAAGTTATAAGCGTATAGATACTGTAATTAAAAATCTTCTTTATTTCAGTTCGTTTTATATAACGCATCCCTATCTTGAGGTTAGGATAGAGCCTTATCGCAAAAAACGTATAGAGTACCGAGCTAAAGGCCGATGCTAAAACGGTAATAATGGCAAGGGCAAGAAGCCCTCTCTTATCGGTTAAGGCAACTACAAAGAGGGCCACGCGCAAGATGGAAGTTACTATATTAATACCGCTGTGTATATCATAACGCATGACTCCCTGAAGAACCCCCCAGAAGGTCCTGAACGGGAAGGTAAAAGCGATGCCCGCGCCTATAATAAAGACGAGAAGCGAGAATGTAGCCTCCTGTCCTTGCGGTATCTTTACAAGATAAGGTAGCGCAAAGGCCAGTATAACGCTCAAGAGCAGCACGGCGAGCCCGATTATGGCAAAGAGAAAAAAACTGGTATTGATGGTGATACTAAGACCATCATCGTCACCAACTGACCGGGACTTGGACACATACCTGATAACAGACCAACCTATACCCATATCCAGAAAATTATAAAAGCCGCAAATAGAGCCGATAAGGACCCATATGCCGTAATCTCCGTCACCGAGCGAAAAGAGCATGAACGGAGTAAGAAAGAAGGTGAGCACTAAGTTAACAACAAAGACCAGCACCTTGCTCGATGAATTTTTAATTATATTTGCAGATTCAGACATAAACTCTTTCGGCCCAAAACTTCTCACTACGAGACAGGCTTCAGGCTCTATACTTCAATTTCGATTATTCGATATCTTCGCGCAGGTAGAAAAAGAACAAAGGTCTCTCCTTCCATGAGGGTGGCTACATATTATAAGTCCACACACTCTTCTTTGTGAAGGGGAAGCATTCCGACAATTTCCGCCTCACTCGCCCCCGGAAATCCTTCCGAGTAGCGTATCCAGACCTTCATCGAAGAGCGGCTTGCGCTCCATAGCGAGAGCGCAGAGGCTTTTTAGTATATGGCCCAGCTCATCGGTGCCGCCTATAGTATCCATTACGATATCGGCATATTCACGACATGGCGCAACGTAAACCTCATGCATAGGCCTAACAGACCTCATGTAACGCGATATGACCGACTCGGCAGTCCTGCCTCGCTCTCGAATATCGCGCCTTATACGCCTTACGAGCCTTACGTCGGCATCGGCGTCTACAAATACCGTTAGATCGAATAAACCCCTAAGCTCCGGGTCGTGCAGGACAAAGAGCCCCTCCACTATGACCACCGGCTTTGGCTCTATTAATACAAAACCGGGCGCTCTGGTATGGTTATGAAAATCGTATATCGGCCTCTCGATGGACTCGCCGAGCTTAAGGTTTCTTATGTGATCGATAAACAGTTCGAGATCCACGGCGCCGGGGCTGTCAAAATCGGTCCGTTCACGCTCCGTCAGGTGCTGGTGTCCGAGACACTTGTAATAAGAGTCTTGCTCTATTATTACCGCGTTTCCTTCAAGGGCTTCCAAGAGCCTCTTTGCAAGCGTGCTCTTACCCGACCCGGTGCCGCCGCCTATGGCCACGCCCATCGGACCGTGCCCACACTCGAAAAGCTCCTTAAGCTCCCTTACCGTCTTCATTTTTATCATCGATAAACCTCCCTGAAAATCCTATTACGATCTCGTACTCTCGATCTTCTCCCAGGTGGAAAGCTTCTTCCCCCTGAGCATACTAAAAAGCCCTACCGGCGCAGCCGCGTTAACTAGACAAAAGTAGTAGGGTATGTAGAGAAACCTGACTCGCAGGCCCATTCTTTCTAAAAAACATCCGAGCGCCGCCGAGCCGTAAAATAATAACTGCAACGCAAAAAGAAGCTGATAAAAGCCCGAAGCAAGCAAGAACAACGTAGAGACAAATGCCGCGACAAGAAAGAGCGGCGCAAGCCAACGCAAGAGCTTGCGAGAGAGCATCTCCAATAAAACAAGAGGACTTCTAAGGGCACTCAAGGAGAGCAAATAGAAAAAGGCCCTGCTCCCCTGAATTATAGTCCTTGTCTTCCTTCCAAACTCTTCTCCGGCCTCTTCGGTTACCCACTCAAACGAGATCGCGTCATGAGCGAAAATCGACATATAACCGCGAAATAGAGCCCTGACCGGAAGGATAAAGTCCTCGGTAAGGCTTGGGTCTATCTCTTCATAGAGCCGCTTTCTAATAGACAGAATGCAGCCACTGCCCGTTATGCATGAGCCAAGCCTGCTCTCAAGCTCTTTTAGCTTATTATCGTATCTCCTGAAGAAACCCTCACCCCTTCCGACGAGCGCATTAACGGCCTCGGCATGAGCAAGCCTGCCGCATACAACCCCTACCCTCTCGTCGGCAAAATATGAGGCCAGATTTCTAACGGCATCTTGCCTGAATATTGTATCGGCATCGGTAAAGACGACTATCTCACCGCTCGCCTCGCCTATGGCCCGATTTTGCGCATTCGTCTTACCGGGCTCCGGGTATGAGATAAGGCGTACGCCTTTTGAGACGTACCTGCCGGCTATCTCGTCGGTTGCGTCCGTAGAGCCGTTCGATACGACGATTATCTCAAGCTTATTCTTGGGATAATCTGTCTTTAACGCATTCTCAAGCCTCCTCTCAAGGCCGCTCTCTTCGTTATAGGCGAGGATCATGAGAGAGACAGAAGGAGTATGTGAGCTATCTACACGGGCCTCTTTCCCGATGACTTTCGAAAGTAACCAAAGCAGCAGCGGGTAACCGAAATAGGCATAAAAAACCACTGCTAGCGAGAGCCAGAAAAAGATCTCGAAAAAAGCTGTGAGGCCGTGAAGCGAAAGCATGACTACCTCGATCCCGCACGGGCAAGCACTATATGTATGGTCTTTAACATTATCCAGATATCCAGGAGAAAGGAAAAATTCTTTATATAATAGAGGTCGTACTCATGCCTCTTTTTACCCTCCTCCACACTGGATACGTACCTGTACTTTATCTGGGCCCAGCCCGTAATACCCGGCTTGATACTATATCTCAAGGTATAAAAGGGAACCTCTTTTTCAAGCTGTTCCTTCAGGTAAGTTATATCGGGCCGCGTTCCAACTATCGACATCTCGCCCTTTAGGACATTTATAAATTGAGGAAGCTCGTCTATACGGGTTCGCCTTAAAAAAGCCCCCGAACGAGTAATTCTTGCGTCACCCTTCTCAGACCAACAGTTATCTTCACTCTCGTCCATGACCGTCATGGTCCTGAACTTTATGAGCGTAAAGAGTTTTGCGTTTTCGCCTATCCTCGTCTGTCTGAAAAATACCGGCCCGGCGCTATCAAGCTTTATCATCACAGCGGCTACGATAAAAAGAGGGGATGAAAGGATTAAAGCGAATACTGAAAGAAGTATATCCATCACCCTCTTTGCTATCTTCTGGGCATGAAAGACCTGAAAGCCCTTTGTAAATACAAGCCAGCTCGGGCGGAGCTGGCTAATCGGAATTCTACCGGCGGTACGCTCCAGAAAGTCCGCGCCCTCGACCACCCGAATGCCTCTTAATTTAAATTTCAAGAGTGTATCCATACATATCTGATTCCTACGGTCGGCAAGGGCTACAATAACCTTCTCTATCTTTTCTTTATCAACGATAGATTCGATATCGGCGTAACTACCTATAATCTTGGGATTTACGAGCGACAGGCCGAGTCTCTCGTTATTAATATCGAGAAAACCTACAGTCGAGAGCCCGACTCCCTCCCACTCTATTATCTTCCTTGCGACCTCTCTGGCCAGCTCTCCGGTGCCGACTATAAGAACCTTCTGTTTGTGAATCTTTGCGGCCAGTGAGCGCACATATATCCATCTGGCGAATAAGAGGACTATCGGCAAGGCGATGAGATTCCCTATCCACACACCGCGCCCCATCTTGATCGGCGGATAGATATAATATGCGAGAAAGAGCACGCCGGACGAAAGCAGTATCGAGTATCCGATCTTTGTAAATATCTCATTATTAAGGTAAAAAGTAGACGGATCATAGAGACCGAAATAACTGAGAAAGAAGAGATGAATCAGGACAATGCAAAAGATCTTTATATAATACGGGTCGTAGTAATGGACCGCATCCATATCAAAACGGAACCTTATGAGCAATACCAGAAAAAGGGTTGCAAAGATAAGGAGCGCGTCCGTAACGAGTAGAATAAAAAAGTGGACGGAAATATCTTTTCTGAGTTTATACATGGTTATTTACGATAGTGAGGCCGTTGCGCTGAGCGCGCCGCCCCCTCACCCCTCCACCACACAGTCGCTGTCGACCGGGGTGATGAGTTCGCCCTCGTAGAGCGGGTCCTTTGCGATATCCTCTTTAACGCTCAATACCAGTTCCAGGCCTATACTACTGCTCTCTTCGGCAGCGCCGCAAAGCAGTAAAAAGGAACACATCGTATTGATGACCCTCGGCACGCCGCCGGTAAAAGAGAATATCTCGTCAAATACCTCGTCAAGGAAGATACCCTCTCCACCGACTATCTGCATACGGTGTTTTATATAGTCCTCGGTCTCTTCCCTGTTGAGGGGACGGAGGTGATAACTCATAAATACGCGCTGGCGAAGCTGCCTGAGGTGCGGCATGGCGAGCTTTGCACGAAGCTCCGGCTGGCCCGCAATCACTATCTGGAGCAGTTTATATTTATCGGTCTCCAGGTTGGATAAAAGCCTGACCTCTTCAAGAAGCTCGGTTGAAAGATTCTGGGCCTCGTCAATTATGAGCACAGGACGCCTGTTTTTCGTGAACTCTTCTATGAGAAAGTTATTAAGGGCCCTTAGGACCTGGTCCTTCTCCTGCGCCTCTATATTCGGAACTCCAAAGTCGTCGGCGATCATCCTGAGCATCTGGTGAGGCTCGACCATAGTATTCTTTATAAATGCCACATTATAGCGCTCGCCCTTGATATCACGAAGCAGCGTGCGAAGCAGTGTCGTCTTACCCGCCCCGACCTCCCCGGTGACCACGGCAAAGCCCTCGCCCTCGATAATGGCGTATTTCAGGTAGTTCAGGACCTTCTTATGCCCCTTGGAGAGAAAGAAGAAATCCGGGTCCGGCACCAGTGAAAAAGGCTTGGCGCTCAAGTTGTATGCAAGCATATACATAGTTAATGACTTCCCGTATCTTAAAAACTCGCCGTGGCGATAAGAGAGTAGATATTATTATCGTAAGAGTTTGAATCTATGTCGGAATCTCTCTCGACATACCGGTACCTGCCGGTCAGGTAGATATCCTTCTTTACCCTGTAGCGAAGGCTTGCCGCGGCCCCGTTACGCCTCACCTCTTCGTCCGGATTGGCAAAGTTGCGTACCATAGAGTCTGTCATGAGCGAAAGCATCGCCGCCGGAGAGGGTCTCCATACGATGCCGAGATCGAGCCTCTTCGTCTTGTCGCTTCTATCGATCTGAAGGTAGTCCTCTTCCATATAAGATATCTCTGCCGAGGCCTTTATCTTGCCCCCGTAACTTACCTTCATGGAGGCCTTTTCCTCTGTGTAGGCGCCGAAGCTTACTGAATCCTCAAAACTTTGCGAATACCTTACATTCAATCCTGCGCCTTTTTTCGACTCTTTATCGAGTTCCACATTCCAAAAAGGTTCTTGATCTTTTCCCTTGCTTTCATAGTCGAACCAGGCCGTCCCGGCATTAATCTTTAAGGCCACCTCCGGCGTGACCTTATAAGCCGCGCCTGCCGAGAGCGAATGCCTGTCAAAACCCCCGTCCACTATGTCGGAATCCATCTGGCTAAAGGAATAATCCGCGCTGGCGGTAAGTTTGGCCGATAGCATATAAGAAAGAGCGGCGAAGAAGGTATTATAGGTATAGTCGTTTGTGGTATCGCCGTCATGTTCAACATTCGTAAAGATGTAACCTGCACGCCCGGTCGCCTTTGCCGAAAATTCTTTCTCTAAATAGGGGGAGACCGTCACGATATTTTCATTAACCATATTGATATTGGTCTCGTCCTCGTTGGTCTTAATCCTCGGATCGCGCGGCAGCTTCATGAAGGCCTCTTCAACATCTATATAAAAGAGTTTCTTTACGGCAGTCGCATGGAGCTTTGCCTTAAGGTCATGTCCTTTCTGGTTCTCTTCAGAATTTGAGCTATAAAACCTACTGTAGAAACGGTATGACAGGTCAGCCTCGACCAAGCCGGTATTCAGGTCAAATTTAAGCGAAGGCGTTACCTGGGTAACGAAGTCGTTTATCTTATCCCTCTCGCTCAGGTATATATTGTCATTAAAGTCCTGGCGAAGCTCAAGAGTATAAGCGCTCTTTAGCCTGGCAAAAGCCGGGCTTGCGCCCAAGGTCAAAACTACTACGACCAGGAGCAGGAGCGATCTTTTAATAGTAGTAATAATAGCGTCCGTTTGAGCTGTCGTCGTCTGCATTAAGTATAACCCCCAGAATCTTTGCGCCCTTAAGAAGTGCTAGCGCGTTTTGAACGTCCTTTCTTCCGACCTGTCTTTCCCTTACCACGAAGAGCACCCCGTCGCTCTTCGATGCGAGCGCCACGGGTTCCGCCGTGGACATCAAGGGAGTAGAATCTATGATTACATATCTGTTCGAAAACTGATTTTTTAAGACCTGCATAAGATCCTGCATCCTGTTGGAGGTAAGAAGCTCCACCGGATTCGCCGTCGGCTTACCGGCGGGAAGAAGCAGCATATTACCGATATCTATACTGAGCAATACCTCATCCAGCTCGGCCTCTCCCCGGAGGTAATCTATAAGGCCCTTTTCCGGAGTGAGATTAAAATACTTATGAAGCGTCGGACGCCGAAGGTCTGCATCTATAAGCAACACGCTATGGTCCGACTTTAAGGATATCGATGCGGCTAGATTTGCCGACGTAAGGCTCTTGCCCTCGCCGGACATGGAGCTTGTGACCAGTATAGTATTGGCGGAAGTCCCCTCCGTGGCCTCAAAGATAGTCGTCCTGAGCTTCCTGTACTCTTCGGCGACATGCGAGAGCGGATTCTTTATAACTACGAGGTTTTCACTAATCTCCGGGTTGGTTATCCTCCGGATGGAAGACTTGATCTCATAATCATCCATACCGCCGGGCTCTATTTCAGGAACCTTCTCAGAGGCGGACTCGTCCACCCTGTCGTCGGCGACAAAAGGGCCGCTCTCTTCGTTCGCATTCTCTTTTTCTCTTGTCTTTAACGCCTTTTCAAGCGCCGATTCTAGTTTACCCATGGAAGTTTCCCCAAACCGTACCTGTTAATAAACTCTCTAAAGAAAAGGGCCATGGCGCACAGAATAAATAGCGCCGTGAACGAATAGACCAATATGTCCTTTCGCCGGGCCCTCTTTCTCTCCTCTTCGGTTATAATCAGGGGGATAACCCCGATGACATTCTGCCCGAGAAATGTCTTTAAATCATCGGCCCCCTTGAATGTGGTATCAAGGTAGTTTTCAGACAGGTATACGAGACCTAAACCGGCGCCGACACCAAAGATCATTGAGAAAAGGATATACATTACCCTGTCCGGTTTTGCCGGTTTCGCGGGAAGCACAGCCGGGTCAACCACCTTGAAGATGACCGCCTCTTCCTTCTTCTCCATCTCGCGCGCTATCTTCGACTGCTCAAGCTTTGTCAGGAGGGTATTGTATATCGTTTCGTATATCCTGGCGTCGCGCTCCAGTTTTATTAATGTCTGTTCCTCTCCCGGTATCTCGCCAAGGCTCAACTTTAACTTTTCTATCTCTTTCAAGAGCCCTTCTTCCCTGGCCTCAAGCGTACTCGATCCGCTTTCGACCTTCATCAGGTTCTCTCTCAGGCGCTGATAAACCGGGTTGGCCGACGAGCTCTCAACATTCGAGTCATCTTCGCCACCGACCCTTGACTCTTCCATCTTCAATTTTATGGCGGCAATCTCATCCGTTATCTGAACAACTTCAGGATAGTCGTCCGTATAAGAGGCAAGGAGCAGCATACGCTTCTTCTCAAGGGTCGAGAGGCGCCCTGAGTAACTATCTTTATTAGAGACCGAATCCACTACCATCGGCTTTTCGTCGGCGAGCCTCCCTTCGATAGTCTTCTTCTTCTTTTTCAATTCTTTTAAACCGAGGCGCGTCACCATAAGCGTGGCCTCGTATTCCTGTATCCTCGAAAGCGTAATATCACTCCTTCTCGGCAGGAGGTTCACATTTTCTTCTTTAAAGGCCTTGAGCACCGCTTCGGCCTCTTCAAGGCGACGCCTATACTCAAGTAACTGCTCGTTATGAAACTCCATCGCCAACAATGAACCCTGTCGCTTACTCTGAAGGGTATCTTCGATATACTGATCGGCAAGCGTGTTTACGACATCGCGAGTAATCTTTGGCGTATCTCCAAAAAATATTATCTGAAAAAAGTTGCCGCTCTTTATCATTACATTAAGACCGTCCTGCATATCCTCAACGAGCGCCTCATATGCGAGCGGTCCCCTGATATGAGAATCGAGATCGAGCTTCTTTATCACCCTTGAAATATTGTTTCGATTAAAGAGCAGGTGCTTCAGTATGGCAAGCCTCTGCTTGGCCCGGAGCGCGTCCGATTGTTTCTTCTCAAGCGGGTTGGCCACCGGCGATGACTCGACAAGCACAATGGTCGAGGCCTGAAACTTCTTAGGCATAAAATAGCTTGTCGCTATAATGATGGTCGCTACGGCAATAAATGTGCCGATGAAGAGATATCTCTTCTTGACGATCATCGTATAATAACTTCGTAGGTCTAAATACCCTGCAGATTCACTCACGTTGTCTACTTCTCCTCTAATCTGTCAAAACGGCTCTTATAAGATACCTTCTTTAACTATTATCATGTCTCCAGGTTCAAGGACTATATTCTGGGATACATCCCCCTTGTCTACTACGTCCTTAAATCTTACAGAGATCGCCTCGGTCACTTCTTTGCCATCGTCATCCAGTTTTTTTCTTATTAAGAGCAGCTTATTGGGGTTTGCAAACTCGTTAAAACCGCTCGCCTGTAAGATAGCGTCGAGTAAGGTTAGACCTCTCTTATAGGTTATGGTGGCTGGGGCGTTGACCGCGCCTACGATCTGTACCCTTCTTTCAAAATTATCCGGTATAAATACCGTATCGTCGGACTTTAACTGAATGTCCTCCGTGATATCGCCCTTAACCGCAAGGCCGTAGAAGTCGACATCAAGCCTCTTGCCGTCCCTTATGAGAAAGGCCCCCTCGAAGTTAGCGCCCTCGCTCACCCCTATCTGGGAGATAAACTGCATGAGCGTTGTCTTTCTTCTGAGGGTCTCAACCTTGTTTTGCACTCCTCCACCGAGCACAAAGACCTTATTGCTAAAGATCTCCTTTACGATAACGGTCACGACCGGCACTTTTACAAAAGAGGATAGCCTGCTCTCCAGGATCGCCTTTAACTCAAGAGGTTCCAAGCCAATCGCTTCTACATCGCCCAGGAGCGGGACCGTAACCATGCCGTCCGGCCTCACAGAGACAGTGGCGGAGAGACTACTATTCTCCCAGACCCTTATATCGAGCACATCTTCAGCGCCAATGATATAACCCGCTTTTTTATCCTTCTTTTCAAGCGGTTTTAAAACTTCTTCTGCCGGTCTTAACATCGGCTCGGTCTTTGTATCCGATACCGCTGGCTGCTTTGCAACCGGCTTTACGCTCTCTACCACAACTGACTCGACCGCGGCGGGCTCTTCGGCAAGGACGGTATTGCCTACAGAAAGCAGCAGTGTCGCCGCCAGTAACCATGAAAAGGGCTTTACAGACCCTGCATATTTAAAATTCATTCATATCCTCCAAAAAATAAAATACTCTAACGAAGCCCCTTGAGCAGCTTCTCGGCCTCTGCCCTCTCTGCAAACGGCGCGTCGCCCTCCAGGGCTATCTTTAGCTGCTCTACGGCCTCGGCCTTCCTGCCCGCTCCGTTTAAGGCCATTGCGTAATGATAATGTATTACCGCAATACCACCGCCACGAATCCCTATCGCATTTTCAAGGATTTCTACCGCCTTATCCATATCGCCCTTTTTAATATATATCCAACCCAGGGTATCGGCTACACCCGCGACACCCGGCGCGAGTTCAGCCGCCCTGGTAGCAAAACCAATGGCCTCGTCGAGATCGCCGCCTCGCGCTGCGATAGTCCATGCCAGGTTATTAAGTATATTGAAGTTCTTAGGCACGAGCGCAAGCGCCATTCTGTACTTTTCTTCGCTCTTATCGAGCCTTACCCACTTTTCATAGATAAGAGCCTGCTTAAAGTGAGGCATCCAGGCGTCAGGTGAATCGGCCTCGACCTTCTTAAAGAAGTCCATGGCCTTCTTAAGCTCCCCAGCCTGAAAGTAAAGTTCGGCCTTGGCAGTCCTTGCCCCTACATTTCCAGGGTCCACCTCTATCGCCCTGTCTATGGTCTCATGGGCGCGTTCCGGCTGACCCAACCGGGCGAAATGGCGCGATAACGGCAGGTAGTTGGCAGCATTTTCAGGGTTAAGCTCTATGACCTTGCGAGCGTACTTCTCGGCCCTGGTTGTGTCGCCAAGACGTCTGTATATCGTCATCAACGAAACAAGCAGGTCCTTTTGGCGCGGATCTATATTAAGAGACTGCTCTAGTTCCGTCAGGGCCTTCTCCGTGTCGCCCTGCTGCATATAGATGGCCGCGAGCCTCCTGTAGGGAAGCTGCGACCTGGTGACCAGGGCCTTCATGGATTCATACTCTTCGATCGCCGCCTCGGCGTCACCGCTCTTAATAAGCACCCACGCAAAGAGGTCACGAAGCCTTACGGAATTGTTATCGGCCTCGGTTGCCCTCTTCACGACCTCTATAGCACGCTCAAACTCGCCCCTCTTAACAAAAAAGTTGGACATAGTCAAGACGGCGTAGAAGTTATTCTGCCTGGAGGCACGCTCGTAAATCTCAATGGCCTTTTCGTCTCTGCCGTTCTCTTCATGGTTTCTTGCGATATTCAATAAAGCGAAGATATCCTTGGGGTCGATCTTAAGTATCTCTTCGTAGTGCTTCATAGCCTCTTCCCGCTTACCCTCGGACATTAGAATCTGAGCTATGCTCCTTCTGGGCCTGGCAAAGTCCGGATTTTCGGCAATGGCCTTCTCAAAATACTCAACAGCCTTTATCTTGTCCATCTTCGACAGGTATACCGAACCGATGAGATTATATAACATCGGAAGGTTTTCTCCGTATTCAACCCCCTCATTAAGAACCTTTAAAGCCGCGTTATAGTTCTTTCTGGAGTGATAGAGACGGGTGAGCAATACTCTCACGCTCAGGATTTCAGGGTCCTTTTCAAGAGCCTTTTTATACTCTCTAATGGCGTCCTCAGCGCGCCCCGACATTGCGTAATAACCGCCGATCTTCGCATAAGTGTCGCTCAGTTCAGGATCTAACTCAAGGGCCTTTTCAAACTCGGCAAGCCCTTTATCCGCTTCATTTCCAAGCACGTAGGCCGCGCCGAGAAGGTTGTGCGCCATCGGGTTCTCCGGATCGTGCTCAAGGGCCTTCAGGGCCTCTCTTCTCGCGTCTTCCGCAAAACCGCCCTTAATATAAAGATTGGTAAGCGGAAGGTGCACGCTCTTAAAGTCGGGCATAAGGGTCTTGACCTGGACCAGCTCGCTCACCGCCTGTTCATGGTTGCCCGCCTCGGACTGCGCAAGGCCCAGATAGTAGTGGGCAAGAACATGGCCCGGACCGTACTGAATCGCCCTTTGCAGACTCTCAATGCCCTCTTCCAGCTTTCCCAACTTAAGAAGGGCTACGCCCTTCATGTAATAACCGGTGGGCCGCGTGGCGTAACCCTTTTTCTTCAAAACCATCTCGGCCTCGGCAAGCGCATCATCAACCCTGCCCGTAGCCAGGTATGTAGCAAAAATATCCAGATGCGCCTTGACCTGACTGTCGTCTAAAGCAAGTATGGAGTGAAGCGTCTCAAGAACCTCGTCGAATCTTTTCTGGGCGAACAGAGTGCGCGCCTTTGTAAATAAGGCATCCAGATTGTTCTCGTCTAGCTCGAAAGCCTTCGCAAGCAATTTATGAGACGCTTCGTAATCATTCGCAAATAACGCTATCTTGGCAAGCCCGACCCTGGCGGGCACATATGAAGGCTCTATAGCGATCGCACTGGAAAAATAGCCCCTTGCTTTATCCATATCGCCGCTAGAGGCCGAAACCGCCCCCATCACGACCATGGCCTCATAAGAATCAGGGCTATCAACTAGGAACGCCCCGGCGACAGATTCGGCCTTTTCAAAATTCATCATAACGATATATAACTCGGCAAGTCCGAGCCTTGCCTCTTTAAGCTCCGGGTCAAGCGCCATGGCCTTCTTGTATTTGATCTCCGCGGAATCGGCCTTGCCAACCTTCAGGTATGCCGTTGCCAGCTCCAGGTGATACTCGGCCTTGGCGGGGTCCTGTTCAATAGCGTTCTTAAATTCGATTATTGCGGCATTATATTTATCTTCCTTAAGAAACTTTACGCCATCTTTAAAATGCTCCGGAGCAGTCTTGTTCGGGCCGCAACCTACGAGCAAGAATGCCAATAAAATGGCTATGGATAGTCGTCTAAAATTCATCGGAACTCCCTGTTTAACGTGATAGGTCTTAGGCGACCTCAACGATAACGATCCGTAACTTCTAAGTCTCTGTTTATTCTTAAAAAACAATCTAAACAATATACACTAATGAGGGGGGGTAACACAATAGGCCGATAGAATGATTTTTGTAGCATAAAGTATTAATACTTTTTTACTACAAGGCATAGGCTTTTCTTGTCATTTCAGATAGTTGACACGGCAAGCACCATCTAAAATTGAAGAGAATAAGGATTACACGCGAAAAGGAAAGAAGGGGCGACCTAAACTATCTGATTTTTCAGGGCATATACAATAAGCTGAGGACGGTTCTGAATGCCAAGCTTTCGAAAGATACGATAGAGGTGCGTCTTAACGGTCGGCTCGCTTATAGCAAGCCGGGAGGCGATCTCTTTATTTCGAAATCCCTGGGCAACAAGGGCCACAACCTGTAGCTCACGGTCCGATAACTTCGCAACACTGGTCTGCTTTGTTGACCTCATACCGGCCAGAAGGTTTCTAACCGTCTTTCTCTCAACCCATACCTCACCGGCCGCTACAGCACGAATTGCCTTGACGAGCATATCCGGCGTGCTGTCGCCCATAAGCACCCCGGCGACCTCGCGTACCAATATGGCCGATACGATATTCTCTTCGCCGCACTCGGTATCGATCAGCAAAAACGCCCTGGACGGGGAAACTCCGATATCGGTAAAAGTATTACAAAGCGTTATAAAATCTAAAAGCACGACATCGGGACAAAAGGCATCTAACGCCGTAACAGGGCTTAAGCCATAGTCAAGGGTCTTCAGACTAAGCCCCTCTTCAGCTCTGAGAATAGAAGTAAGCCCTTCGGAAATAAGGTCATTACTGAAGGCCAGAAGCAACTTAATTTCTTTTTTAAGCACCATAAAAAACCTCTTGCAAAAGGGCAAAGACACGTCGATTACAACTTTTTCCTACCAGTAGAGCATACTACATGAAATCTTCATTATCAAGGACGCTTGCGCCTCTTAATGGCAGTAAGAGAAGAATCGATTTTTCACTCCAGTTTCCGCGCCCGAAGGAAGCTGTCAAGAAGCTTTTCATAAGGGATAAATATACTATTTTTCTATTTACATAGAAGTTAAAATATTGTATAGTTTTTCTGTGAGTAGTACCTTCCGGACTCCGCTTCAAGGGTTACAATCCAAAATCGACCCCGGGAGAGATATGGGAAAAGAGCACAAAGCAAGACGTGTCGAGATTCTTTACAGCTATTTTTCACAGTAAGTGCCTGATAACAAAAGGAAACCGGGCTTATACTTAAAATACGAGCCCGTAGTGTTGAGAAGCCTTACACTTTCATTACCATCTGCCAATTCTTAGAAAGAGAATTAGCAGGTGAAAGCTTAATGATTATAAAGGCTTAAGGCCACACAGACTTTATGGCATATTATTTGCATTTAAAATATACGTATTGCTGCAGATTCTGCACAAACGAACTATAAATTTTTAAGGAGCTTTCATAATGAAGAAGTTTTTAGTTGGCATTTTCGCTCTTATGACATTTTTGGTCTTGTCACCGGTCGCACATGCATATGTGCTGGACTTCAACTCGACAAACCCTCCCTTCCAGGGAACGGGCGAAGGACCATGGGGTGAGCCAGCCGGTGCATCGGCCATCTCTACCGTAGGTCAGACATTTAATATTACCTCGGGCGAGACGCTGACCGACAGATACCTTTCAGAGATAGTCATATACGCCAATAACAAGGCTTCCGACCCACAGCCCATACAGTTCAGGCTCTATGTAGCTGCATGGGACAATGCAAATAGCTATATCACTCCGGACTTCGGAGTATCCCCCTACACGGGCGGCATACTTTACACGAGTGGCATGCAGGCAACCGACGGCGGGACCACGTTGAACCCTTATACATTTTCTGGTATCAACCTGACCCTCACGCTCGACACCAACTACATATTCTTCCTTTCGGTTAGTGACGACGGACAGGGCGGCACCGGAATAGGTACACTAGGTATAACAACAAGCCCGAATAACGCATATGTAAACGGTTCAGTATTCAGTAAGGACGACGACGGCAATATTCAGTTCCTCGACTCCGACGGCGGAGCATGGACACCGGGTACCGGTTCCGACCTCGCTTTCAAGATGACCCTTACCGCTGTTCCCCCGATCCCCGAGCCCGGTACGATCATGTTAATCGGCTCAGGCCTTGTCGGCCTTGTCGGCCTCAGGCGCAAGTTCAAGAAGAAGGCCTAAAGACAAAAATCTCTTAATAAACTTCAAAGGCCCTGCATCTTTTATGAAGATGCAGGGCCTTTTTTATTTCTCATATAATATTCTCATCGGACACATTCGGAGGCATACGGTTATGGTCTCTTTCAAATAACCATTAACCTCTTTAGCGCAGGATAATATAGAGCGCACTTTATCTTACGGACCGGATCATAGGCCTCCATAAGGGTCCTATACTCTTCCATCTGGCCCCTGTACCGCCTGACCTCTTCCTCCAGAAAACCCTCAAGGTCTCCGCCCTTATGCGAACCGGTCTTATAGTCAACGATCCACCTCGTGCCGTCGTTATCTATAAAAGTCCTGTCTATATGTCTTTCGACAACCGGACCTCCAGCGGTGACTACTCCAGAAAGGGCAAATTCCGTTCTCCCCTCTTCATTATCCGAGAGCACAAAACGGCCCCACTCATCGGCGAGCGCATTTTTAATAATCCCAACCGACCTATGCGCCGCCTTGAAAGCCATCTCATCGGCAAGCCCCAGTCCGCGCAGCCCAGCCTTTATCAATGAAAACTCGACGTCGACCCTGGCTTCATCCCAAGCCGAAACGCCATCTTCCGCCATCCTTCTTAGATACTCATGCACGACTGTGCCTACATATGAGGCCTCTACCTCTGCCCATTCGAAGACCGGATACGGACGGTCTCCATCTACCTCGATTGTCTCACAGGCCACCTCCGGCGGCCCTACAGCCGTTGGCGGCTCCCATCCGGTAGTTATACGCTTTAACCCCAAGAGACCATCTTTTACAGATGCACGGTCCGGTTTTTCCGGCGCGATCCCCATCGTAGCGTCAGGCGCGGCTTCAGGCGGGTTCTCGCCTTCACTCTTTACAATACAATCCGATACGAGATCTCCGAAACTGGATAATAACGAATCGCTCCTTGCTATCCTCTTTTCGCCGTTGACATTGCCATATAGGTGTAATGTCCTGATGGCGCGAGTAGCCGCAACATATAGGAGCCTCGCCTTTTCGTTCTCTTCCTTGATATCGAGCCTCTTTTTTATATAGGCATAGACCTCGCCGCCTTTTTTACGCCCTACAGATTCCATAGGGGCAAGCAGCAATTCGTTATCCCTTTCCAGCCACGTAAGGAACCTCTTCGGACTCTTTCCCGGCCCCTTACCCAATCCTGGTAAAAAGATATGTTGAAACTCCAGCCCCTTGGCCTTATGTACCGTCATAACCTGAACCGGGTTTTCACCGACTGCGCTACGACTCGCTGAAAGCGCGCCGATGGCTTCATTTAATATTTGGATCGAGACGCCTTCAAGCCCGCCGATCATATCCAGAAAGGCCTCCGCGTCTGAAAGCTCGTCGTCACTCTCTAACGCCGCAGGACCGCCTAAAGAAAGCCAGAGCCCCTCTAAGAGAACCCTCTCACCGACACGGCCTCTCTTTTCAAGAGCTTCGTTCACGGCTAAAGAGAGGCGTGCAAGACGCACCCTCGATTCCTCTGACAAGAGAGCCGCCTTCGCCGGGTCTCTTAAGAGTTCCAACAAAGGCCTATCTCTATCCTTCGGCCCGCCACAGAGTATATGCATATCGGCAAGAGAGAGGCCGCACCACGGCGCCCTCAAGATTGAAAGCCATGCAACGCGGTCGAGTGGATGGCGTAGAATACGAAGCAAGGCAAATAGATTCAAAACGACCGGAGAATCCGATAACGGATCAAAGTCTCTCGTAGTAAAATCAATGGACCTGGCCTTAAAACCCTCTATCACGGCGGCGAGGTGGTTACGGCTTCGACAGAGCACGGCGACAGATTCACCTGGCCTCTCTTCGCGAATAGAGACGATATCGTTAATAAGACCTTCTGCCTCAAGACCGTCGTTCCTATGGTCTAGAATATTAAGGCTTACGCCCGCCCCTGTCCCGGTCACGTCTGCCTCCGCCTCTCCGAATGAAGGACCCTTTATCGCAACGCTCGGGGCAAATGTCACAGCTCCGAGAAATCTATCCTCATATCTTGGAAAAATATCTTTAAAGGACTCATTGACCCAGCCAACGATCTCGTCATAGGATCTGAAGTTCGCTGTAAGGGTAATAGGTTCCAGCTTCACAGAGCCGATGCCGCGCGACCTCGCCTCAAGAAAGAGACCGACCTCGGCGTCTCTAAAGAGGTAGATCGACTGCATGGGGTCGCCGACAAGAAAGAGCGTGCGCCCGTCGCCAGGTGTCCAGCCGCTGATCAGTCTTTCGAGAAGTTCATAATGGGTCCGGGAGGTATCTTGAAACTCATCAACGAGTATATGGCTAAGAGAGAGATCAAGCGCGAGCATCAGGTCACTTGGCGCGTCAATGGCCCCAAGTGTCGATATCGCGGCAAGCGATATGCCGGTGAAGTCAATATCGCCGGTAGAGACCGAAAGCTCGGCAAGGTTTTTTAGGGCAATCGGCAAAAGGCGAAGCAGCGTTCCGAGCATCTCCCACTCATCCTCGGAGTAACGTTCGGAGGGAAGATCCCTTATATCGGCGAGCGCCTTGGCAAGCCCTTCGACCTCGGCGAGCTCTTTAAGTAGATCTGAGAAACGCTCCTTCATGACCGGGTCGCCGTCGTCTTTTTTGGTTGGGAAGCCTATCTTCTTATTGACTGTCTTTCTAAAGTCCCCCTTCTGGGTCGTTAATAACTCGGAAAGAGCGCGCCACTTTTTAAAGCTCTCAATGCCGCTACCCAAAGGCCCTGTCACATCCTCAAGCATTCGTATAGGGCTCTCTATCTCCATAGCATGTAACGAGCAGGCCGCGTAACGGCCGCATTCGATTAGCGGCGTAACGTTTTCATCCGGCATAATAGCTGCGGCCCTCTCAAGGGCAATCTCTATCTCTTTTTTCAAGAATTCTTCAAGCGCAGCCCTAAGCCCCGCAGCCGATCCTACATGGCCTGCCTGACCTGCCTGACCCGCAGCCTCCGCTACGAGCGGCAGGTAACGAAGCCAGTGGTCCCGGCACTTAAGCATATCGATTATACGGCCTTCGAGACGAACAAGGCTATAGTCCATATGAATAAGCGCGTTGCGCGCCGCCTCTCCGTCGCCGGACTCGGCCTCAACCAGCGCCGTCGTTCGCCTTGCGGCCTCGCGGTAAAACTCCTCCGCCATACCGGTCACGGCAGGGGACGAACCTGCGTGAGAGAGTATCGGGGTCTGGGCCGTGATGGAGAGACATACCGAATCGATAGTGCGCACCTTGAGGCGCGCGGGATTTTCCAATATATTCCAGCCAAGCTCTTGGTCGCGTTGAAGCACGGAGTTGGCAAGTACTAGAAGATTTCGATCATGTTCTTTATCAGGAATAAGGCCTTCCGCCGCCTCCGAGAGCGCCTTCAGAAGGCGCGAATGCATCTCTCCAGCGGCCTTACGCGTAAAGGTTATGGCAAGAAGCTCTTCCGGCCTCTGAACCTTGGCAAGCAAGGTCAGGCAACGCATTATAAGAAGCTCGGTCTTACCCGAACCGGCCGGGGCCTGCACGATAAACGATTTCTCGTGGTCTAGCGCGTCTTCTCTCTCTTTATGATCGGGCGCTATGATATTCTCTTCAGCCATCCAGCTCTCCCTCTTCCGCCGTCTCTAAACCCGGCCTTAGCCTTGAGATCATACAGAGCGTCTTATAGTCGCAATAGGTGCACGGGCTATTGCCGCCGGTCTGGGGCTCTACCTTACAGAGGCCGCGAGTGAATTCGCGCCCCAGGATATCGAGCGCGGTATGCCATTCGTTCCTAAGCCCTTCGTAGTCGTCGACCGTCTCAAGCTTTTTGCACCAGTAATCGGAATCAAAGCCCTTTAGACCCGGAAGCAGGTCGTCCTCGGCGGCCACACCCTTAAAGGCGCAGTCGCCGGGTAGTATGGCGGCGAAGGCAAGCGCGTCATAGTCGTCTGTAAGGTCGTATATCGGCAGTTGCGGCTCAAGCGGCCTCTCCGGGTTCCAGTCCTTCTTATTTATACGGCCCGTCTTATAGTCTATGAGCACGAGCTGGCCCGTCTCCAGCCTGTCAATGCGGTCTACCGTCACCTCAAGAGAGAGGCCTCCAACCTTTACCTGAAAAGATCTCTCAAGATCTTTTACCTCGAAACCTGCACGCGTAGATTCTACGGCGAGCCATTCTAATATTAATTTCTCAACCCGGTCGCGTTCGAGATTTCCCTGCTCTTTGCCCGGTAAAGAGCTTCTCTTGGCAGTCTCTTCGAGCGCCTCTATCACGACCTCCTTAACAACGCCATGAAGGCCGCCCCCTTCGTTAGTAAGCTCTCTGAGTCCGTCGCTGCCTTTTACCCTCTTCCAGAACTTCATTAAAGCAAGATGGGTTATCGTTCCGTGTTCCGTAGCTTGCAAGCCGGGTTTAGGTTCGTTAAGGGCGCGCGCCCTAAGCCTGTGCGAAACAAATGCGCGAAACGGACAGGCCGATTGATCTTTCAAAATCGATGTGCCGCCTCTTATACCCTCTAGTTCCTCCGCGCTTATCGGAATATCTACCTCGCCCTCCATCTCTTCAAGGTCGCGCTCTTCAAAGAGTCTCCTCAGAAGGCTATGAGCACTATCCGCTAGCGGCCCTTCCCCCTCCCCTTCCGCAGGGATGGGGTTCGCAAAGAGCGTGGATAGACGCCGTTCCTTATCTTCCGATATCTTCGGAGACGAGGCCCATACCTTTGTCGCGCCCGCCAAGAGACCCTTCAACAAATGCAGGGTAAAGGCCCTTGAGACCTCAGGCGTTGAACCCGGCAGCCGCGCCGCGCGTTGCAGGTCAAGCGGTATAAAGGGGTTCCACGAGCTTTCGGGCGGAAGCGCGCCGTCATGCGCGCCAATTATCCATACGGAATCGAAGTCCAGCCCCACGGTCTCTCGCAGGCCCAATACCTGTACCGGCGCGTCGGGCGATTCGGGTTGAAAGGAGCTTTCACGGGCCATACGAGAGATCTTTGATACGGCCTCGGCGCGACTCATCAGACCGGTCATCTCATCAAGTGTGGCAAAGTTCTCAAAGAGCTTCTTCCACGCATTGAGCGTTTGATACTCAGCGCTATTTAAGGTTATGGCAGGCCAGCCAAGCCTCTTCATGAGATCTATAAAGTACTTAGCCCACTGGCCCGGCAGGGCGCGCCGGGGAGCGTCGTAGATAACCTGACGCCAGGCCCTCAGCCTGTCTATTAAACTTGGTAGACTTGGTAAATCCGGTAAAGCCGACAGCTCCAGGTCGCCTTGGTTATCCTCTAAAAACCTGACAACCTGCGACAGCCCCGCGCGCTGCATATTATCCTTTCTAAAAGAGGCATCGGCCCTGGCAAGGGCCAGGTAGTCCGAAGGAGACTTGTGGAGATAGGGACTAAAAAGTATTGACGAGAGTTTTTCAAGCTCCATCCTTGACGGACCGACCGAGAGCAGCGCCAAGGCCGAGGCCGCAAGCGGGTGCTCGGCGAGCTTTGGGGCCAGAGAGATATTAAAGACGTTGCTTGCAAGGGCGCGATCAAAGGAGGCGGGGAGCATACTCTCAGGATATAACTCCGCTGAGAACTCGCGCTCTATCATGGCCCTGTAACGACTAAGGTTCGGTACGACCACAGCGGACTTGAGCCCTTTTTCACACTCGCTCCTTGCCCAGCGCGCCGCGGACCTCACCTCATCAAGCTCGGTCGGATAGGTCGAGATCAATACGGCTTCATCGAGCTTAAGGTCAACTTGCGCTTCATTCGGGTCCCGGCTCTGAAAGTAGATAATTCTCTTGCCCATATCTTCCAGTGCCTTAATGAGCGCTCTATAGGAAGGTTTTATCTCGTCAAAACCGGCAATAATAATCTCTTCGGGCAGATCTATGGATCCTTCTCTTATCAGGCTTGCGAGATTATCCGCCAGGTGCGACTGATCTATAAAACCGAGCCTTTCCAGCTCTTTATCATATAAGGCGGACCACCTCTTAAAGGCCGCCGCCTCTTCTGAGAGATATAGCGTCGATTCGTTTAATCTTAATCCGTATTCCCGGCACAGGCCGTATGCCTCGTAAGATTTATATGCAATTGATTGATCAAAAGCCAGCTCGCTACTCTTAAAGATTTCATCCGAGGCAGTTATCCTTTCCCAAAGAGCGGCCGCGCGCACCGGGGTCAAGAGCGGTCTCGGGGCCATGGAGAGCCTCCACTCTTCAGCGAGCCACGCGCCCATTGGCAAAACGGTCGGCGTAGGCCACGCGCCAAAACCCCGCGCCTTCATAACAGAACCATACTTCATGGCAAGGTGGCGTGAGAGGCGATTATTAACCGTAAGCACCAGGGTTCCGGCCTCAAGGCGGCTTATTATATTTTCATAGTCTATTTGCATATCATATATTGGCTGGAAGTCGGCAAAGTGCCTTTATATCCCTTTATTTAATATCATAAAAGGCCGCATTAATCTTTTTTTTCTAGTAATTTCTGTTGATCGTGATACTCTCTAATCCACCTTTAACAGAGCTTCTGTCATAATAATTTAGACTCTTCTTACTATCTTGAGTATAGAGTACACCCTGAAATAATTACAAGACCACCTTTTAAATATTACTTAGGAGAGAGAATGCGCCATATCATCTACGCCCTTATTATCGCCGGTATACTGTCCACTTCGTTCGTCATTACCGATAACGCCTTTGCCGTATCGAGCAAATTTAGAAAACAGTTCGTCTTTAACAGGCGCGCAAATATGTTACGCCAGCAGGAACATCTCATAAAGATGAATAAGGAGAAGGTCCCGGAGGAGGTCAGGTTATTCATAAAGGACGCCCTCTCGCACAAGAGGACCTTCGAAGAAAGAATGTACCTGCTCGACCACGCGCAGGCCATGGCCACCATGTACGGACATGAGACCGGTGACCACAGCTTTTCTAAAGAGATTAAGACCATACAGAGAATGGAAGTCAACAAAAAGGAAGAGGCCGAAGTAGAGCGCAAAAAGTGGTCAGCCTATAAAGGGCTTCGGGGTTCGATGTTACTAAAGGAGCACCTTAAGCAGATGGAGGCCGCAGGACAGGAGGCGGTCGTATTCCCGCACCAGCTCCACAGGGCGCTCTTCCAGTGCAGGGCCTGCCATCCTGATACGACGGTAATGAAACGCGACTCCAACGACTTTACCCATGCGAAGTTCGACTCCGGTGCGCAGTGCGGCTCATGCCATAACGGAGAGGTCAGCTTTAGCGTAAGTGCCGAAGCGGACTGTGCGCGCTGTCACCTTCCCGGCGAGGCCGAGACCGCGGCAAAATATGAGGAACTCGATCACGACATAATAAAGAGCGCGGCAACGAGGCTCGGCATAGAGTACCATCCGGAGAACCTGCCGGACGGAGAGATACCTCTCGACTCGCGCGGTGAGATAGACTGGACAGAATTAAAGGCGCTCGGCGTGACCTCCCCGGCCCCGTCTTCCGATAGAACGGTAAAACTTGATCCTGCTTTGGTGAAAAAAGGCGTTATAGTCTTTACCCCCGGAGAATACGAAGACGGAGAGGGTGTGCCGCACGTACCATTTAGCCACGAGATACATTCGAGCAGGATAAACTGCCAGAGCTGCCACACATCCATATTTAATAATGAACTTGGCTCAAACGAAGTCAATATGAATGAGATGGCGATGGGCCGGACCTGCGGCGTCTGCCACGGCAAGGTATCCTTTCCGCTTACGGACTGCTCAAGATGCCACACCTTAACTCCGGGCGAAGTTCCTGAGGGAGCGATAATCAGAGATTAATTCATAATTATATGAAACATTTAAAAAGGCAGGCTCTTCCAAGTGGAGGGGCCTGCCTTTTTTATTGCTATTATATAGCGCTAACGGGTAAAATCTTCTGCATGTTAAAAAAGCGTATTATACTAGGCTCGGCCTCGCCGAGGCGAAGAGATCTGCTAAGCGGACTGGGTATCGAATTTGAGATCATCTCAGCCGATATCGATGAAACTGTTGCAGGCGGTGAAGAAGGAGACAAGTTCGCAGAACGTCTCGCCTCTGAAAAGGCACGCGCCGTAGCCCTTACCCACAAAAAAAAAGGACTCTACATCGGAGCCGACACGGTCGTTCTATTAGGGAAACGCATTTTTGGAAAACCTTCATCAAACGACGAGGCGAGAGAGATGTTAAACGCGCTCTCAGGGAAAACTCATTCGGTCGTAACGGCATTTGCGATAACGGATGAGAAGGGGCATAAGCTCTATCAGGAGGCCGTGGAGAGCCGCGTTACCTTCAGGGAAATCAGCAAAGAGGAGATAGAGAACTATGTAAAGAGCGGCGAACCTTCGGACAAGGCCGGGGCCTACGCCATACAGGGCGGCGCCGACAACTTCGTAGAGCTGGTGCAAGGCTCTTATAACAATATAGTCGGCCTGCCCACGGAAAGGCTCTCCGAGGTGCTAAAAGAACTCGGCGTAGAGATAAAACACGCCTAAGAAAAAATACTCAAAAAACAACGACACGTCACTGCCAACTATCAGTCAATATACAAAATTCGCTACGCGAAATAAGAGCACACTTGTGTGCCCTGTCTGCCCTCAAGAAATAAACTATCAATAGTCAAAAAGAGTACGACGCGTCACTGCCAACACTCAGTCAATATTCAAAACCCGCTACGTGAAATAAAAGCACACCTGTGTGCCCTGTGCGCCTTCTCAAAGACAAACGATCAATACTTAAAGACCACGACGCGTTATTACAGACTATCAGTCAATATAGAAAGGTCATTGCGCGAAATAAAAGCACACCTGTGTGCCCTGTGTGCCCTGCCTGCTAGCGAGTGTGCCTTAACCTGTCGAGGACGCTTGAGTTGACCAGGGAGCCTATGATCTTCTCAAAGCCCTTGTCAAAGCCGACAGTGGGCTGGTCTATAGGGCCGCTTAGATTGATCGCAAAGGACGGCTCGTCGATATAGAGTTGCATGCCTGTCTCGGACGGCCTGTAGGTTATCTTATCAAAGTCCGCATCCAGTGACGCTTCGATATTGGACTTCTTACGGGCTGCGCTTAAGGAGAGGTTCATATTGCCCTCTTCAATTATTATGGGATAGGCCGGATTTTTGAAGAGCTGAATATCCCTTAATGCGGCTCCTTTCAGGAGAAGCTTCAAAGAATCGCTGACGACATTCGGCTTGACGTGGTCGAGCTTGCCGTTTAACGTAAAAGAATCGGCGACCCTTGTTTCGGTAGATGTAATAAGAAAAGAGGTTGGCAGTGCGAATAGCGGCTGGTTGGTCGTAGCGTTCTCTATCACGGCGTTCAGCGTTCCGACCGGGGTGACGAACTCAAGTTCGGCCTGCTTTACGAGCACAGAGGGCAGGATGGCCTTACCTGTAGATAACGAGCCATCCAGGAGCGACCCTGCCTTTTTACTATAAAGAGCCAGGGCCTTTACTGAAAGATCGCTGAGTGCCTTTTTAGCAGCCTTTTTTACAACTTTTTTAGGATGAAGTATCTTTCCAATCTTGCCGTTCTCCGGTTTTTCCGAAACTGGTTTCTTTGAAACTATCGGCTTGCCGCTTGCTAAACCGAAGGCAACGAGTATCTCTTTCGCCGTTGGCGCTTTTGCCAGAGAAGGAGCGTCGGCCGGGAAGCTCGCGCCCTTAACGCTGAGCCTGTCAACTATCATGCCTTTAAGTATCTGAGTGGACTGGTCGGTCTCTAACTCGACACCTGTAAGTTCAACGTCGCGTATATAAAGTGGCTCCATAGAGGGAAGAAGCGCACCCTTATTAAGCTTAAGACCTTCAAGCCTTATCTTTTCTATCCTCTTTATATTATTGGATAAGTCGGTCAGGCTGGATGGGTCGGCCTTAATAAGAATACTTTTCAGGGTTAGCAGCTCCCTGGAGGGATGGCCGGGACTCGTCACTCTAATGCCCTTAAGGGTTAGACCCGGTGGAAAGAGCATCAGGTGCGCGCCATCGAGAGTAACCGGAAGGCCCAGTCGCTGCGTGGCCTGACGTTCGGCCTCGGCCCGGACCATACTGTCGACAATAACAAGCCAGAAAAATATAGCGACTATGATCAGAAGGCATATAGCGCTAATGATTATCTTTGAAAAGGTTTTCATAATTTGGAATTATGATTAAGGTCCGAGAAATGCCTGTCTATCTGTAAAAAAATTATTATTGTAAAATCTGCCGCCTTCTCTTCTACTAAACACTCGCCGCGGAGTGAACTACCGGCCCATACAAACTTCATCCACAAACAAACTATCAATACTCAAAAAGATTACGACGCGTCATTGCCAGATATCAGTCAATATACAAAACCGCTGCGCGAAATAAAAGCACACCTGTGTGCCCTATCTGCCTTCAAGAAATAAACTATCAATACTCAAAAAGAGTATGACGCGTCACTACCAACTATCACACAGCACAAAAGGCCCGTTGCGCGAAATAAAAGCACACCTGTGTGCCTGTGTGTTAGTAGTCGGCTTCGAAGCCTATTATCTCGCCAAGTCCTTTTAGGGTAAAGGTTGCGAGGATAAGGTTTTCATTCAGTCTTTCGGAGTAGGTGAGCCTCAGCCCCCAGCACTGGCTCATGAAGTCTGCGTCGAGCTTGCGTTCAAGCGAGCGGTCTTCGTCGAGAGAGTATCTCTGCGTATAACCGAGCCTGAAGGAATCGGAGAGCCTTAACCACGAACGGCCCTCAAGATACCTCGTATCGGTGGAGCGGTCGAAACGGTATGAGAGATTTAAGGAATCGCCGCGGTCGTCTTTGAGATCCGCCGAAACGCTATAGTCGTTAAAACGGGTATGGTAGACGTCGTACTCCCCCTTTGCAAGCAGACTGGTATTAAGCGTCGGTTTGAGGATGATCTCACCGTCGAGGTCGCCGAATGGACGCCTCTTTATACCGTATGAGCTCTTTTTTCTTGTCTCTTTTATATCGTATGTCTGCGCCAGATCGAAATATAGATAGCGGTGGCTTATAGTCTTTTCACCGTCCGGGATACGGCCGTTTACCATCATATTCAAAGAGTACTCTATCTCATTGGTCGCGCCTATGGCGTCGAGGTCGTCGAAGTCCGGCATCTTGGCCTGGTCCACATCCGGGATGTAGGTGTAAGAGGCGCGTGGCCTTATCGTATGTTTAAGCGTGCCGCCACCGGCCCTATCGTAGTCCCTGACGAATGTGGTTACAAGATCGGCCTTGGCCTCGTAGAGGAAACGCTCCGGGCGCTTGTCACCCGGTCCCTCGGCCAGATTATAGAGCGTCCAGCGCGGCGCTATAGAAGGGGTAAACTCCACGAGGCGACCGGGCCTCATCGGAAGGCTGATGCGCGGTTTGATGTCGAGCCTTTGGCCCTCCTGGCCGAGCTTTCTCTCAAAGTTGACGAATGAGGAGTTCAGGCCGATAAAGAACGGTGTATTGGAGAACCTCCTGTCACTCGCGGCAAAGGTAAGCTCCGGCATACGCTGAAGCACTGCCTCGTCGCTTGCAAGCGTAAGGTTGTCAAAACGGCGAATCTCGGCTACAAGGCTTGCCCGGTCCCAGTTCTTGGTAACGGAGACGGTGCTCTCTAGGCTCTCTATATAGCGGCGCTCGCCCTCTCCCCTGAAATCGATAAAGTATTCGTCGTCTGAGACCATATCGACATCGGCCAGTATCTTGATACCGTCCGGCAGCCTTTCGGTATGTTGCCACTGGAAGCGCCAGCGGTCTTCGTCGGCGGTCTCAGGCCTTGAGAGATTTTCAACGCCGGAACGGAACTCTCGCACTCGGTCTATATCTTTTTCACGAAAATGATCGAAGTGAAGCTCCGTATAGCTATTTCTAGTCCGAAATCCACGAAACTCTATGGCTTCGCCAATGCCTCTGCGCGTTTCGATACCGAGAGAGAAGGTCGCGTCCATGGTTGGGGATATAGCCCAGAAAAGCGAGTTATCGATAGTTACGCCGCGAAGATTTGAAAAACCCGGAGCCGGCATCAGAAAGCCGGTCTTGCGATCGCCCTTGACAGGCAAGATGGCATACGGCGTATAGAGTATGGGCCATTTACCGAGCCTGAAATATACATTTCTGCCTTTAAAATGTTTTTTTGTATCTAGTTCGGCCGAACCGGCGTAAAATGACCATGTCGGGATCTCTTTTTCGGCGCAGTCGCATGCCGTAAAGGTTGCCTGCTTGCTTTTATAGGTAGTCTTGCCGGTCTTTTCCAGAAACTCGCTTGCTATATAAAAGTTATCCTTCTTTATAAAGATCTCGCCACCGGAGAGCAGGCCTGTTTTATCATTCAGGTCAAGTTCGAAGTGCAGGCCTGTAAGGCGATTTCCGTCCTCGTCGATAACGACTATATTACCATCGGCCTCGGCGCTGCCACGGGACATATTGAGAATGATGGTATCGGCAAAGAGAGTCACATCTTCCTGCTTTACCTTGGCGTTGCCGGTTACCGTATAGGTTTTGGTCGGTTTGTCGTATTTAATCGAGTCTGCGTCTATCTCGATGGGTTTGTCCTTCAATGAAGACGGATTGTCCATGTCGAGGCAATAGCCGACCGTAGGCCCCAGGAAAGCGGCGACAAAGAGTAAGATAAACGAGCGTAAGGTGAAGAATCTATACAAGCAAGACCTCATGATTTGGATGGTAAATAAGGAACCTAAGACATATGCAGTCGTAGGAAAAGGTAGCATATAAGCGGGAATTTTACAAGTGGTGAATGACCGTTTTGCCCTCTACCGGGGACGTAGCGCCGTCCTGGCCTCACCCACCGTAAAGAGCGAACCGGCGACACATACCAGGTCACGCGGCGAGGCCACGTTCTTAGCGATATCAACGGCGCTTTCAACTCGCTCGGTAAGCAGTGTTTCTACACCGAATGGAGCTATCATACGCTCAAGATCCTCCGGTTCAATGGCCCTCTCTATATCGGGCTTTGTTACGATAACACGCGAAGCAAGGGGAACGAGCCACTTTAATATCTCGTCGAGAGCCTTGTCCTTCATGACCCCTAGCACCAGAATCAAGTTCTCGTATTCCAAGCTCTTCAAGCTATCGGCAAGCGTAATAGCGGCAGCCGGGTTATGGGCGCAGTCCAGGACTACCATAGGCTCTTCTGAGATAAGCTCAAAACGGCCCGGCCAGAAGGCATTGGCTAGTCCCTCCCTTATCGCCTGCTCGGATATCACAAAACCCTTCTTCTGCATAAGCTCTATCGCTGCCAGCGCGCAGGCGGCGTTTTTAACCTGATGAGCGCCAAATAGACCTGTTCTAAGCCCGGTAAAGGTATTGAACTTACTCTCATAATCAAAAGAACCGTCCGAAGCGAGCGTTACGGAAAAGTCCCTGTCGAATTGATATAGATCTGTCTTTTTCTTATAAGATACGGCGTCGATAACCTTGGCCGCCGTTCTCGCCTCGGCCCCGCATACCACCGGCACGCCGGGCTTTATGATACCGGCCTTCTCAAGGGCTATATCCTTAAGCGAATTCCCAAGCGCCTTTTCGTGGTCCTTGCTTACATTGGTGATGACCGATACATGCGGGGTAACGACATTTACCGCATCGAGCCGTCCGCCCATGCCGACCTCAAGGACCGCGGCCTTAACCTTGCTCTTCTTAAAATGTTGAAAGGCCATTACCGTAGTAAATTCGAAAAAAGATGGCGAGGCCTCGGAAGAAAGCCCCTTTACGGAATTATGAAGTGCGGAGATAAGAGCCGACAGCTCCCGGTCCGAGATCTCCTGGCCGTCTATTTTGATGCGCTCGTTAAATCTTTCAAGATGAGGGGATGTAAGGAGGCCTGTCTTTAAGCCGGAATGGCGAAGTACCGACTCGATCATCGACGAGGTCGAACCCTTGCCGTTGGTCCCGCCGACTATTATAGACGGGTAATACGTATGCGGGTTATTAAGCAGCGACACGAGCCATTTAATACGGTCGAGACCGAGTTTTATGCCGGTATTTTTAAGTCCGTAGAGATATTTTAGATTATCTTCGATAGTATGCATGAAAACCGGTTGTTAAGACACTAAGTGCCGGAGAGCATGGAGATGACCCTTGAGAGCGTCCTCTTCATTGTTTTTCTATCCACGATCATATCGATCATGCCGTGCTCAAGAAGATACTCGGCCCTCTGGAAGCCTTCGGGAAGTTTTTCGCCAATCGTCTGTTCTATTACACGCGGTCCGGCAAAACCGATTAGCGCCCTCGGCTCCGCTATAATAATATCGCCAAGCATGGCAAAGCTCGCCGTAACGCCACCGGTGGTCGGGTCGGTAAGGATCGATATATACGGCACGCCAAGCTCACGAAGCCTTGCTATTGCCGCCGAAGTCTTGGCCATCTGCATGAGCGAGTGTATTCCCTCCTGCATCCTGGCCCCGCCGGACGACGAGATGACGAGCGCCGGAATACCAGCCTCGGCCCCGCGCTCCAGTACTCTCGTAATCTTCTCTCCGACTACTGCGCCCATGGAGCCGCCCATGAAGGCGAACTCGAAGACACCTATAGAGACCTTCTTCGAATCTATAGCGCCCACGCCCGAGACAAAGGCGTCCGACAGGCCGGTCTTCTTTTGCGAGCTTTTTAAGCGCTCTTTATATTTCTTTAGATCCTTAAACTCAAGAGGGTCCGATGCGATAAGCCCCTCGTCGTGCTCTATAAAGCTGCCCTCGTCGAGAATAACGGCAAGGCGCGAACGAGCCGATATGCGAAAATGGTAATCGCACTTGGGGCATACGTTCAGGTTGCGCTCGACCTCTTTCTTGTAGATGATCTCGCCGCAGTTGGCGCACTTTACCCATAGACCCTCGGGAACCTTAAGGCTCCTGTCGTTCGGGTCGGTCGAGCTTACCTTCTTTTTTCTAAACCATACCATATATATTCTCTTTCACTATCTGAACGGGCAAAATAAGCAAGACGCCTACTGGCCGCAGTCGTCTCCTTCGCAGATATTTACGACCTCGCTGGCCTCTAATGCCTCCAGAAAGGCCTTTACGGCTAACGTGTCGAACTGCGTGCCGCTATGTTTCTCAAGCTCGTCAATAGCCACCTGCGTCGGCAGCCCCTTTCTGTAAGGCCTTGAGCTGGTCATGGCGTCAAATGTATCGGCAACCGAAATTATTCTGGCGATAAGCGGTATCTCGTCGCCGGAAAGACCGTCGGGGTAACCCCTGCCGTCAACCCTTTCATGATGATAGAGCATGCCGGGGATCACATCCTTGAGCTTCGGCACCAGGCGCAGTATCTCGGCGCCCATCATCGGGTGGCCCTTCATCATGCCGAACTCCTCGTCATCAAGCTTGGCCTGCTTACGAAGTACCGCGTCGTCGACGCCGATCTTTCCTACGTCGTGAAGAATCGCGGATAGTTTTAACGTATCCATCACTCCCATCGAAAGACCGAGCCTCTCGCCAATGGCTACCGAGTATGTCACAACACGCTTGGTATGACCTCCGGTATATGGGTCGCGTTTTTCAATGGCCTGTGCAAGGGCCTCTGAGGTATCAAAGAATGTCTGCCTGAGATCGCTGTGAAGATTGGCGTTCTCAAGCGCGATTGCGACCTGGGAGGCGAATAGCTCGAACCTCTCGCGGTCTCTATCCAAAAACTGTCCGTGTTTTTTATTTACCGCCTGAAGCACGCCCATTACCTTACCCCTGGAACTGACAGGCACGCAAAGAAGGTTTCGAGTCTTAAAGTCACTATGTTTATCGGCCCTCTGATTAAAGCGATCGTCCTTTGTTACGTCGCTAACTATTAGTGATTCGTTATGCTCGGCCACCCATCCGGCAATTCCCTCGCCTACTTTCAGCCTTATCTCCTTAACCTTCGCTCCGCTATCGCCAAGCGCGACCTCGAAGAATAACTCTCCTACCTCATCGTCCAAGATTAAGAGAGAGCCGGCCTCGACATCCATTATGGCGGTGATCGACTCTATGGCGCGCTGTCTGATCTCTCTCTCGTCAAGACTCGAGACAAGAAGAGTGGCAACCTCGTAGAGGGTCTCGGTATCTTTAACCTTATCTTCAAGATCATTAAAGACGTAAGATTTTTCCGCTATAAGAGAAAATTCGTCAATAATATCCATGAGAAAATCAAGATCAGACTCGCCGTATTTAATATCGTGCTTGCCTACTATCTGTATAACGCTCGTTGTGCGCCCCCTGAACTTTAAGGGTACGCATATGGTCGAACGCTCGACATTCAAACCCAGCTCGTCCTTAAAGAGCTTTACGGTAGAGATCAGATTGGTTGAAAAAGACGGCTCGCCGGAGGCTGCCACCTTGCCGGCCATACCCTCGCCTACAGACATCTCGCTAACGAGCAGGTACTCGGCCAGCGGCCCCTTGGAGGCGGCTAGCGACAACTCGTCTTCCTCAACAAGAAAGGTCATCCCTAGATCCACATCCATGGCATCTATCAAGAGGTCCAGGAAGTGCCAGGCCTTTGTGCAAAAACCGTGCTCTTGAAAGGAGATATTACAGAACTCCCTATGCACCGAAAGCAGTGCGTCTCTTCGGCGAACTTCCCTTTGCAGATCTTCTGTAGTCAAATCGGTATCGTCAGCATTCATAGCTCACTCCCGTCTTCTTGTCGGCTATCTCGTGCCCTTCTTTAAAGAGGCCACAAAACGCCCGACCTTTTTCGCCAGTTCCCTGGACTTCGCGTGCCGTTTGATGATATTCACTATGGCGCTTCCAACTATCACGCCGTCGCTCCACTGACATATCTCACGAACCTGCTCTGGAGTTGAAATGCCAAAACCTACGCCAATCGGAAGGTCGGTAAAACCTCTTACCGTCTTTACACTTCCCTTTATCTCTTTCGAGAGCGAACTTCTCGCCCCGGTCACTCCGGCTACAGAGACGTAATAGATGAAACCGGTGCTCTCTTTACTAACAATCTCCATCCTCTTATCGTTACTTGTAGGCGTTAGGGTAAATATATGATCGAGCCCTTCTGAGTCGAGTGCGGCCTTTAGGTCCCGCCCCTCTTCGGGAGGCAGGTCCACGACCAGCGCGCCGTCGGCCCCGGCCTTTGCCGCGTCGCGGGCAAAGCGTTCGATTCCGTAGACAAATATCGGGTTATAATAACCGAAGAGAACTATCGGAATCTCACTTGTCTTCCTAACCTCTTTTATTAACTTTAAGACCCCCGGTAAGGTCGCCCCGGCGAGAAGCGCCCTCTCCGAAGATTCCTGTATGGTCGGGCCGTCGGCCATCGGGTCTGAAAAGGGTATGCCTAGCTCTATGATATCGGCCCCGGCCTTGTCTATCTCTAAAATAATATCTTTGGACTTCTTAAGGTCCGGGTCCCCGGCCGTAATAAAGGCTATGAGAGCGCCTTCGTCCTTTTCCTTAAGCTCGGCGAAACGCGCCGCTATCCTTCTACTTTCTGTCATCTTTTATCACCTATATCTTATTGCCAAGGGCGTCTGCGACCGTACCGAGGTCCTTGTCGCCCCTGCCCGAGAGATTTACTATTATCACGTCGTCCTTCTTATAGTCTTTAGCACACTTTAGTACGTGGGCTATTGCATGCGAACTTTCAAGGGCCGGGATTATACCTTCGACGAGCGAGAGGGTCTGGAAGGCGCTAAGCGCCTCCTTATCGGTTATCGAGACATAGTTGACCCTGCCCGTATCGTTCAGATATGAATGCTCCGGTCCGACACCGGGATAATCGAGCCCCGCAGATATAGAGTGCGCGTGTTTGATCTGTCCGTTGCGGTCTTCCAGCAGGTAACTCTTGGAGCCGTGCAAAACGCCGACATTACCGGCGCAGATCGTCGCCGCGTGCGCGCCACTCCTGATGCCGTGCCCACCGGCCTCGACCCCGGTCATCTTTACCGACTCGTCGCCGAGGAAGGGATGAAAAAGACCCATCGCGTTACTGCCCCCGCCGACACAGGCTATAAGCAGGTCGGGCAGACGTCCTGCCAGGCGTTTTATCTGCGCCCTCGCCTCCTTGCCTATAACGGCCTGAAAGTCTCTTACGAGCATCGGATAGGGGTGCGGCCCTGCGACTGAGCCTATTATATAAAATGTATCTTCGACATTCGTTACCCAGTCCCTGAGAGCCTCGTTCATGGCATCCTTCAAGGTACTTGAACCGGACGAGACCGAGTTGACCTTTGCGCCGAGCAGCTTCATGCGAAATACATTCGGGGCCTGCCTTACGATATCGTCGGCCCCCATATATATCTCGCAATCGAAACCGAACATCGCCGCAACCGTAGCCGTTGCAACTCCGTGCTGGCCCGCGCCTGTCTCGGCTATGATACGGCGTTTGCCCATGCGTTTTGCCAACAGTATCTGGCCTATAGTATTATTTATCTTATGCGCGCCTGTATGACAGAGATCTTCGCGTTTTAAAAATATCCTCGCGCCTCCGGCCTTCTTTGTGAGCCGTTCGGCAAAGTAGAGAGGAGTCGGGCGGCCTGTATACTCCTTCAGGTAATGCGCGAACTCTTCCTTAAAGTCCTTGCAGTTTTTGAACTTGGCGTAGGCCTCGGTAAGCTCCTCCACCGCGGGCATGAGCGTTTCGCTTATATAACGCCCGCCGTACTGACCGTAGTGGCCATCTTTATCTGGCTGTTTCATATACCTCTCATCCTCTTAAAAAATTCTTTGACCTTCTCCGGGTCTTTTCTGCCCGGCTCTCTTTCGAGCCCGCTGCTAAGGTCCACTGCGTCGGGGTGAACCGTCTCTATAGCCTCTTTTATATTTTCCGCGCTCAGCCCCCCGGCTAGAATTATCCTGCCAAAGGTCAGGGCCGCGCCTGCGACATCCCAGTTAAAGGTCTTACCCGTTCCGCCGTATAGGCCGTCGTCGTAAGCATCCAGAAGATAGGCCGACACATCGTAATACTCCATATCAGCAAGCGAATCCGTATTCCTTACCCTGAAGGCCTTTATTATCTTTGTGGCCGGAAGCTCCTTCTTTAGAGCCCTTACATATTCGACATCCTCCGTGCCGTGTAGCTGTACCGCGTCGAAACCCGCCGTCTTAACGGCCTCTATAAGACCCTCTAGCGATTTATCAACAACGACCGCGACACTTGTTACAAAAGGCGGAAGGGCCTTGATTATATCCATTGCCTCCAGCAGGTCGACAGAACGCGGGCTTTTGTCATATAGGACGAAACCGAGCGCATCGGCGCCCTCATCCACACATAACTCGGCATCCTCACGATTCGTAATGCCGCATATCTTCACCCTCGTACTTTTCATTATGATCTACGCCGCCACCTACGCCAAAAGCCCGGCAAGCTTTTTACCGATATCGGCCTCCCTCATAAGGGCCTCGCCTATGAGAAAGGCGTCTGCGCCAGAGTCGGTAAGCCGCCTTATATCTTCAGCAGTATTTATGCCGCTCTCGCTAACTATGACCTTACCGTCCGGTATCTCCTTGACCAGCTCTTCGGTCGTTGCGATATCTGTCTTAAAAGTATTCAGGTCCCTGTTATTTATACCTACTATCTCTGCCCCTGCGCCGACCGTCTTTTGAAGTTCATCTGACGAATGCGACTCGACAAGGACCGAGAGCCCAAGCTCACCGGCCTGACCCAGAAGGTCGGTTAGTTCCGACCTGCCTAAAACGGCGGCAATAAGTAGGATAGCGTCGGCCCCGGCCACCCTCGCCTCGAAGAGCTGGTAGGGGTCGAATATAAAATCCTTGCGCAAAACCGGAATAGAGACAGCGTCCTTTACATCGGTCAGGTATTTAAGGTCGCCCTGAAAATACTTTTTCTCGGTCAGGACCGATATGGCGGCGGCCCCGTACTCTTCGTATATAGAGGCAATAGCGACCGGGTCAAAATCTGCCCTTATAAGCCCCTTTGACGGAGAGGCCTTCTTGACCTCGGTTATTATACGAACGCCGTCTTTAGTAAGCGCGCCTTTAAAGTCGCGCGTCGGCTCTTTATCTCTCGATTCGGCTTTTAGTTCTACAAGCGGAACCAGCCTCTTAAGCTCCGCAAGTTCCTCGCGTTTATCGGCTACTATGTCGTCTAATATCATCTAAACTCTTACCTGTTGCTCAACTCGACCAGATCTTCAAGCTTCTTTTTGGCCGTGCCGGACTCTATCGACCAGCGGGCAAACTCAATGCCCTCGCTCAGGGACTTTGAAAGGCCTCCTACGACGAGCGCGGCGGCGGCGTTTATTATTACTATATCGGCCCCCGGCCCCTTTGCGCCGCCGAATATGTCGCTGATTATACGCGCATTATCCTCCGGCCCACCCCCGACAAGGGCCTCCGGCTTACAACGCTCTAATAAAAAGTCTTCGGGTTTAATATGATAGGTATGTATAGATCCGTTCTTAAGTTCTGTAATGCGCGTCTCGGTCGTCATCGTTATCTCGTCGAGGCCGTCCTCGCCGCGCACTATAAAAGAATGTTCGCTACCGAGATTGGCGAGCACCTTTGCGAGTATATCTGTTAAGAGCGGGTCGTATACGCCTATTACCTGACGCCTCGCGCCCGCCGGGTTGGTAAGCGGGCCGAGGATATTAAAGATCGTCCTTATGCCTATCTCGCGCCTTACCGGGGCCGCGTGTTTCATCGCGCCGTGCAGCTTGGGGGCGAATAGGAAGCCGATGCCGACCTCCCTGATGCACTCTTCTACTCTAGCAAGGTCAGCCTCGATGTTGACGCCAAGGGCCTTTAAGACATCGGCGCTTCCGCTCTTGGACGAGACCGAGCGGTTGCCATGCTTAGCGACCTTCAGACCCGCCCCGGCAGCTACTATGGCAGCGGCTGTCGAGATATTAAAGGTTCCGGAATCGTCTCCGCCGGTGCCGCAGGTATCGACCACTATGCCGTCTCCGGCGTCAATGCGCGTGGCCTTTTCCCTCATCACTCGCGCCGCGCCTGTAATCTCGGCAACGGTCTCGCCCTTTAACCTCAAGGCCGTGAGAAAGGCCGCTATCTGCGCCGGTGTAGCCTCGCCGTTCATCACCTCTTCAACGGACGAGACCATCTCTTCTTCGGTAAGGTCTTCGCCTCTGACAAGGCTCGTTATCATCTCTTTAATCACTTATATCGCCCTTTGGATTCCTCTTTAAAAATAAAAGCAGCTCTACAGGTAAAGATCGCAAAGCTATTTTAGCACATTTCAAGCTTGAGAAAGTTACCAAGCAGCTTTTTACCACAGCCGGTCA
Organism: Deltaproteobacteria bacterium; assembly: GCA_029262535.1. Taxonomy (GTDB): domain Bacteria; phylum Desulfobacterota; class GWC2-55-46; order GWC2-55-46; family JAJCZF01; genus JAJCZF01. The sequence goes on from JAJCZF010000052.1 coordinate 45,819, forward strand.
ATATCGACTCGGGATGGTACTGCATGCCTTCTATCAAAAATTCCTTATGGCGCAAACCCATTATCTCGCCCTCTTCGGTCCATGCGCTTATCTCAAAGCAATCGGGCAACGTCTCTCTCTTAACGATGAGCGAGTGATAACGATTCGCCTCGAAGGGGTTTTCAATGGCTTCGTATATGGTCCGCCCGTCATGTTTGACCATGCTGGTCTTTCCGTGCATGATGCGTTCGGCCTTTACCACATCGCCGCCGAATGCGCTGGCAACCGACTGATGGCCGAGACATACGCCGAGTATAGGGAGCTTTCCGGCAAAGTGCCTTATGGCCTCGACCGATATACCTGCCTTATCCGGGGTACACGGGCCGGGCGAGATGACCAACCTCTCCGGCTTTAGAGCCTCTATCTCTTCTATCGTTATTTCGTCATTACGAAATACGCGAACCTCCACACCTGTCTCGGCAAAATACTGGACGAGGTTATAGGTGAAGGAATCGTAGTTGTCTATCATTAATAACATAATCTATCCAAGCCCCTTCGAGGCCATCTCAACCGCCTTTAACATGCCGCGCGCCTTACTGCGGGTCTCCTCGAACTCGCTCTCCGGGTCCGAGTCGGCAACTATGCCGGCGCCTGCCTGTACATATACGCGCCCGTCCTTTATCAAAATCGTCCTTATGGTTATGGCCATATCCATGTCGCCGTCAAAACCGAGGTAACCGACGCTGCCGCCGTATACGCCGCGCTTTACAGGCTCAAGCTCTTCGATGATCTCCATGGCGCGAACCTTTGGCGCGCCCGAAAGCGTGCCGGCCGGAAAACATGCGCGAAGGGCGTCGAACTGGCCAAGCCCCTCACGAAGGCGACCCAGTACATTCGATACTATATGCATAACATGCGAATATCTTTCGATAATCATAAGCTCGTCCACCTCGACCGAGCCAGTCTCGGCAACCCTGCCGACGTCGTTACGCCCCAGATCCACGAGCATTATATGCTCGGCGCGCTCTTTGGGGTCGGCCAGTAACTCCTCTTCGAGGGCCTTGTCCTCGGCCTCGTTGAGGCCTCTCTTTCTCGTGCCGGCTATCGGCCTGACGCAGACTCGCGTCCCACCGGTCTCGACAAGTATCTCAGGTGAAGAACCGGCGAGAACCACACCGTCCAACCTTAAAAAGAAGAGATATGGCGACGGATTTATTATACGAAGAGCCCTGTAGATATCAAAAGGCGGGGCCGTCAGGTCGGTCTCGAATCTCTGGCTTAAAACGGCCTGTATGACGTCGCCTTCGCGTATATATTCCTTTATCCTTCGTACGGCTGAAAGATAGTCGTCCTTTTCAAAATTAGAGGTAAAGTCCGCCATCTGCGAAGCTTCCTCTTGACATCCGAATGAAACAGGCAGAGAGGCGGAGCGAAGTTTATCGATCAACGCCTCTATCTTTCGCTGACTCTCCCCATATATCTCGTCCGGGTCGGCTCCTTCCGGCACAAAGGCGTTCGATATAACCTTTATCCTCTGTTCAACATTATCAAAGACCATAAAGGTATCGGTAACTATCAAAGATATCTCCGGCAGATCCAGGTCGTCAACCGTAAGGTCGGGAAGCCTCTCTATATGCCTTACAATATCATAACCGAGATATCCCACTACGCCGCCGGAAAACTTCGGCAGGCCGTCGACCTCCACAACCTCAAAACCTTCAAGATACTCTTTCAGGATCTCTATGGGGTCGCCCTCTTTTACGATAGTCTCCAGATTACCCGCGCCGTCTCTGGTAGAAATCTCGACGCTTCGGCCCTTGGACCTTATGGTCGCCCTCGGTTCCGTTCCGAGCAGGCTGTAGCGTCCCCACTTCTCACCGCCCTCGACACTCTCGCAAAGAAACGCGTCGCCGCCGTCGTCTATCTTCATAAAAGCGGAGACGGGCGTATCCGTATCAGCCAGAATATCGGTATAGACCGGTATGATATTGCCCGTGCGGGCCTTATCCCTAAAAAGCTCTAAGGATGGAGAATAACAGTGTTTTTTCATAGTATATCAGAATATCACAGGCACACGACGTACGCAACCAATTTCGCGGATAGAGTCCGTAGCAGGCGATAGTTACTAGCTCGCGACGTCAATTTAGTTGTAGGCCGGAAGTTTTCAAGTTAAACAGGTCTACTCTTATTTCACAGCATACAGTGTGCTGATCCAATTTCGCAAAAGAGGTTTATTAAAGTCTGCCGGTTTCCGGTACGTCTCTTAAATTATAGGAGATTTGTCTCTAAGAAAATCAAGCTGGATATAAGACGGAGCAATTCCACAGAGAAAAAACGAAGAACGAAGAAATCCTGTGGCCTCCCAATGAAGCGGGAGGCCCGAATATACTGAAAAGATGGCTTTTGAAAATGAAGAAACTTTAGCGGTGTGCCCTGGAAAATGGGTTGGAGCTAAGCCCTTGCAACACTTTCGGTCTTATCTTTGAGTCTTGACAAACCGGACCTAATGAACTCTTTACGAACCTTTTTACGGAACTCGCCCTCATCCACACGAAATTTAAAAACCTTTTGACCGTTAATAAAAACCGTCGGGATGTTGTCGCTGTACCGCCTGGTCAAATCCTCGCACTTGGAAATATCAACATGCTTGAACTTAAAGGGCATCTCTTCATTCACCCTTCCGATAATTCTGGTCGCTTCTTTACAGAGCGAACAGTCCTTCTTGCCGTAGACCTCCACAATCAAGCTAGACATTTGTCCCCCTCCTGACTTTGCTTTAACCGATGCTGGGAAGTATGGTATTAAGATATGTTGTTATCATAGCAAAGGCGTTAAAGAAAATCAAGACTCCTGTTATGACGAGGAATACGCCGGTGAAGATCGATATGGCGCGCATGTGGCGGGTGACCTTTCTAAAGTGCTTGATAAAGGTATTTATCCCAAGACTCGTGAGCATGAAAGGTATGGCGAGGCCGAGCGAATAGGCGAGAAAGAGAGAGATTCCGGCCCAGCTGCTATCGCTGGTTGCGGCAACTGTGAAGATGGCCGAAAGTATCGGGCCGATGCACGGCGTCCATCCGGCGGCAAAACCCATTCCTACCAAAAAAGCCCCGAAGAGTCCGGCGGGTTTTTCCTGCAGGTGGACCTTCTTCTCTTTTTGAAGTACTGAAAAGTTTATCAGGCCGGTAATATGAATACCGAGAATAATAATAGCCAGCCCGCCTATCCAGCGCACCACGTCCCGGTTCTCCATAAAGAGCTGGCCGAAGAGCTGCGCCGAGGCGCCGAGTATCACCACGAATACAGTGGTAAAACCCAGAATAAACATCAGGCTATTTAAGACGATGACCTTCTTGACATTACGCGCGCCCCGCTCGTCGGTCAGCTCCTCAAAAGAGACGCCTGTTACGAACGAGACATAGGACGGCACGAGCGGCAAGACACACGGAGATACAAAAGATAAGATGCCCCCAAAGAAGGCTAATGGAATAGATACGTCACCGGTCAAATTGCACCTCTAAAAATTACTCTTTATCCCCCACACAGGTGTGGTTCTATGTTCGCTAAGAAGATTCTTAGATACCTGGTAGTCATATATCCGCGTCTCCAGCCCAGTGTAACCCTTATTTTATCCGACGCGGGCAAAAAAATCCCCATCCGAACAGTTACCCCGCGAAAATAAAACCACACCTGTGTGGCCGCCTCGACCTTGGAAAAAATAGCCAATTATTAGAGGCGCAATTAAAAGTTGGGAGCGCTGAAAGTGCGCCTCATACAGCGGGGGGCGCGCTACTTGCGCCCCCTGGCGTTACGGTATGCCTCCGGCGTTCTGGGGCCGTTATCAAGAAGGTCGAGAATGGTCTTTATATTGTAGGCGTTGTTCCAGTCCCTGGTGCCCATGATCTTCTCGGCGATTATACCGTTCTGATCTATGATAAAGGTCTCGGGAACACCCGTGGTTTTATAACGTTCTTTGATCTTGCCGCGCTTGTCGTGAAGTATCGGGAAGCTCAGGCCGTATTCCTTCTGAAACTCCTTAACCACCGACGTATCGCCACTATCAACACTTACGGCGATTATTTCAAAACCGCGCCGCTGAAAGGCCTGGTACATTATCTCCATCGAAGGCATCTCTTCCTTGCACGGCTCACACCATGTAGCCCAGAAGTTAAGGAAGACGACCTTGCCGCGATAGTCTTTTAAGGAGTACTGCTTGCCCTCAAGATCGGGAAGAGTAAAGTCTATGGCCGGCTCGCCCGGAGCCGTCGGAACGTAGTTCCCCTTTTTCATCGTAACCATAAAGACCACTATCGCCACGGCGATAACGACGACTGCGATTACTATAATCTTTGGAGAGCCGCTCTCTTTTTCGTCTACTTCGCTCATAAGAGTTCCCGTTCCATTCGTCCGTATTATAGAACCGTTCTATAGTTTCGGTACGTGATAGTACCCCTTCGTTTTATCAGTCAAAAAGTCCCGTGTCTATGCGTATGCGTGAAGGCCCGGCAGTATGAAGCTCACACCCCAGTAGAGGAATAGTATCGCAAGGAAGCCGAGTATCGAGACCCATGCGCACTTTGTGCCTCTCCAGCCGCGTGTAACTCTCGCGTGCAGGTATGCGGCGTAGACAAACCATGTAATAAGCGACCAGGTCTCCTTCGGGTCCCAACTCCAGTAGGTGCCCCAGGCGGCATTGGCCCATACAGCGCCCGATACGATACCGATACCAAGGAAGGGAAAGCCCCATGCTATGCCGCGGTAACTGATCTCGTCGAGCATCTTGGAACTAGGAAGCTTGCTCATCAGGCCTCCCTCTTTACCGCTCTTTTCTCCACGCACCTTTATGAGATACATAATACTGATACCAAAGGCGATGGCAAAGGCGGCGTAACCGATAAATGTCGTAAAGACATGAAAGTCAAGCCAGCCGATGGCGTAACGCTCAAGGCCGAACTTCTCAAAGAGATCGACCATCCACTTCCACTTATTCTGGAGCGCCGGGTTCAGCGGACCGACGGCCTTAAATCTGTAGGGCAACATAGAGGCCGCAAGCATGGCCAAAAAGGCAATAGACATAACAAATGCGCCTATGACCTTGAGCTTATACTTTACCTCCATAATGAGATAACCTATGGTCAAGGCCCAGATAAAGAGGGCCATCGATTCGTAAAGATTTGAGAACGGCGCGTGACCGCTCTCTCCGGCCCTGGAGATGAGCATCATCGTCATGGCGAATGCGGCTATCACGGCCATGGCCGTAGCCGTCTGGCCGAGCCATTTTTTCTTAAATATCCAGTGCCCTATGTATAAAACAGCCGTAATGGCATAAAAGGCGAAAGCCATCGTAAAGAACATCAGCGACATTACTACTTTTGGTCCATCCATCTCGCAACCCCGTCTATTAGTTTCTGGTCTATATACTAAGACCTATCAGTTCCAGCCTGTTATTTCCTGCCGGCCTACTTTCCTGACCCGGCAAGGGCCTTTGCTATATCCTCAAGGTCTTTCTCTATCGCCAACTGGTTCTTGTTTATCATGGCGCCGATCTTGACCTCGGTTGAATTTCCAACACTTCTTATATTAATCCAGACCCTCCTGTAAAAGATAAAGAAGGCCATATAAACACCTAAACCCATTATAGAGCAACCAAGCCAGACCCAGTTCGTGCCCGGGTCCTTGTTGACCGAGATACCGGAGAAAAGAACCGACCGATAGGCCTTGAAGACGAAGTTATCGTTGCTGTCGGGAAGTACCTTGTAGAAGTCCGGGTACTTTTGAAAGATCCAGCGCGACGATATCTTCTTTTCACCTCTGTAGATGGTTACATTTATAGCCGGATTTTCCGGCTCAATAGACTTTGAGAAGATCGACTTTGACTTTTCGTCAACGGCAAAGTCGGCGACGTAACCGGTAAGATGCACAGTATAATCCGTACCCGGAACCTTGGTCTTCTCCTCCCAGCCAACCATAAAGACGACCTCGTTCTCCTCCTTGCCATCGGGCCAGAAGGCCATCCTGGCCGTCTTTATCTTCCTCCAGTGCTTGCCCCAGCTCGACTGGTAAAAACGAATGCCCTTATAAAGAAGCGGCTCGTTGACCCATATCTGCTTCGACAAGACCTCCTTGCCCTCTTCAAGCACGGTAAGGATACTGTTATACTGCCGTATCTGCCCGGTCTCGTAGTAGTCGATCCAAAACTTATCGAGGCGCAACGTAAAGTCGGCTTCCTTTACCGAAACACCGCCGCCGACCGTTACGACCTTGAAGTCTTTATATCCGTAGACACTTCCCACTATCGCCCCGGCGATGATGACAAAGAGGCTTATATGCACAAAGTCGGAGCCGAAACGCCCGATACGTCCACGCCATCCGTATACAGCGTAACCCTCGCCCGACTCATCGGAGACAAACTTATATCTCTTCTTCTTAAAGATCTTACGGAGACGCTCTTTTACGGTCTCCGCATCGTCCTCTACGGTAAAGACCTTTCTTGTGGAAAGTTTGTCGATAAAAGAAGGGTTGAAGTTCGGCTTGTTGGCCAGAACCACGCGCCACTTGGGAGGAAATCTTTCGATTGTACAGACGAGAATATTTAGTATCAGCAGGCCGAGAAGGGCCGCGAACCACTCGGAGTGGTACATGTCGTTCAGTTTGAACTGATATATTATATCTGTCCACTTCTCGCCGTATTCCATAAGATAGACACGGCGTTCCTCATTCTGCTGAACAACAGTGCCTATAATCGAGGTCGACGCCAACGAAAAGAGGGTGAAGAGGGTAAGCTTTAGCGAATTAAAAAAGTACCAAATACGCGAGCCAATACCCTTTTTAGATTTTTTATTTTTTTCTGATGCCGACACCGGTTAACTCCCTCCAGGCCCTAACGCCCCTCTACAAATTGAGCGAGGAAGTCGGAAGCCGCCTTGCCTATCGGGCTTTCGGGATCAAGCTTCTTAGTCTGCTGCCAAGCCTGGCGGGCCTTATCAAGATCGCCCGTTCCGTATGCCAAAATAAAACCCTTTGTCAGCCAGATACGCTGGTAGTAGGGGTTGCTTTCTATACCTTTTTCAACAAACTCAAGCCCCTCGGACGAACGTCCAAGGTAGTGATGCGAAAGAGCAAGATCGTTAAAAGAATCAACATCGTCCGGGTTTACCTCGACGGCGCGTTTATAATAGTCTATCGCGTCGTTGTATTGATTGAGACCGAAGTGCGACTTTGCCGTATCTCTAAGAGCCTGCCAGTCCCTGGGGTTCTCCTTGAGCCTCTCCTGAGACTGGCTGAGCACCTCCGGGTGGTCTATCGGCTGTCCGGCGTCCGGCGTCGGCGTCGAATAACCCTGGCCCGGCTGTTTTTTGGATGTCTTCTCCTCGCCTGAGCCGCCACAGCCCACCAGGGTCAGTGCGCCGAATACGAGCAAGATAACAAATATTCCTAATCTACTTCTCTTCATGATCCCTCCCGATCAAAAAATTAATTTCTCGAAAACTTCTTGTCTACGGCCTTCCCGATAGCAGCTATACCCTTACCCTGCTTAGAGATCTTCGATGCCATTAGCGCCTCGTTTATAGATACGTCACAGTAGAGCGCGTCTCTATTAACGTAACAGCAATGAAGACTCTTAATGAAGGCTCTTATGGCCCGAATGCTTTTCACAATCACAATAAGAGCAAAGACTGTTCAGTACCTCCGATATCTGAAGCCAAAAGCGTCGTCATAAAAAGAGCCGAAAATAAGGTCGCCCGACGCGCTTAGTACCCAATCCTTAAACCGGACAGCTTTAGAAATGATACTCTGGTCCTTATACTAGGGAATATTTTAGCAGAAACGGATTAAAAAACGATTAACGACAAATTATGATTTAATAATTGGACAGAAATAAAGGAGGGTTTTTCTTTGAAAAGCAATTAGTTAGCAGACAAAATGGATTAAGAAGGCTATCTTGGTCTGCCTTCTTAGCCCGTCTTCTTAGCCAGTTTTCTTAGATAGCGTGGAATAGAAGTACTCTTTGGTCATCTTCTGCTCATCATCAAAAAGGATGCACTTGGTCGGACACTTTACCGTTGGCGTCTCATCCTGCGGGCAGAGCTCATAATCGATCACCGCAAGATTATTTTGCATGGTAATACCGCCCTTTACCTCACAACCTCTAACGCAGAGCGTACAGCCGATACATGCCGCCGTACAGTCCTTCTTGGCCAGCGGGCCTTTGTCGTGATTCTTGCAGTAGACGAAGAGCTTCTGCTCCTCCGGGTGTAGTTCTATAAGATTTCTGGGGCAGGCCGTGACACAGGCGCCGCACCCTACGCATTTATCATAAAATATAACGGGCAGGCCGTTCTCATCCATGTCCATAGCGCCGAAGGCGCAGGCGGCGACACACTCTCCGAGACCGAGGCAACCGTAGAGGCAGGACTTCTCGCCACCGGTCATATTGGCGGCGGTACAGGTCGGCTCGCCGCGATATGTAGCACGCCTTACCGCCTCGGCATTTCCACCGCGACAATGGAGCACGGCTAACTGGCGGGCGGTCTTGACAGACTCCACGCCCAGTGCGGCGGCAACGGCGTCGACCACCTCCTGCCCGCCGGCGGGACAGGCGTCTACAGGGGCCTCGCGGCCGACCATCTTCTCGGCCAACTGGTGGCATCCGGCATAACCGCACGCGCCGCAATTCGTCCCGGGAAGGGCATCAAGGACCTTTTCCACAGTCGGGTCCTCCACCACGCGAAGCTTCTTATCTGCAATGGCGAGGAAACCGGCAAAGGTAAGGCCAAGCCCTCCCATAGCGGCTACTGATATGTAAATTGACGCGTCCATATACTTATTATATTACCATCCTCTTAAGGTAGTGGCAATGATCTATATCAAAATTACTTAAACAGAGAGCATGCCTGCAAAGCCCATAAAGGCCAGGGCCAGCATGCCGGCGACGAGCAGCGTTATGGGCGCTCCGCGAAGCGCCTTGGGAACGTCGGCGAATTCAAGCTCTTCCCTTATACCGCCCATTATCACCATCGCCATTGTAAAGCCCACGCCACCGCCCACGCCAAAGGCCAGGGTCTCTATAAACGAATACTCCCGAAGCGACATAAAGAGCGCAAGACCGAGTATCGCACAGTTAGTCGTAATGAGCGGCAGAAATATGCCGAGACTCCGGTAGAGCGACGGGCTCGACTTACGTATAAACATCTCCACCAGCTGCACGAGCGAAGCTATCGCTATAATAAATGTCACATACTGGAGGAAGGGCAGGTTGAACTTTATTAGTATAAAATGATTTATCAGCCAGGTAATCACGGCCGTAAGCGTCATGACAAAGGTCGTCGCAAGACCCATATTGATAGATGTCTCCACCCTCTTCGATACACCGAGGAAGGGGCAGATACCGAGGAAGTAGGCCAGGACGAAGTTATTTACTATGGCCGCCGATAGGAATATTAAGACCGCGGTCATGGACCCTCCTTCCTCAGGTTGCCGATATAGTTAATTATGCCCATAAGCATACCGAGCGTCAGGAAGGCCCCGGCCGGAAGGATCATCACTACCCACGGGGTAAAGACGTCCTCTCCCATAAAGACAAAACCGAATATCGCGCCAGAACCGAAAACCTCTCTTACCATACCAAGCACGACGAGCACGCCGGTAAAGCCTATACCCATGCCGAGACCGTCTATGATGGAAGGAATAATCGGATGTTTCGAGGCAAAGAACTCCGAGCGGCCAAGGATTAGACAGTTACATACGATGAGAGGGACATAAGGGCCGAGTGCTTTGGATATCTCCGGTAGCCGTGCCTTGAGACAAAGATCGGCAAGCGTCACAAAGGCCGCGATGATCATGATATAGGTCGGTATCCGCACCTGACTCGGCACGATACGCCTGATGAGCGAAACCATGGTATTGGAAGCCACAAGCACAAAGAGCGTAGCCAGACCCATAGCGAGCCCGTTTATCGCGCTGTTACTGACGGCCAGTGCCGGGCACATGCCAAGCAGCAGCCTGAGAACCGGGTTCTCGGCCCAAAGCCCCTTTACGAACTCTGCTCCTAAAGACTTGCCTGCCATCGTCAGCTACCGCCCCCTTCAAGTATTTCCAAAACTATCTTCATGCGTCTATTCATAGCCTTAACGATCGCCACACTCGAAATGGTCGCGCCGGTTATAGTCTGTATCTGATTAGATTTTTCGGGCTTCTTACCCTTTAAGTACTCTATCTTCGGCTCGAATGCAAGCCCCTTAAACTGGACCGTGAACTTGTCGCCTTCTATCTTGGTGCCGAGCCCCGGAGTCTCAAGATGCTCCACGACCTTCATGCCTGTAAGCTTCCTTCTGTCGAGATTAATACCCACCATGATCTTTATAGTGGCGGAAAAGCCCGGCCCGGAGGTCAGAAAGGCGTAACCGACCGTATTGCCGCCCGCGTCCATACCCTCGAAGATCTTAACAACCTCGCCACCATCTCTGGTGTACTCTATGGTTTTATAGTCTTTGGCCTTTTCAAGAACGGAGAATATGGCCCTTCTCTCCTCGGCAATCCTGTTGGCCTCTATTCTTGGATAAAAGCCCTGATAAGCCAAGGCAAGGATCGCGCCCACCACAATGGCAAAGCCCGTAAGGACCAGGAGCATCTTTGCTGAATTTGCGTTCTTCATGACCTAGACGCCCTCCTTGCCTGCGGGCTTTGGAAAGTCCCCAAAGACCTTGGGCCTCGTCCACCTGTTAAGGAGCGGCACTATGGCGTTCATCAGCAGTATCGAATACATAACCCCTTCGGGCAGGCCGCCGAGAAGCCTGACCAGAACAACGATCAGGCCCGCGACAATGACGAATATCCACTGCCCCTTTGAGGTAACAGGGCTCGTAACCATGTCGGTCACCATGAACCACGCGCCGAGCATAGCCCCGCCCGAAAAAAGATGAAATAACGGGTTGGGATAAGACGAAGGATCGGCAAGCCAGAAGATCGCGCTAAAACCGGCGATAGAACCGAGATAACCGAGCGGCAGCTTCCAGTTTATATAACCCTTAAAACGCAGGTACAGGCCGCCGATTATTATTG
>JAJCZF010000053.1 GCA_029262535.1 Deltaproteobacteria bacterium
CGATAGTGCGTATGGGTGTAACGATAGAGCGTGTCAGGACATACCATAAACCCGCGCCGAGGAATATCGCCGCCACCGTGAGGCTGAGAGTAGCGATGATGATAATGCCGGCAAAGGATTTAATCGTATTATAAGCGGAGTAGGCCCTGTTCGTTTCGTTATTAATAAGATTTTTTAAAGAGTTCATGGCGGTCACGAACCTGATGTCTCCATCGCCCCGAATCAGCGCAATGGCGCGCGCCCTCTTGCCAGATACCGAAAGCAGTACGGCTTCATCCTGTACCTTCCAATAGTCCGACAAGGCGTAGTCGAGTTCATGAAGAAGGTGGTCTTGCCCCTTGGCTCCGTATGAGCGATACTCGCTTATCTGGCGGACTATATCGTCCTTGTATTTTTGCAGAGAGCCTTCGATATACGATTTGGAGTCGGTCTCGGTAAGGATGGAGAGCAGAAAGAGGACCTGGCGTTGTCCGAGCAGGTCCTTTTCAATACCCGAAAGGGTCTGGGTTCTTTTGAAGGCGTCGATATAGAGTTTATCGGTTACCTTGTCTATCTGGGTTCCGTTATAGAGCCCGACCGAACCTCCCGCGCCCATCATAAAGAGGAGCAAGAGGAATACGGCGGCAAGCTTATTGGAGATATTGAGTGAATTAAAACTCTCTCTTATCAAGACGACTCCCTTGCCCTGGCGGTACTGGACCTTACGACCGCCGGATAGGTGTGAACATCCTCATAGAGAACCGCTATGCTGGAGACCCCGCCTCCCGCGTCGTAAAGCGGAAAGCACTTTAAGCGCAGTTTCATCGGCTGCCCGTTAAAGTCGTACCAGGTCAGCCTCGAAGGGTCATAGTCGAGTTCGGCCTCATTCACAAGCCCTTCGTAGGCCTCCTTAATGAGAGGCAGTACGCCCTCACGGTCGAAGATGTCGTCCTCAAAGATCTTGTAGCGGCGTACGAAGTCCGATTCTTTCGAGACGCCGAGCATACGTTTCAGGGAGAGGTTTAACATCGTAGCCGCCCCGTCGACGTCGAAGACGGCAAGCCCCAGAGGCGACTGGTTCACAAGCCTCGAATAGAAGTTCGTCTTATCGTGTTCTTTATAGAAGAGATTTATATGTCCGGTAATAACCCCCAGCGAGGCGGCAAGCGTGCGAAGAAACGGACCCATGGAAGGAGCAAAGACACTCTTATCCTTAAACTCAAGCAAGAGTACGCCAAGGACCTTTTTGTTATAGTTTATCGAAACGGTTACGAGAGACGAGAACTGCCTGTACTTTAAAAATGCCTTGAGGCGACCGTCCGGGTACTCGTCGAGATCCTTGATCTTCACCTCGCCGATCTCTCTACCGGTTCCGGCGTCGAAATCCAGAATGCGCTCACTCGGTGAGATCGACTCTATCTCGTCGAGCAGCGCTCCGTCGATCCCGCTTGAGGCCTTGATATGAAGCGTATCATTTATGTCAAAGAGATATACGGCCCCGGCGTCGGCCCCGGTATTTACTATCGCGCCGTTAATCGCCGCCGAGAATATCTCATGTAACGAAAGAGACTCCGCGGCGCTGTCGGCCACTGAGCTGATAGTCACCATCTGGCTTAGCTTGCCTTCGACCTCTCCTGCAGCGGCAACTTCTCGCCTCTCGGCCTCCTCCAAGGCTTCGGTAACGGTATCTGACATCCGGTTCAAGGTCGCCGACAATACTCCGGCCTCGCCTGAAAAACCCTCTCTGATACGAACGCCGGTCTCTCCGGCCAGTATCTTTCTAGCGCCTGTGGCAAGGTGGCGTATCGGACGCGCGGCCTTAAAGATAAATACAAGAGAGGCAAAGAGGCCAAGCACGAGCGATACGGCAAGCGTGACCATCACCATAACCTTGATATTTCTAAAAACCCCCTTCCTGCTCTCGTTTATATCCGCCAGCAGTTTTTCGGTCTTTTCCGCGAAGAGGATGGCATTCATATCGATGCCGTTATGTACCAGCAGGATCACATCGTAACTCATCTCGCTATCGAGCCTCGAAAACTCGCTCTTTATCGAATCCCAGTCTTCGACCAGGTATTTTATAGATTCGAGCATGAGGCTATCGTCGGAAAATTTCGTATAACCGAGCGTTTCGAGCTCGCGTATCGACTTATCTACTTCCTGTACGTCCTCGGTGATAAAGGCGAGTTTTTCCTGTTCAAAGTGGCGGGCAACGACAAACATGTCGAGGATATATTCAAGCTTGATCATTGAAAATTTAGCGTTATTGAGACGATAGTTCAAATCGTCGTAGAACTCGATCTCACGCGACTGATAGATGAAGATCATCGAATCGGTAAAGGCCATAATCCCCAGGAAGCTCAAAAAGAGCAGAAATTTATGGGTTATGCTAAGACCTTTTTTAACCGGCGTCATATGAACCTCTTACGCTAAATATAATAGTTTGGATAATAATTCATTCTATCGATTAAAACTATAGAGGTCAAGATTTCTATAATTTACTAACCCCCAACGGTCCGAAATAAAAGATTGACCGGGCTTTAAAAATATGAGTAAAATGTTTTTATTCAAAATCAATATAAGATAGCAGCGCCCTCACTCCTATAGTTACAACTTCTAGACAGGGCACGCACAACAGGTCTATTTTCGTGGAGTGGTTTATGGATATACCAAGGAGCAAACGAATCCAGTTCAAGGTCATTGCCCGGTGCGGCCCGGATAGCCCGCCGCTCTTTTCGTCATTCATCACCAATCTATCCGCCACGGGCATTCATGTCCAGTCCCGCAGAAACTTCGAAGCCGGCACTAAACTGCACCTCACCATCGAGGGGGAAGAACATAGCTTTATCGCCGAGGGAACGGTAGCGTGGCAAAAAGACGGAGATCAGGCTGATGATAACGGCCAGGGCATGGGTATAGAGTTTACATCGATGCCGCAAGAGTTGTTATATGTTTATAGGAAGAAACTGGCGGAGGGCTAGCACACACAGGTGTGTTATTATTTCGCGGTGGAGGTTTCTAGATACCGGACAATTCTTCGTCCGCGTCTAAGGTTTCGTGGCAGGTTCGGGTTTATAAAAAACGTGCCTCACCTTTACCTAGTATTAACTGTTCATATGCCCACTCATCACAATCTATCTCACATTCGTGTTTCCCTCTACAATCATGATTATGCTGAATATGTCTTATCTCATGAAGAACTGTATGCTTCAGAAATAATTCGTCTGAAGTCAATGCTTGATCTATATGATAAGGTAAAGACGATCTTCCACCTGCAATAATTTCATCGGTCATCGGCTGCGCTATATATACCACTCTTAGAGTCAGGGCTTGTACTGACAGCCAAATAGGGACTAGACCCGCCAGGGACTTGACTCACAAAGTCAATCTCAACGTCTGACAAATCAAAATCATACAAAATAGCCTTTATCATGGCAATATGTTGTACTGAATGAATCAAATCTACCCCTAATGACTAGCATTGAAAATTCGGTTTGCGTCCACTTTATTCGACCTCTCTCAGGTTCGGGCCGCTCTTCAGATTAACGACGACCGGTACGAGAAGCTGCACGGCGCGTTCCATCTCTTCCACTACCATCTTGCCAAGTCTCTCTTTCTCGTCTACTGCGCACTCGAATACAAGTTCATCGTGTACCTGTAAGAGCATCTTCGACTTAAAGCCCTCGACTCTCATACGCTCGTCTATCTTTAACATGGCGACCTTTATCATATCGGCGGCCGATCCCTGTATAGGGGTATTAACGGCCATGCGCTCACCGAAGCGGCGGGTCTGTTCGGTCATGGAGCGAAGCTCCGGTATAAAACGCCTCCTGCCAAAGAGTGTCTCCGTATAACCGAGTGTCGTTGCCCCCTCGACCGTGCGTTCGATAAAGTCGCGCACCTTGACATAGTGCGCAAAGTAGCTGTCGATATAAGAGGCGGCCTCCTTCATCGATATGGAGAGGTCACCGGCAAGACCGTATGCGCCCATACCGTAAATGATCCCGAAGTTTATGGCCTTTGCCCGGTGGCGTTGCTCCTTTGTGACCTCTTCGGCCTTCAGGCCGAAGACCTCGGCGGCGGTCTGGGCATGAATATCCTCGCCCCCTGTAAAGGCCGCGATCAGGGCCGGGTCTTCAGAAAAGTGAGCAACCAGGCGAAGCTCTATCTGCGAGTAGTCGGCGCTCAGGAATGTAAAGCCCTTGTCGGCGACAAAGGCCTCGCGTATGCGCCCGGCGTACTCGTCCCTTACCGGCAGGTTTTGAAGATTAGGGCGCGAGCTTGAGAGCCTGCCCGTCGCCGTGACGGTCTGGTTGAAAGAGGTATGTATGCGCCCGGTCTTAGGATTGACCAACTTCAAAAGCCCCTCGACATAGGTCGAGCGCAGCTTGGCAAGCTTCCTGTATTTTAGAATATTTTGCGGCAATAGATGATCTTTAGCCAGAATAGTAAGCACGCTTTCGTCTGTAGAAAAACCGGTCTTCGTCTTTTTTACCGGCGTTATGCCCATCTTGACAAATAATAGTTCGGAAAGCTGTTTGGGGCTATTGATATTAAAAGGTTCGCCCGCGTCGGCATATATCTCGTTCTCCATGCGCTCCATCTCCGCGCTGAGTTCCAGCGAAAGGCGCATAAGAAAGGGCCTGTCCAGGCCTATACCGAGCGCCTCCATGCGGGCGAGCACCCCGGTGAGCGGCAGCTCCATCTCCGACAAGAGGCCGGAAAGTTCGGTCTCGGCGAGCTTTTCAATAAGGACCGGCCCGGCCTCCATCACCGCGCGGGCGCGAGAGGCGGCAAAGTCGGCAAGCTCTTCTTTCCCAAGGGTCGTAACCTTGCCTTTGGGCCTCATTATGGCGTGCCCAAGGTAGGAGAGCGCGACATTTTCTACGGCGTGCGCGGTCGCCGACGGATTTAATAGATAAGAGGCGAGCGAAAGGTCCAGCATCGGCGGCCTGAAAGAAAGGCCGTTTCTGAGAAATATCAGGTAATAGGGTTTTGCGTCGTCTACCAGGATAGTCCTCTCTTTGCCGATTATCTCTGATAAAGCGCCAAGCGCGAGCGCTTCGCCAAGCTCGTCTTTAGGGCTCGCGTTGAGCAGGAGAGAGACCTGACCGCCCTCGCCAACTTCAGGGGCAAGATTGATAAAAGTGTTTTTATCCTGCGTTGCGATGGCTATGCCCAATAGACCGGCATTATAACCGACCTCCTCCATTACGGCATAGAGGGCGATCTCAGCCGCGCCACTTAGCTGCTTTACCATCCGGGCCAGCCCCTCGGAGTTATCTATTATCTCAACCGGTATCTCAACCGGGCCAAGCTTTTTCGATATCGAGGCCGTACTGCTGTCACCACTCCCACCCTCGTCCGCTACCATCTCGTTATAGAGTTTAAAGAACTCCAGCTCCTTGAAGAGTTTGCCAAGGGCCTCTCTATCGGGCCCCTCGTAGAGCATGTGATCGCCGTCGAACTCAAGCCCTACATCGAGTTTTAAGGTTACAAGTTCCTTTGAGAGAATCGCCTGCTCCTTGAACTCAACAAGATTCTGTTTGAGCTTATTGCCCTTGATCTCTTCGATATTTTCAAAGACCGCGTCAAAGGAGCCGTAATTATTCAAGAGCTTGGTCGCGGTCTTCGGGCCGATACCCGGAACGCCGGGTACCGAGTCGGAGGCGTCGCCTGCCAGGGCGAGCAGATCTCTGATGAGCGCTGGCCTCACGCCGAATTTTTGCTCTACCTCGGCGGGTCCAAACTCTTTATCTTTATTATAGTCGAGAATGACTGTCGTTTCGTCAACGAGTTGGTAGAGATCCTTATCGCTGCTGATGATAACGACCTTCAGGCCTCGCTCTTTACCCCATACGGCAAGGGCCGCTATGATATCGTCGGCCTCTAGACCCTGCTTTTCATAGGCGGCGATATTGAATCCACCTACGACCTCCTTAAGATAAGGTATCTGAAGCGAGAGGTCGTCGGGCATTGCCGGGCGGTCGGCCTTATAGTCTTTATATATCTCATGGCGATGCGTCGGGCCGCGAGAGTCAAATGCCACGACCGCGTAGTCGGGTTCGTAATCCTCGACTATCTTACGAATTGTCTGCGTAAAACCGTAGACCGCGTTGGTCGGCAGACCCGCGGTATTGGCAAAGTGAGGTATTGCATGATATGCCCTGTAAAAACAACTGCTGCCGTCTATTATGAATAAGGTTTTCATCTATATTTACTTTCTTCTTTTCTTTAATATATCCAATAGTTCGTCAAGGCTTCTCGTATTAAGCACGTGCCCCTTTTCGAGCCATGCGCGGCGGGCCGTATGGAGGCCGAAATATATATTGCCGAGGCCGAGGATATTATGCGCGTCTGTATTTATAGATACAAGCAGGCCGGTCTGTTTAGCAAGGCGAAGGTGCGTATCCTTCAGGTCTAGCCTGTCGGGATAGGAGTTCAACTCCATTATAACTCCATATTCTTTAGCCGTTTGCATAACGGCCTCCATATCAAGTTCAAAGGCGGCCCTCCTGCCTATCAGGCGGCCCGTGGGATGGGCCAATATATCGACCAGCCCGGTTGAGAGCGCCTTTATAATGCGCGCCGTCATTACTTCGCGCGACTCGCTAAAACCCGAATGCACGGCCCCGACCACGATGTCGAGTTTTTTCAAAACTTCCGCCGAGAGATCAAGCCTTCCGTCGGCGAGGATATCACACTCAATCCCCTTGAGTATCCTAAAGTTCAGCCCCTCTGAGGCCAGTTTCTTATTGACCTCATCTATTGCCTCGATATGTTTTAACAATCTCGACTCGTCAAGGCCGTTAGCTACGAATGTCGAACGCGAGTGCTCTGTTATTGCAATATATTCATAATCGCGTCCGATTGCCGCGCGCGCCATATCCTCGATAGAATTAGAGCCGTCACTCGCGGTAGTATGCATATGCAGATCGCCGCGTATATCGGATAGATTTACAAGTTCCGGCAGGTTGCCGGCCTCCGCGGCCTCTATCTCTCCAAGATTTTCACGCAGTTCGGGAACTATACACGGAAGGCC
Organism: Deltaproteobacteria bacterium; assembly: GCA_029262535.1. Classification (GTDB taxonomy): domain Bacteria; phylum Desulfobacterota; class GWC2-55-46; order GWC2-55-46; family JAJCZF01; genus JAJCZF01. The sequence continues at coordinate 7,022 of JAJCZF010000053.1, forward strand.
TACGGCCTTATATACGGCCTCTTCCGAATCGTCCTCTACCGTATTATTATCCTCTCTGTCAAATACCCCGTACTCGCTAATCTTAAGGCCGCGCCTTGCGGCGCGCTCTCGCATGGCGACATTATGGGCCTTGGAGCCGGTGAAGTGATGAAGGGCCGAACCGAACTCTGAGTCTGCAACTACGCGAAGGTCTACCTGAAGGCCGCCCTTTAGAATAACCGACGTCTTGGTCTCGCCGGAGCCGACCACGCTATCTACCGCGTGATAGTCGATAAAGGCCTGCATCACAGAGGAGCCCGGCGCGCATATGACCAGTATATCAAGATCGCCCGGTGAATCCTTAAAACGGCGCAGGCTACCGGCAGGAACCGCCCTGTGCAGACCCTCGACCTTTCTCAGGTAATTAACGATATCGAGGGCAACCTCGCTCACATATCCGATACCGAAGACCCTGGAAAGAGACCTGTAGTCGCTTATGGCCTTTGCGATCTTTTCTTCGCTCTTAATGCCCATGCGCGGCAGTTCGGCGAGACGCCCGGCGAGCGCGGCCTTTTCAAGGGAATCAAGATCGCCTATCTCCAGTTCCTTATAAAATAGAGCCGCTTTTTTCGGCCCGATACCCGGCACGCTTACGATATCAAGAAGGCCTCGTGGCAGTTCTTCGAGCAAGTCGTTTCTGGCCTTACAGGAGCCGGTCTCTACTATCTCGACGATCTTTTCCGCGACCGCCTTTCCGATACCCGGTATGGAGGTCAGCGGCGCGCCGCCCTCCTCTAATTCGGCGACGATATCGGGCAACTCGCGCGTAAGTTCTTCGATCACGCCTACGGCGGTCTCATAGGCGCGAATCCTGAATGGATTTGCGCCGGAGATCTGCAAAAGCACGGAGATATCACGGAATATACTAGCTATTTCAAGATTATTCATGCTTTTTCATCTTTTTATAGATTCTTCAGGGGGCTTTTTCTATAAAGAAAGCAACTTCTTTTTTCTTTCTACATCCTGTCAGATTATGGAGCCTTTTACCAGTCGAATTTGATTGACAATTGAGGGGGTATTTTCTAAACTATTAATTATTATGAAAAAGCTACCTATTGGAATATTCGACTCCGGCCTCGGCGGACTGACTGTGCAGCGCGAGATCGCTCTTGCCCTGCCCTATGAGGATACCATCTACCTCGGTGATACGGCGCATGTGCCCTACGGCACAAAGAGCGTACAGACGGTCACGCGTTATTCAAAACGTATCGCCGAGTTTCTGTCGGAGAAGGGCATTAAGCTGCTGGTCGTCGCCTGTAATACGGCCTCTGCCTATGCGCTCGACGAGTTAAGAAAGACCCTCGATATCCCGGTCATAGGCGTTATCGATCCGGGCGCACAGATGGCGGTCGCTTCGACCAAGACTATGAGGGTCGGCGTTATCGGCACCGAAGGCACGGTCCGAAGCGGCGCATATTTCGACGCTATTAAGGCTCATAATGTCAAGGTCTCGGTCTTTTTCAAGGCCTGCCCTCTATTTGTTCCACTAGCGGAAGAGGGTATGTTGGACAATAAGATAGCGGCGCTTACGGCCTCGCATTACCTCGGTTATTTCAAAGAGCACCCGGTTGATACGGTCGTTTTAGGCTGCACGCACTACCCGCTGCTTAAGGAAGCAATAACAAAGGCGCTCGGCAGGAACGTCACATTAATAGACTCGGCCGAGGCCACAGCCATTGAGGTCAGAGAGCTTTTATCTAAAGAGGAGCTTTTACGAACCGAAGTAGAAAAAGAAGGCGATAGCGACAGAATCGGGTCGCATAAATTTTACGTAACAGACTCTCCCGAACGTTTTATTCAGGTTGGACGACACTTCCTTGGAGACACGCTCGCAGAGGCGGAACTAGTTGATCTTGGAGGTTGATCTAGATGGCGGTAAAGAGCAATGGAAAGAAGACGGGCGCAAAGAAGTCTACAACTAAGAAGGCGGCGCCTAAAAAAAAGTCAACCGTAGCAAAACCGGCGGCGACCGCCGCTCCCAAGCGCAAGAGAAAACCTCCGCCGAAGCGCTCAGGCATTAAGGGCAAAAAAAGGAAGGCCCCCAGCAAGGTATCTCTAATCATACTGGCCTGTGTCGCGGCCTTTATAATAGGCGTGGTCGTTTATAATCAGATCGGTTCTAAGGCCGTAAAGACCGTTCCGGTATTGCCTTCGGCCCTGCCACAGACCGGCTCTCACGCCCAGCCCTCGACCCTGCCGACGCCTACCGGTGAGATACGCCAGGTAACACTATACCTCGGCCATGCGGACGGCCGTTCTCTCCTGCCCAAGTCTGCAAATATAAAAAAGGGCAGCACGGAAGAAGAGATAGCCGCGCTCGTCGCGGCGCTCACAAAAGACTCGGCCGGAAGCGCAGGAGTGCTTCCTGAAGGCACGAGCGTTATCTCTACAACGGTCAAGAACTCGGTCGCCACTATAGATTTTTCCAGGGAATTTAAGGAGAAACATGAAGGCGGCTCTTCCGCTGAGATTCAGGCCGTCTACGGCGTGGTCAACTCGGTCGTTAAGAACTTCTCGGCTGTGGAGCGCGTAGCCTTTCTTGTTGAAGGCAATGCGATTGAGACACTGTCGGGTCACCTCTATCTTGGCGCGCCGCTAGGGGCCGAGGCCGACTTTATCATAGGTGACGATGGCAAAGCAAAAAAATAGTCCTGCTGGAGACGGCCCAAGAACCCTCTCCGACACTCTCGGAGAGGTCAGTCTCCCGTCAGGCGTTTATTACGGCGCACAAACCCAACGCGCCGTAGAGAACTTCCCTATCAGCGGCTTGCTTCCCTCTGCTGAATTCATAATAGCCACGGCATATGTTAAATACGCGGCGGCCGAGGCCAATACCGAACTCGGACTTCTTACTAAAAAACGAGGGGGGGCCATCAAACGAGCCGCCGCCGAAATAATCGACGGTAAATTGCACGAAGATTTTGTAGTTGATATATTTCAAGCCGGGGCCGGCACCTCTCACAATATGAATGCCAACGAGGTCATCGCCTCGCGCGCCGCCGAGATAATGGGCTCAGAGCGCGGCGACTGGGCGACCGTGCACCCCAACGACCATGTAAATATGGCCCAGTCAACGAACGACACCTTTCCGACGGCCATGCGCATTGCGACACTCGTCTCATCTAAGAAAACGATAAGATCCATTAAAGCTCTCGAACGCGCGCTCGACTCGAAGGGGCGCGCCTTTTCAAAGATAATAAAGTCGGGCAGGACGCACCTTCAGGACGCGGTGCCGGTCATGCTCGGCAGTGAGTTCACCTCCTACGCCTCGGCTCTCCGCCGGGCTCGAATTCGAATGGAAAGCTCTCTCGAAGGACTGAGCGAGATCGGGCTAGGGGCAACAGCGGCAGGGACCGGCATAAACTCCCACCCGCGATACGCCGCACTGGCGCTAAGGTCCCTAAAGTCTATCACAGGATTACGAGGACTTAAGAAGGCCCCCGACCTGCACGAGTATCTAAATAGCTTTGGCCCCTTCACGTCCCTGTCGGGAGAGCTTCGGGCCCTCGCCATAGAGCTTGGGCGCATCGCTAACGACTTACGCCTTCTTAGCTCAGGACCGAATACCGGACTCGGAGAGATCAAACTCGAAGCCGTACAGCCGGGCTCTTCGATAATGCCGGGCAAGGTCAACCCGGTGATGGCGGAGATGCTCAATATGGTCTGCTATCAAGTCATAGGAAACGATACCGCAATAAGCGCGGCAGCCGGGGCCGGACAGCTCGAACTGAATGTCATGGGGCCGGTCATTATCTCTAATACCTTAAGCTCCTTAAAATTATTAAGAAACGCAGTAGATTCATTTACCACACGTTGCGTGTCTAAGATAAAGGCCGACAAGGGACGTTGTCTCAAATACTTTGAAGAGAGCGAGGGGCTTGCTACCATCCTGAACCGCTATATCGGTTATGAAAACGCTGCCGCCATAGTTAAAGAGGCCGCCTCTAGCGGGCGCACTCTAAGAGAGGTTCTCGCCGACGGAGAGATACTCTCCGAAGAGGAGATATCTTCTTTACTTAAGATTACAAGACTAACCGGACCCTGTTAATTGAGTTCTTTGCAAAACTGTGCTATAGTAAAATTCGAGAAGATACCTGTTATTTCGAACAAATATTTAGTGGAGGGTACAAATTGGCAAACTATTCAATAAGACGACACTTGAGTTGCGACTACGACGAGGCCCTGGCGCGTACGCGTCTCGCTCTTGCCGATAACGGTTTTGGTATTCTTACTGAAATTGATGTAAAACCTACGCTCAAGAAGAAGCTCGACGTCGATTTTAGAAGATATATAATACTCGGCGCATGCAGCCCGCCGCACGCCAACCGAGCCCTCAACGCCGAGCTTGAAATCGGCCTCTTTCTCCCCTGTAATGTGATAGTATACGAAGACGACGATACCACCGGCTCGGTCGTATCCGCCGTTGACCCGATGGTTGCGATGTCGATGATAGAAAACCCTGAGCTCGAAGATGTAGCGCGCGAGGTGCGGCAAAGGCTTCAGGCGGCGGTGAAGGCGGCCTAGCTCTCTCTTTTACTATACGGAGTTACTGATGGGTCGGTATAATTTTTCACTTCTGCATAAGGCGGTCATTGCGATAGTGGCTATACTATTGCCCATATTTATCACCTTTCTTATCGGTTATAACCACAATAAGAACGAAATAAAAAAGTCGGCCCTCAGCGACCTGACAGTGCTGGCCGAGAGTTTCGAGGGACAGGTATATCTCTACCTCGACTCCCTGAAAAGCCGCGCCATCGACTTTGCCAGCGACGGTTTCATCAGAGACGAACTCGAAAAGATCAATGCGGGAAAAGACCCCTTTGACCTTAACAATCACCTCATAAAGAACAAGATCTCACTCGACAAGGACATTGTAGAGATCTCTATCGCTACACTTGGCGGGCGCATCGCCGCTTCGACCAGAGAGACCTCCATCGGCAGTGACGTGTCAGATTCCAGGTCATTCATTCTCGGTAAAGATAGCACCATAATTACCAACTCAATGCATGAAAAGAGCCTGGACGACCACATTAATATATCCTCCCCGCTGGTAAGCAAATCCACAGGCGAAACCATCGGCGTGCTCATAAACCACACCCACATTCACGTACTTAATTCCATACTTTCGGGAAGACATGCAAAAGAGCTTGGCGCTCTATCGTCGGGACAGGGGCGCGCCCGGACCATGGAGGTCTACCTCGTTAATCAAGAAAAGCTCATGATAACCGACTCGATATTTATCGATAGCGCCATCTTGACGCAACAAGTAAACACAGTACCTGTAAGGAAATGTCTGGAGAGAGGTCAGGAAGCGGCATCCTTTTACCCCGACTACCGGGGCGTGCCGGTAGCAGGGGCCTCTATGTGTTTTAAGGAACTTGGCTGGACCCTGCTTACGGAAGTCGACGTTGAAGAGGCCCTCTTACCACTAGCCAAGCTCAAGAGAGACGCCCTTGTAACAATTCTGCTAGTCTTCGCTATTATCCTCTTTATCTTTATACTCTTTTATAAAAAGGTCATCAAGCCGCTTCGCCGTATGGCCTCTGCCGCGGATGAGATAGGCATGGGTAGCTTTGACGTAACCCTGCCTACAACATCCTCCGACGAGATAGGCAGCCTCTCATCTTCGGTAAATGTCATGGCCTATAATATCAAGGGCATGACCGAAGCCCTCACCGAAAGCCAAAAGTCGCTGGCCGAGGCGCACAGGATAGCCTGTATCGGAAGCTTTGAGTGGAACATAGCGACCGGCACCATCTTATTCTCGGATGAGGCATTCAGGCTCTTCGACACCACACCTAAGAGTTTTACCCCGACCATGGACGGCCTCCGTCAAATGATAGACCCTGACGATCTCGAACACTTTAACAAGGCGCTCGACGACGCCCTCTCCGCCAAAGAGACTTTCTCGCTCGACCTTCGATTAGCCAATGTAAAGGGTGTGCGCCGCACACTGCATATGGCCGGTGAGATCAGCTTTACCAGAGATGCCGTGCCGCTCAGAATGATCGTAACTATACAGGATATCACCGCGAGAAAGCAGACCGAAGAAGAATTAAAAACTCTCTCAACCGCCATCGACCAATCTGTAAACCTCGTCGTCCTGACCGATAAAGACTCTAATATCGAATTCGTAAACAAGAAGTTCGAAGAAGTGACCGGCTACACCAGAGAAGAGATCATAGGCATGAACCCTAACCTCCTCTCATCCGGAGAGACTTCACCTGAAACCTATAAAGAGATGTGGTCAACCATACTCGACGGAAGGATCTGGTCCGGTGAGATAAAGAACAAAAAGAAGGACGGCGACTTTTACCACTGTACCATGAATATCTGCCCTATTAAAAACGACCGGGGCCAGACGACTCACTTCCTTGCTATTCAGGAAGATATCACAGACAAAAAGAGCGCGGAAGAAACGATCGAGTACCTTGACACCTATAGCAAACTCACCGGTCTCATCAACCGCTCCCGCTTCATAGAGTTGCTTAACGAGTGGGTCGCTTACGCCCACGCGCCCGGCCAAAGCACGGTTCTCCTATTCCTTAATATCGATCAGTTCCGCCTGCTAAACGACACATACGGCCACGCCACCGGAGACCTCTTGCTTCGCAAGGTCGCGCATCTGATCAAAGAGGCCTTAACCGAGATCGAGCGTAATTTAAAGGGTAGCCGCCTGCGCGAGAGTATCGTCGGATATATGGGTGCCGACGAGTTTGCGATATTCCTTCCATCTTCCACAGAGGGTCAGGGACTCGACGCCGCCGAAGAGATACGAAACAGGCTTGAAGGTCTCAGGGTAGAAGACGTGGACGTGCGCACCACGGTCAGCACCGGCGGCGTAATATTTCCCAAAGACGGCATGAATATCAAGGCGCTCTTTACCAAGGCCGACGCCGCCCTGATGCGCGCAAAGGGGCTCGGCGGAAACCGCTGCCACTTCTACCGCCACGAAGACCGCGACCTCGAACAGATGCACTCGCGCCTTAAGGGTAAAGAGATTATTCAAAAAGCCCTTGCAGAGGACCGCATCGAACCATGGTACCAGCCGCTCTTAAATCTAGAGGACGGCAAGATAACCCACTACGAGGCGCTCATAAGGATCAGAGAGAAAGACGGTCGCATACTCTATCCCGGCGAGTTCATCGCCACGGCTGAGATCTTCGGCCTTATCGGTTCTCTGGACCGCGCCATGATTGCAAAGACCCTGAAGCTTCAGGCGGAGCTTCGCGCACAGGGGCGCCTGGTATCGTTCGGCATGAATCTTTCGGGTAAAGAGATGGGAGATATGGAGCTCATCTCATTCGTAAAGAATAAGATAGAAGAGACCGGAGCCGACCCGTCCAGCCTCGTGTTCGAGATTACGGAGACAGAGGCCATTAGCGATCTGAAGAGCGCCATCGAGTTTGTAAACGCCCTTCGTGAACTGGGCTGTAAGTTTGCGCTCGACGACTTCGGCGTCGGATTCACCTCTTTTCTTTATCTAAAGGAACTTCACGTCGATTACATAAAGATAGACGGTTACTTCATCAAAAAGTTGCACGAATCGGTCGAAGACCAGCTATTTGTAAAGGCCATCACCAGCGTGGCCGAGGGCATGGGCATAAAGTCGATAGCCGAGTTTGTAGAAGAGCCGGAAACACTCTCGATACTTTCGACCTACGGCGTAGATTATGCGCAGGGATACCTGATAGGCAAGCCATCTCCTGAACTGCTGGCGGAGACAATCATACTGGAAGACGAATTTAACAAAAAGACAAAGGCCTGACAATGAAGAAGTACTACGACGTCCTTGTTATAGGCTCCGGCCCGGGCGGTGAGAAGGCCGCGGTACAAACCGCCAAGCTCGGAAAGTCCGTAGCCGTAATAGAAAAGAGTCCTTATGTAGGCGGCGCAGGTCTGCATACGGGCACCCTGCCCTCAAAGACGCTTCGAGAGGCGGCCCTTTACCTGGCGGGCTTTAAACAGAGGGCCGTATTCGGCTTTGAACACACGCTGCCGCGAGAATCTACACTCGAAGAGCTCATGCACAAAAAGAGCGAGGTCATACGCCAGCACACAGCGGTAATCAACGACCACTTCAACCGCAACAATATTGATATCATCCACGGCAAAGCGTCCTTTTCATCCCCGAAGACCCTTTCTGTCGAACGTGACGACGGGTCGTCCTTCCTGCTCGAAGGCTCTATCATCATCATAGCCACCGGCACACGTCCGAGAAGACCCGTAGAGATCCCCTTCGACGCCAGGCATATTCACGACAGCGACACCATACTTGAGATAAAGGACTTGCCCTCGACCATGACGGTCATCGGAGGCGGCGTAATAGGTTGCGAGTACGCCTGCATATTCGCCTCGCTCGGCGTAAAGGTGACACTTGTTGAACGCGGCCCCAGACTATTAACCTTTGCCGACGAAGAGATCGTCACGAGCCTGGTCTACTGGATGCGCCAGCAAGGCATCACACTACGCACAAACGAGACGGTAAAGACCATCTCCATGGACGACGACTCACGCGTCGTCACCCACCTTGAAAGCGGCAAGATCATAAAGTCAGAAAAGCTCTTATACACCATGGGCAGGGTCGGTAATACCAAATCTCTCAGGCTCGAAACAATAGGGATCGTACCTGATAAGAAAGGGCTTATACCTGTAAACGGCGAGTACCAGCCAAGGCATACTAAAGAGCAAGAACTAAATCATATCTACGCCATAGGCGATGTTGTGGGCTTTCCATCTCTCGCTTCCACGTCGCGCGAACAGGGGCGCCGCGTCGTATGCCACGCCTTCGGCTCTAAGAACGGCGAGTGCGCGGTCCCGTCCGTCATGCCCTACGGTATCTACACCATACCCGAGATATCGATGGTCGGCGCTACGGAAGAAGATCTCACCAGTAAAAAAGTCCCCTATGAAGTGGGCACGGCCCTATTTAGCGAGGTCGCTCGCGGCCAGATATCGGGGGATGTTTATGGAATGCTCAAACTTATATTTCACCGCGAAAGCCGCGACCTGCTCGGCGTGCACATCATCTGCGAAAAGGCCTCGGAGATAATCCATATCGGACAGGCCGTCATGAACTTCGGCGGAAAGATCGACTACTTCCGCGATGTGGTATTTAACTACCCAACACTATCGGACGCATACAAGATCGCCACATACAACGGCCTTAACAGGCTCTAACCCCCCTCTTCGCGCAACCCAACGCCCACAAAAGACCATTAGTAGATTGACAGAACTCTACTGGAAATAATACAATAAAAAAAAAGCTTAGGGATATTTCTATATATGAGTAAGGAAATAAAGAAGAGGACTTTTGAGATACTCGAATCTGCTGAGGGTGAGGATCACTTTAGTCGAGTAGTCGATTATATAATCACGACCGTTATTATCATAAATGTCGTCTCGGTCTGTTTTGAGACCGTCGAAGCCCTATTCATTCAATATAAAGAGTTCTTCTTTTGGATCGAGATAGTTTCGGTTGCCCTCTTCACCATTGAATACCTGCTTCGTATATGGTCGTGCACATCCGATAAAGAGTTCCGCCGCCCTATACTCGGCAGGCTGCACTTCATGGTAAAACCGATATCCATTATCGACCTTATCGCAATACTGCCATTCTACCTGCCTCTGCTAATCGGCCTGGACCTCAGGATGCTTCGTGCGCTCAGGCTCTTCAGACTTATGAGGGTCCTAAAGATAGGGCGCTACTCCGATTCGATGAAGGTCATCGGTTCGGTCATCAATAAGACAAAAGACGAACTATACGTCTCGGTATCTGTAATCGTCATCCTTCTTGTCGTCTCTTCAACGCTCATGTATTTTATAGAAAACGAAACTCAGCCGGAGGTATTTTCATCTATCCCTGCGGCAATGTGGTGGGGAGTGGCAACGCTGACGACGGTCGGTTACGGTGACGTGACACCGGTAACGGTAGGAGGCAAGATCCTCGGCACGATAATATCTTTCCTGGGCATAGGAATGTTCGCCCTTCCCACGGGCATAATCGGCTCAGGTTTTTTCGAGGAGATGCAAGAAAGAAAGAACCTACGCACCTGCCCGCACTGTAAGAAGAGGATCGACCGCAGGCACTGATGAAACCATTTATAGTTCAATAAAAAAAGGCTACGAGAAAAAACCCGTAACCCCTTGATTCTATCGGTGGAGGGTAAGGGGATCGAACCCTCGACCTTCTGATTGCGAAACGTATTAATGCAATTTTCATAAGGTCGTGATTCCAAGGCGGTTTTCCCTTTATTTTACTAGAATCAGACGGTTATCTGCCCTCCATGAACACCATAGATTCGCGGTAATCCTAGCACAATTTTAGCACACCTGTCTGGGGTGCACCCCTATTATGAGACAATCTTATTTAGCACACTTGCCATATCATGAGATAAAGGCCACTGCCCCACTTCTAGCTGGCCTTGAGACCTATGGGAAGATTTCTCATCTCTAAGCGAAATCTTTACGAATAAGAATTAATTGAACTGTTGTCATCAACTGCATGAGCCTTCATCTCCCTCACCAAGAAACTCAGCAATGGCCTCTTTCAGGTGTAACAGGCTCTCTTCAAAGTAGTCGAAAAGCTCGCAGGCCCTGTCTATGTCTCGGTCCCGTCCCATCAGCTCCAGTTCAGAAGCCGTCTTAATAAAGGCGCCGGAAGCCAGGTATCCGAGCCTCCCTTTGATGAAATGAACCGATTTCTCAATGGCGTCGCAATCCCGGCTCTCGATGGCAGCCCTTATATCATCCATATTCTCACCCAGGTCGCTCAAGAAGATTTCGCACATCTCCCTTAAAAGAGCCTCATCGCCAAGGAAGCGCTTAAGAGCAACCCCTCTGTCGAAGAGCACTGACTTGTCACCGGCCGCCACCCCTTCCGGAGAGGGAGACCCTTCGGTCCGCATTCCGGTTGCGCCATGCGGAAAAAGCTTGCCTATAAGCGCTGTCAGGTCGTTGGTTCGAATGGGCTTGCTTAGATAATCGTCCATACCCGCGTCCATGCACCTGAGCCTGTCACCCTCAAGGGCGAGCGCCGTCAGGGCGATAATTGGACGACGATTGCTACCGCTCTCCTCCTCACGGGCCCTTATCCTTCTAGTGGCCTCGAAACCGTCCATACCGGACATATTCACGTCCATGAATATCAGGTCGAACTCCCCGGTCCCGGCCAGTCGTACGGCCTCCCCGCCGCCCGTGGCCTTTAAGGCCTCGTGGCCGAGCTTCTCAAGCATGCGTCCGACCACCCGAAGGTTCATTATATCGTCATCCACAAGCAGGGCCCTGAGCTTTCTAACCGGCCTATCACTTAAAGAGCTAAAGATTCTTTCGCTGGCCGGTTCGTCCGAGAGCACTCTTTCTTGTCCGGGCCTAAACCTGGCGGTAAAATAAAAGGTACTGCCCACGTTCTCTTTACTCTCAACCTTGATATTACCCCCCATGGCCCCTACGAGCCTACTGGAGATGCCAAGCCCCAGCCCGGTGCCGCCGTATTTCCGTGAGGTGGAGCTGTCCGCCTGTGAGAATTTCTCAAAAATATCTTCCAGCTTCTCCTCTGGTATGCCTATGCCCGTATCCGTAACGGAAAATTCTATCACGGTATCCCTGCCCGTATCTCCGAGAAGGGCTGCGCTTATCGCCACATCTCCGTCGTGCGTGAACTTGATGGCGTTCGATATGATGTTTACCAGAACCTGGCGGAGCCTGTTCGGGTCGCCCTTAATGGCCGGGGGTACGTCTTCGCCTATCTGGCAGGAAAGTTGAAGCCCTTTGGAGTTGGCATGCGCGGAGAGCATCCCCACGATCCTCTCCACGAGCTGCCGGAGGTCGAAGTCTATCTCCTCAAGGACGAGTTGTCCTGCCTCTATCTTCGAAATATCGAGGACATCGTTTATAAGTTGCAACAGGTTGTCGCCGGCGAACTTGATGCTCTCGACAAACTCCTTCTGATCACCCTCAAGCCCAGTCTCTTCAAGGAGGTCGGACATGCCGATAATGGCGTTCATCGGCGTCCTTATCTCGTGGCTCATGGTGGCGATGAAGTCGCTTTTTGCGCGGTTAGCCTCTTCGGCCTCATACTTGGCCACCACAAGGGCCTCCTGGGCGCGTTTCTTCTCGATCTCGGAGGATATTACCGCTCCCAACGTCTCGAAGACCACCATGGCGTGGTGCGGTATCGCATAGCTCCTGCGCGAGATGGAGCAGAATACACCCATCACATTTCCGACCCTGTCCACCAGCGGAGTTCCTATATACGATTCGGCGCTCATCTCCTGTAGATCGATATCATCCGGAAAGAGGTCGCTGACACCTCTCTCATAATTGCAAAACCCACTCTTCTTTACATTCTCGCACGGCGAGCCGGCCAGCGAGTAGGAGTAGGAGTCGATCTTTTTCCCGTCCAAAATCATTGAAAGGGACTCGATATGGTCTTTCTTTACATCTTTTAATTCGCCAAGGATTACGCAGTCGGCGTCAAGCCACTCGGCAACGGTATTAACGACCATATCGTAGAAGGTCTCCCCGCTGGCTACAGTGGTGCTCTTATAGATAGCCCGTATGGCCTCCTCGGCGCGTTTTCTTACACTGATATCCTGTATGGTTCCTATTGAGCGCAGCGGTGTGCCGTCGCTGTCGTAGATGGTCATGCACCTTTCATTGACATACTTGATCGTGCCGTCCTTCATAAGGAGGCGGTGTATAAGGTCGTAGGGTATCTTATCTTTCACCGACTCCTCGTATGTCCTCTTCACGAGTTCTCTGTCATCGGGATGGACCGTCTCTATAAATGCCTCGTAGGTGACGGAAGAACCCGCCACCTCGAATATCCTGTAGACCTCTTCGGACCAGTCCAGCTCGTTGGTTTTCCGGTCAAGGGACCAGTGGCCGAGATGGGCTATCTCTTGAGCCTCATCATGCCTTGAATGCGTTTCCACGAGCTCCCTTATTGTGACTTCAAGCTCGGTGGTCCTGGACCTCACTTCTTTTTCGAGATTTTCGCTGTAGGCCCTGAGCGCCAAGTCCTTCTCGGCCAAGGAATCTATCATGGCGTTAAAGTTATTCGAGAGCATACCGAACTCGTCCGCCCCCGTGACGTCGATCCTGCTTTCGAGCTTGCCGTCGGCGACATTCTTTGTGATCTTCACGAGCTTGTTGATGGGGTTGAGCATGCTGCGCGTAAGGAAGTACCAGATGGCGATACTTATCAGAAACCCGATAAGGAAGAGGACTATATAGCGATTGGTTATTCTCTCTTTCGTCTCCAGAAGCGGTTCCTGGCTGTATGCGAGCAGCATGGAGCCGGGCTGGTTACTCTCCATGGCCCCGAGATTCCGAGCGGTAATAAAGTATTTCTTGCCAAGGAATTCGGCGCTCTCCACCCTGCTCTGGCCGGTGAGCAGCATCTGGTAGTCGAGGTAGGGTATGGGCAGATTCTCGACGCGCCACCCCTCGCCCCTGAGCGTAGTGGTCATAACGGCCCGCTCACGGATAACCGATATCTCCACATCGGTATTCTTTTTCATGTTGTCGATGAGACGTTCGTTTATTTCATAGCCCAGAAGGAGCGCGCCGGTCACCTCACTCTCCGGTCCGGCACGCAGGAGGCTTGAGGAGTATATGATAAAAGTATTATCTACACTGATTATGGAGGTGCCTACCTCGCCCTTTTCCACGGCGTCCCTGACGAGCCGGACACTCATCAGAGAGTCGTCGAAGTCGCCCGGGGCGTGCCCCCTTAGAAAGACCCGCCCCTTTTTGTCCACTATCACGATACTGTCCGACTTGACACTTTCCATCACCCCGCTGACATAACCTGCAAGCTCGTCCCTGTCGCCCTCCCTGAGCACGGTTAAGAGCCCGGGGTCGGTGGCGACCTCGTTGGCCCATATGAGCGCGGTCTGGCCAACGAGGTCGATAAAGTTCTCGGTCTGATTCATGGTGGACTGGAATTGGCGGTTCAAGAGCATTCTGAACTCGTCCTCGGCTATACGGACGCTGACATAGGCGCCGATAACACTGCCGGCAAAGACTATGAGAACGTAACCGAGGAGCAGTTTGGCCCTCAGGCTTTTATGGAACGGGGTCTTCTCCAAACGGGCCTTCCTCCAATAAAGAGACTTCTTTGAATAACGGGTAGGACTTTTTAAACTCCCTTGCCGCCCATTCAACGGTCCTGTCCTGATGGCACGAGCCGTTCTGACAGGTATTGGGCGTGCCGAACTTGACGGTGTCGGCGGGGTTTATTATCTTGAAGGCGTGGCTCCTTATGGAGAAGGCCCCTCCAGAAGTCACTATGTAGGGCATGTGGCAGTCCGCGCACGAGACCTTGGTGGGAGGGCAGGGGTAATGGGGTCTCTCTTTTTCCGCCGTCTTAAAGGTCATACTGTCAATGTGGCACCCGCCGCACTTCTCGGTACCGTACCCGGAGAGCGCGGTGTGCCTCGGCACCAGGCGGTCGAAGCCGTGCGGGTCGTGGCAACTCACGCAGGTTACGCCGTAGCGCGCCGTCTCCAGCGTGGGCTTATCGTCGGGAGGGGCGAACCTGTAGTCCGCTGAATGACACCGAAGGCATCTGTCGTCCTTCTTGCCGCGCTCCTCGCTGTACTCCTCCTGCATGAGCTTTAGAGCCTTCGAGTGCTTGGACTTCTGCCAGTCCATATACTCCTGGTGGCGGTTCTTGCTGATACCGTTGCCCCACCAGTATTTACCCTTCTTGTCCGACTCCTTCTTCATGGGGGCGAAGGACTTATCGAGGTCATCACCCGGTATGAAGCCGAGAGGGAAGTTAAACTTGCCGGCCGCCTCTTCGGCCTGATCCTTATTGGTGCCGCGGTTGTGGCACTGGCCGCATACCGTGCTCGAAACAGAGGTGATTATATCCATCTCTTCGCCGCCACCCTTGCCGTGGCACCAGGCGCATACCTCTCCGCTCGTCTTCTTCCTGGACGAGATGTGTCTTGAGCCCGGGCCGTGGCATGCCTCGCAGCCTATACCGAACTCGGCGAATTCGAATGTCTCCGGGTTGAAACCGGTCGTATGACAACCGTTACACTTAAGGGACATCTTTACCTTGTCGTGCTTCTTTATCGGCACCCATCTTTTAGTTGTTATATACCACTTGGCGGGCAGCTGGTAGTACTCTCCATCGACCATCTTCGCATATACCTGTTCCCACTTGTTGCCGACTATGTACTCGACATCCTCCTTCTTAAAGGAGAGTTCCGCAGGCAGAATGTCAAAGTCGCCGACTATCTCCCCGGGATCACCCGCCGGCCTGAACATCTTTGGATGGAGCGTCAGCTTCCAGCCGTCGTAGTGGCGCTCGTGGCAGGAACGGCACTCCTGGCTCGTTACGTAGCGGCTTTCCCCACCAAAACCTCTGTGCATGTAGAGAATAACCGCTCCGAGGATCACAATAGTGACTATTAAAAACCTTATAAGTTTTTTCATTGGATTCCTTAAATTATACTACCATCCGAACCGTTTTCCCAGAGATATATGAAACCTATTTAGAACCAATCTCCAAGGACGGGAAGACCCTATAGTTTTGAGAATAATACTGAGACAATTATTGGGGGCAAGGTTTGATAGATTTAATCCTGAACCAGGAGATAGGGTTCGAGCCTACCACTTGATTATGGGTCGAGTGCAGCGGGGAACGGCCTCTCCATGAGAAGCTGAAGAGGCCGGTTCAATATCAGATATCGGGAACTATAGAGACGGGCTCCACGAGAGGTTCAATCAGCTTGATGGACCTGACCTTTTCTATGAGCATGGCGGTAAGCCTTGTTCCTTCGGTTAAGAGGAGCTTGCCGCTCTTTGTCCTTATGGCTTCGGCCAGCACCATATCCGCCTTCAATTCAGCCAGCGAAGAGAAGTACGCGGGGTTCTTTTCATCTACGAGTTCCACTTCATTTTGGAGATTTATAAACCCGGCCAGAGAATTGACAACCTCGGGGTCAAAGTCCTTCCCGACCATATTCATGAGATGTTCGATAGACGCGCCCTTACTCAGGCTAAGTCTCTTCCTGTGCATGAGCCTGTCATATACCTTACAGACGCACAATATCCTCGCCCCGATATGGATCTCCTCTCCCTTAAGCCCGTCGGGATAGCCTGTGCCGTTGAACCTCTCCTGGTGGCTTCTGATAATAAGGCCGGCCTGACCGAGAATTCCGATGGAGGAGATAAGTCCCTGCGTTACTACAGGACATTCCTTGAAAAACTCCTTTTCACTTTCGCTTAGATGCCCCCCTTCCGCCTTCTCAACTATCTTCCTCGGGATACCTATGAGCCCTATATTATGCAAGAGCGCGGCGCTCTCTATGATAACTAGATCTCTCTTCTCCAGCCCCATATGTTTTGCCAGGCCGCTTGCGAGCGCCGCCACCCGCCTGCTGTGCCCGCCTATATAGGGATCATAGATCATCATAAGGTCGGCAAACATCCCCACGAACCCGAAAAAGTTATCCCTGATCTCCCTGGTCCTATGTCTGACCTTGGCCTCGAGTCCCTTGTTCCAGCTTGCCAACTGCTCGTTCTGCTTTTCTGTCAACTCGAAGAGTTCCCTGTTCTTCTTTACAAGGTCATAGCGATCAAGTCCGTCCCTTACGATGAGCTTTATGTCATTATCGTTCCACGGCTTGGTGATATACCTTGCGACCTCGCCGCTGTTTATGGCGCCCATTACGGCATTCATATCCGCGTAGCCCGTGAGCATTATCCTTACGGTCTCCGGTGAAATCTCTTTAACACGGGAGAGAAACTCCACGCCGCCCATCTCCGGCATCCTGTTGTCGGAGACGACAAGAGATATCTCGTTATTGTCGAAACAGGCAAGGCCGTCCCTGCCGCTCGTTGCTGTCTGTATGTTGTAACCCTCTTTCCTAAAAAGCCTCACGAGTGAGCTTAAGATATTTGATTCGTCGTCAACAAATAGAATCGTATGTTTCTCTTTTCCTTCCATGCTAACCTCCTCTGCTGCGGACCTTACAAGCCAGCGGCCTCAATGACACCCGCCTCGTCTGCGGGAAGGCTGATGGTGAAGGTCGTCCCCTCGCCCGGTGCGCTCTCGACATCTATTGTGCCGCCGTGATCGTTTATAATACCGTAAGCAATGGAGAGCCCGAGACCGGTACCCACACCGACCGGCTTCGTGGTAAAGAAAGGCTCGAAGAGCTTATCCTTAATGTCGTCGGTCATCCCAGCTCCGTTGTCCTCAATCTCAATCGCTATCTTCCCGCCACTAGCAAAGGTCCTTATCTCGATCTCCCCTTTATCGGATATGGCCTGAGAGGCGTTTATGATCAGGTTCAAGAAGACCTGGTTGAGTTGTTGGGGACAGCACTTGACCTGCGGAATAGAGCCAAGCTCCTTCTTGACCACGGCCTTATGCTTTACTTCATGGGAACTGATCTTTATGGCGTTCTCAAGGCACTTGTTTATATCGTAGTATTCCTCTTCGGCCATATCCACGTGAGAGAAGTCCTTGAGGGCCCGTATAATGGAGACGACACGCTCTATGCCCTCCTCCGATTCCTCCAGAAGGAGGTCGATGTCTTTCATTAAAAAGGCCAGATCAACCTCATCCCGTGCCGTCTCTATCCCGTCAAGAAGTTCCATCGCATCATCCAGCTTTCCATCTCTCAGAAGGGTAGGCATCTTTTCGTGCATCTCCAGGATGGACTTGAGATCCTCGATATACCCCTTCATGGAACTCAGGTTACAGTTGACGAAACTGATCGGATTATTTATCTCATGGGCCACGCCCGCGGCCAACTGACCGATGGACGCCAGCTTCTCCGACTGGAGCATCTGCGCCTTAGTATCTTCAAGCTCCTTATTGGTCTTCTCAAGTTCTTTTATAAAATCCTCAAGCCATTCGTTCTTCGAGGCAAGGTCCCTGCCGGACTGACTAAGCTTTTCATTCATGCTCTCCAGCTCTCCGGCGCGTTTCTCCCTCTCCGTTGCGTGCCACTTCATGACATTGACATACTGCTCCTGAGCTACCTTGTCCTCGTAAAGAGTCCGGCTCATATTATTAAAACTCTTTGCCAGGAAGCCGATCTCGTCTTCGGCGGCGGTATCCAGTTGCAGGTCAAAATCGCCTCCCTCCATCTCCGAAAGCGCACTGGCTATGGAGCCGACCCTGTCTCCGATATCCCTTGAAAGGTAACGAAGAAGCAAGAGCCCCACGATAAGGCCTGCAACGGAGAGGGTCAGGTAAAGCCAAATCGCCTCCAACAGCTTTGTTTCTAACTGCCCGTGGACCTCCGCGGCTTCAAGCTTTTCATACTCCATGAGGGCCGCAGCAATCAGGCGGAACTTCCGGTACCTCTCCTCCTGAATGCCCGTTGCCATCGCTAGAGCCTCATTAAAACGACCTTCATTTATGCTGGGCAAGAGTTCCAGATCCCTGGTCTCCCTAAAAGACTCCCAGATAGTTTTCAACTCGTGAATGACCACCCTGCCCTCTTCGTCGAAATGATTTTCTTCCAGAAGCATATATCTAAAACTCTCGTCTATCTCCTCAGTTATCTCCTTTAAGGTTTGCCGTCGCGATGAGGTTGCATCCCGGTCTTCTGTCGCCATAATGGTGAGTAGCTCCCTCCTGGCGTCGTCAAAACCGGTCTTGAGCTTTGCAACTCTCATTGCCTCCGTAAAACTTTCTTCGTATACCTGCTCAGAGGCATCCTTCATCCAGAGCATATTCATAAGACCGACGAGGATGATCCCGCCAATAAAGACAATGGAGATGCCGAAGACGGAAAAGAGCTTCTTCCTTATGGAAAGGTCTCTGAATCGCAGCATCTCTAGCCCCGCCCCCTTTTACTTTCCTCGACTGTCGTGGGCAGGGCTATGGTAAATGTCGTCCCCACGCCGGCAATACTCTTTACATCTACCCAGCCGTCATGAGCTTTTATTATATTATAGACTACGCTCAGGCCGAGCCCCGTTCCCGCGCCGACCTGCCTTGTGGTAAAGAAGGGCTCAAATATCTTCCCCATGTTCTCGTCCGGAATGCCCATTCCGGTATCTTTTATCACAATAAATATATGACCGTCTCCCTCATATGTCCTTACCTCTATCTCTCCGTCTTTATCCATGGCCTGCGTCGCGTTTATAAAAAGATTCATAAAGGCCTGGTTCAGCTCGGCGGGGCGGCAGAGTATATCCGGTATCTCTCCGTAATAAGAAGATATCTTGAATTGAGACTCCGAGGCGCCGCTTACGACCTTCAGGGTGCTCTCAAGACAGCTATTGATGTCCGTATATCGGGATTTAGCGGAATCTATCTGTGAGAAGTCCTTTAGGTTCGATACTATCTCCATCACCCTCAACCCACCGGTCCTTGACTCCTTGACGATTTCCATCACCTCTTTAATCGTAGATCCGGGGTCCATATCCCTGATATATTCCTCGGCGCTGCTGACGGCGCCGAGCGATTTCGCCCCCGAGCTTCCAACAAGACGAAGCGCCTCGCTACAAGCGCCGATTACATCCGAGAGGTCCTGTGTAAAGGACTCTATGGCTGATATGTTACTCATGATAAAACTCAGGGGGTTGTTTATCTCATGGGCCACGCCGGCCGCCAGCTGCCCTATGGAGACCATCTTTTCCTTCTGCAGGAGCTGCGTCTGCGCTTCCTTTAATTCGGCGTATGCCCCTTCAAGTTCACTTGTGCGCTCCTTGACCTTCACTTCGAGACCGGCCTTTGCATCCTCAAGCTCGCTTATCAGCCTCATGAGATCGCGCATGTCCCGGGCAACGATTACCATGCCCAGGTATATTCCCGTGCTGTTATCCTTAAGGGCCGAACAGTTGAGGCTGACCGGGACCCTCTCTCCGTCTCTACCGAGGTAGTCGGCCCTATAGTCCGTAAGGGGCCCCATGGAGGTCAGCTCCATAAGGCGTGCGCAGAATTCACTCTTCCAGTCGACCATGAAATCCACAAAAGGCTTGCCGACCAGTTCGTTCACGTCGTATCCGAGCATCTTCTCGGTAGCCCTGTTAACGAACCATATATCTGCTTCCGTACTGAGCACGATAAGGCTCTCATCCATGCCCCAGATGATGTTGAGCACCTGTTTGCGGTCAAGAAGTAGAAACTCCCTGCCCTGTGCATCCACACCGCCTTCACACCTATAACCTTCTATGAGATTAAGAATACTATCGTCCATGGCCTTAGTGAGTGGACGGCCTATGCTCTCCCGCTCTTTTATAGCGGGCCGCGTGAAGCCGTCTCTATTTAAAAAGGTCCCGAAGGGCACCTGCCCTCTATTCGCTTCCTCGTCGGGTTAAAATGCCATACCCCGTTCCGATACAAACCTGCTTCCCATCAGGAAGCTCTCCTCGCATTCAAGGGCTTCAGGACGTGTGTTCAGAACGCCGATGAGCACGGACGTAATCTCCGGGTCCCACCACCCCTTGTCCGCCTCCTCGATAAAGGTCTCCATGATCCGCTCCGTGGAAAATGGCTTTTTATAAGGGCGTTCCGACTTCAGCGCATCGTATACGTCCGCTACCTGGAAGACCCGGACAAGTTTGGGGATCTCATCGCCGGAGAGGCCGTAAGGATAACCTGAGCCGTTCATCTTTTCGTGATGGCAACCGATGATGTCGACTGTTCCTTTCATGCTCTTGAGACCATTGCAGATATTGACGCCTATGGTGGGGTGCGACTGCATCACTGTCCACTCCTTATCCGTGAGCGGACCTCTCTTCAAGAGAATGTAGTCAGGGACCCCGATCTTGCCGATATCGTGCAGGATACACCCCCTTCTGAGCACCTCCATCTCTTCATCGCCGAGGCCCAGCTCCTTGCCGAGCACCTGGCAGACATTAAAGAGCCTTCTGGAGTGGTCTCCCGTATCCAGGTCTCTTGCCTCTACAAGGTTCCCGACAGAATTGAGTATCGATTCCGCGTCGTCGAGACGGTCGGTAAGGCGCTTAATCTTGATGGCGGAATTGACCCTGGCCAGCAGTTCCTCTTCGTTATAAGGCTTGTGCAGGAACTCCGTCGCCCCCGCGTCCATGCCCTGTACGTACTCCTTCACTCCCTGGAGGGTGCTCATCATGATTACCGGCAGAAACTTCATCTGAAGCTCCTCCCGAATACGCCTGCAGACCTCATAACCGCTTATTCCCGGCATTATGACGTCCAGGAGCACTATGTCTATATCCCTCTTCTGAAGGTGCCCCATGGCCTCTTCCCCGGAGGAGCACTCTATCACCTCGTAATTCGTCTTGGAAAAGACATCCCTCGCTTTGATGCGCTGTATAGCCGTATCGTCCACGACCAGTATCTTGGATGAATTTGTATGCATCGTCTTACCCTCACTTTTCTTCCTGGTGAAAGATTTATCTAGATTTCCATGCTCAGGTGACTACACGGAAATTTGCATATCAAGTTGCCGGGTGGTCAGGTATCCCGCCGAGGAGAGGATGGCTTCCGGTATCTTCTCAAGCGAAAGCACCCTCTCGGCTCCTCCGACCTCTATCGCCTCTTTGGGCATGCCGAAGATCACGCAGCTCTTCTCGTCCTGGGCTATGGTAGAAGCCCCTGCGTCCCTCATCAACCTTAGTCCCTTGGCGCCGTCCGCGCCCATACCGGTAAGTATGGCTCCGACGGCATTCTTTCCGGCGTATTTCGCCGCTGATTTGAATAGGATATCTACCGAAGGGCGGTGTCTGTTGACACGGGGACCGGACTTTACCTCCACATAATAATCGGCGCCGCTCCTCTTTAAGAGCATATGATTATTGCCCGGCGCTATGAGCGCGTTTCCGGGTATGACCTTGTCGCCGTCGTTGGCCTCCCTCACATCGATAGAACAAATCTTATTGAGCCTATCGGCAAAGAGCCTGGTAAATCTCTCTGGCATGTGCTGCACCACCACTATCCCGGGGGCGTCCGCCGGCATCAGGGCAAGTATATCCTTGATAGCCTCCGTCCCACCGGTGGAGGCTCCGATGGCGATCACCTTCTCCGTGGTCCGTATCATCGCCCCGGTGATGGGTATGCGCCGGGTGGAGGCACTATCTGGCACTGCCGTGCTTTTTTTCCTGACGTTAGCCCCGGCCGCCATCTTTACCTTTCCGGTAATCTCTTCGATGATCTCCGGCAGTTTCGCCACCATGTCGACCTTGGGCTTTGTCACAAAATCAACCGCGCCTAGCTCAAGCGCCCGCAACGTGGTCTCACCACCCCTCTCCGTAAGCGAACTCACCATCACCACGGGCATGGGGGCTGAACCCATAAGCTCTTCTAGAAAGGTCAGCCCGTCCATCCTCGGCATCTCCACATCGAGAGTGAGGACGTCTGGCCTTAACGCCATAATCTTTTTCTTTGCTATGATTGGATCTCCCGCAACGCCCACCACCTCAATCACCGGATCCTTGGACAGGAGTTCGGTGAAGATCATCCTGGCAACCGCGGAATCATCTATTATAAGTACCTTGATCTTTTTCATGGTGACCCTTCTCTCCATGACATATTGAACCCACTGTCTGCTCTTCCAGTCAGGCTCTTTACAATTGTGCACCCATGTGCCCGTAACTCCAACATCAAACCCCTACTTTCTGGTAAACACTGGGTAAGATCACCTTGAACTGTCGGCCTTTCTCAGTCAAAGTTTCCGAGTGGCCCACGATAATATACCCGCCGGGATTAAGATACCGTGAAAGCCTTTCTATAACATCCGTCCTGGTCACCGCATCGAAGTATATGAGCACGTTCCTGCAGAAGATCACATCGAAACCGCCCCCTATGGGCCACTCCTTCTTCTTGAGGTTGAACCTTCTGAATATAAGGAGGTTCTTTATATGCTCTTTCATCCTGTAGTTATCCGAGTTTTCACCCCGTCCCTTCAGGAAATAGGCTTTCCAGAGAGGTTTTGGGACCTTTTTCAGTCTCTCGCTTACATATACGGCTTTTTCGGCCGTTTTGAGGACCGTTGTATTGATATCGCTTGCCAGTATCTTCACGTCCCACGTGCCGCAACCTTTAAGCCCCTCCATGAGCGTCATGGCTATGGAGTAGGGCTCTTCTCCGGTCGAAGCCGCCGCGCACCATACCCGTATCTTCCTGTTCGTAACGGCCTTAGCTTTCTTTTCGTCGAGAAACCTCCCCTTAAGGAAGTCGAAATGCGCCCGTTCCCTGAAGAACTCGGTAAGGTTCGTACTGACGCAGTCCAGAAGCCTTACCATCTCTGTCTCGTCCCTTGAGATCACCCTATAGTATTCGGTGAACGAATCTATATGCAACTCATCGAACCTCTTTCTGAGCCGGGTCACGAGAAGCGGCTTCTTCTGTTCGGTAAGGTTTATACCGGCCTCGTGATAGATCATGTCCCTAAAGAGAGTGAACTCTTGATTTGAAATCAGGCTACCCATAATCAGACCTCCAGTATCTCCTCAAAATCGTCACCAACCGCACGTTTGAATTCCTTGCCGGACGGGCCTTCCGTGCTCTCAGGCCGTACAAGCGGCGTCACCTTCGTATCGGCCGCGTGGGTAGCGGCGGTGTGGTTCGGGCCGCCGTTCTCGGATACCCGGAAGCTGCCTACCAGGTTCAAAAGCTGGCTTGCCTGGTGCGACATCTCTTCACTGGTGCCCGTAAACTGCTGAAGTATGGCGGCGTTATGCTGGGTGACCTGATCGAGCTGCGTGATGGCCTGATTTGTCTGTTCAACACCGGCCGACTGCTCCTGGGAGGCGGCGTTGATCTCGCTTATCAGGTCCACCACCCTCTTGACACTTACAATTATCTCCTCAAGGGTCTTCTGCGTATCCGAGGCATAGCGCGTGCCGCCCTCCGCCTTGGCAAGGTTATCCTTGATGAGCGCCGTAATCTCCTTTGCCGCCTCGGAGCTCCTGTGCGCCAGGTTCCTGACCTCTACCGCGACCACGGCAAAGCCCTTGCCTTGCTCGCCGGCCCTTGCGGCCTCTACAGCGGCATTGAGGGCAAGGAGATTCGTCTGAAAGGATATCTCTTCGATCACGTTGATAATATCGGATATCTTCTTGCCGCTCTGGTGTATCTCCTCTATCGAAGTGACCATATTTGACATGGCCTCTCCGCCGTCTTCGGCCTTGTTCCTGCACTCCAGGGCCAGCTTATTGGCCTCGATGCAGGTATCCGCGTTCTGCTTGACACCGGCCGATATCTCTTCCATGGTGGAGGCCGTCTCTTCAACCGAGCTGGACTGTTCGGTTATCTTCTGAGAAAACTCCTGATTCCCTTTAGCGGTCTGTTCCGAGCCGGTATTGACGCGCTTTGCAGCATCCGTGATGCTGCCTATCATCCTGTTGAGGTTCTCCTTCATACCGTCCACCGAACTTCCCAGTTCGCCCAGTTCGTCCTTGGACTTTATGTTTAACGCCCCTCCGGTGAGGTCGCCTTCGGCCACTTGCTTTGTCAACGCCGCTATATTCACTATCGGCTTTATGATTACGCTTGCAAGGAAGCGCCACGCTACGGCGAAGACCACGATGGTGATGCCAAGTAAGACCATGAGCATCGTCTTTAGGTTTGAGAGCTTGCCCGTGCTATAGGCCTCGAAGAGACCCACGGCCCCATTCATCTCCTTTAAGAGCGGAACGTTGTTGGCCATGACGTAGTTCGTTTGCTCATTGACCTCGGTCTTCTCCTCGACCAGCTTCTCGACATTAGACTTGAATGGACGCCAGTCCTCTTTGACCTTGCTCAACTGCGCCAGTATGGCAACGTCGGAGACAGGGCTTAATCCCAGTTCATCATCACCGTTTAAAAGCCCCTCCAGAACCCTGTCAAAACGGAAGGTGCTCGCCACCATATCATTCGCATTGGTCAGGCCGAGTTCAAAGGCCAGCGCCTCTTTGGCTATCTTCTGACTCAACATCCTGAGGCTGCCGGAGAGGTTTACCGTCTTCGAGTCCAGCCCCTTTTCCTCCATCATACCCACGGCCTTATTCATATCGGAGAGCAAGACGGTATTCTTCGAAGTCAGGTGTGTGAAGATGCCTTTTACCCTCTCGCTATTGACTATTATCTCCTCGGTGCTCTCCTTGAAAGACTTCCATCTATCTTCCACCTTTCTGAGCTGCGCCAGTATGCCCGGATCCGTGGTCGCCGGGATACCCTTCTCAAGATCGCCTGATATGAGCGCATTCAGGCTTTCGTCGAAGAGCACTATAGTAGCCTCAACCTCTTTCTTATCGCCCTTATTTTGAAGAAGGGCCATCGTCTCTTTTGTCATCTTCTGGCTGAGCATCCTCTGGCGTCCGGCGGTATTTATTACCGTACCGTCGCTCTTAAGCTGCCCGATGGTCCAGAATGTCAAAGCGATTGTAAAGATCATCAGCAGTATAAAGCTTCCCATGATGGTTCCCAGTTTAAACTTTATGCTCTTTTTCATTCTCTCCTCCATGGTATGCGGCGATTGGCCAGCAGTCCGTAAAGCTTGCCTTTTATATGGCCCCGTCGGCCGTGCTCTCTCCCTCGCTATTATATCTCGACAAAATCCTCGTCCATGTCTCTTTCATGGGCCAGGGCAAGATTGCCCTTGCTCACCCCGTGGGGGCGCGTGCCCCTCCTCTGTGCGGGAGTGGTTCCCGGCAGGTCAGCCTGCAGGGAGCCGGTAAGTTGAAGTATGGACTTATTGACCTCGTCTATACCCGCCGCCTGTTCGCTGGACGAAGCCGTTATCTCGCTTATAAGGTCGGCGACCTTCTTGACGCACGACCCTATCTCCTCAAGGCTCTCGCCGGTCTTCCCGGCCATGCGGTTGCCCTCCTCGGCGTTCTCGACGCTGTCCTTTATGAGGTTTGTAATCTCTTTTGCGGCCTCGGCGCTCCTGTGGGCGAGATTTCGCACCTCGGCCGCTACTACGGCGAAGCCTTTCCCGACGTCTCCGGCGCGCGCAGCTTCAATGGCGGCGTTAAGCGATAGGAGGTTCGTCTGAAAGGCGATCTCGTCTATAACGGTCGTAATATCCGATATCTTCTTGCTACTGCCGTTTATCTTGGACATGGAAGCCACCAGCTCGCCGGCTACGTGCCCCCCGTTGTCGGCCACCATCCTCGCGTCGGAGGCGAGTTCGTTTACGGCCTTCGCGTTGTCGGCGTTGTGATGGACCGAGGCCGTGAGCTCCTCCACCGCGGCCGAGATCCTGGCGACCGCCTTCTCCTCGCGCTTCATCTTCTCCTTGAGATTCCTCTCCGCGCTGACGTCCTTCCAGCATGCGGCAAAACCCAGAACTTTACCCGACGACGACCTAAGGACGCTGACATTCGTCTGAAGGATATAGCTGCCGAGTGGGATGTCCATCTTGTGGGTCCTGTCGTTCACGATCATATCATTCAGTATGTCCCTTATCCTGTTCGGGTCCTTGTGGAACCTGTGGATGCTCCCTCCAAGGATCGTGTCGGCGTCTATGCCCAACCCGGCCTTGAGGTTCGCCTTCATATCCTGGAGACTCTCTTTCGCGGTATCATTCATCCAGTAGAGGGTATTGTCATGTGTCGCGTCACAGATGAAGATATTATCGGTGGTCGCATTGACGAGGGCCTTAAACTTATCGGTCTCATCCTTTAACTGCTTGAGTTCCTGCTTTACCCGCTCGTCGTCGCCTTTATTATTAAAGAGTTTTTCAAACACTTCCGCGCTCCTTCCTTTATACTATCCCTATATTATGCCGCCGCCGTAGTGTCGGCCTTCTCTTCTCCAGCCGAAGAACCCTCTTCAGGCAACTTCTCCAGTTCTTTCATCTCCACGTCCGAGAGCAGCTTCTCGACATTCAGGAGCACCACGAGCCTCTTATCCAGTTTGCCCATCCCCTCGATGAACTCGGTGCTTACCCCCCCTCCGAATGAAGGCGACGGGTCTATCATGTCTTCCTGTATCTCCAGGACCTCCGTTACTGCATCCACTATCGCGCCGATAACGCGTTCCCCTACTTTAATAATAACGATACAGGTACGGTCGTTATATTCGACCTTCTCAAGGTTAAATCTCAACCTGAGATCTATAACCGGAACCACTATGCCCCTCAAATTTATTACCCCCTTGATAAAATCAGGCAGGTACGGGACCCTCGTGAATGATGTGAGCCCGATTATCTCCTGGACATTGAGGATATCGACTCCGTACTCCTCGTCGCCAAGGCAAAACGTCACATACTGATTACTATCACCTGTAACCATATTCCCCTCTCCTTTCCCCGACATTTTCTCTCTCCTTCCGTGAATGTTATTGACCTGACATCTACTGCCTGTTTTAATTATCACTTCGTCGGTCTTTCCCGGCCGCCAACGTATTGCTCGGATGTCAAGAATACACGCTCCTCTTAATCAGGCCGGCGGTGTCGATTATGAGCGCGACCTTGCCGTCCCCGAGTATGGTCGCGCCGGCAATGCCGGCTAGGCCGTGCAGACTGCCGAGCCCCTTGATGACTACCTGCTGCTCGCCGATGAGTTCGTCCACCAGGAGGCCGTATTCTATGCCCTCTATGGCTATGACCACGACCAGAGCGCTCTGCGGCTCCTGCCGGGCGTCCTCGACAGAGAAGATGCGGTGGAGCCTTACTATCGGCACGTAATTACCCCTGAAATTCATAACCTCCCCCGTGCCCTCTATGCTCTTGACCTCCTCCTCGGACGGCCTCTTCGATTCGACCACAGCGGTGATCGGCAGGATAAACCTTTCGCCTCCCACCGCAACGGTGAGCCCCTCGATTATGGCCAGTGTAAGAGGCAGCTTGAGAACAAACCTTGTGTACCGGCCCGGTTCGCTCTCTATCGAGACCGAACCGCCCATATCGGAGATATTCCTCTTGACCACATCCATGCCGACACCCCTCCCGGAGATATCGGTGACCATCTCGGCGGTCGAAAAGCCTGGCATAAATATAAGATTGAATACCTTGTTGTCGGAAAGTTCCTCTCCTTCTTCCACGAGTCCTTTGCTGATAGCCTTTTTCAGGATGACATCCCTGTCGAGACCCTTGCCGTCATCCTCGACCGTTATGATGACGTTGCCCCCTTCATGAAAGGCATTAAGACTTATGGTGCCCGTCTCCTGCTTGCCACTTGCAACCCTGTCCTCCGGAGACTCTATGCCGTGATCCAGAGAGTTCCTCAAAAGGTGTGTGAGTGGGTCCACGAGTCTCTCGATAACGGTCTTGTCGAGTTCCGTCTCTTTGCCGGATATCTTAAGCTTTACCTTTTTCTCCCTCTTAACGGCGAGATCCCTTACAAGACGCAAGAACCTGCTGAAGACGGTGCCGATAGGCATCATCCTTATCGACATAACCGTCTCCTGGATCTCCGCGGTGTTTCTCTCGAGCTCGGCCACTGTCTTTCGAAGGGCCTCGACATTTTCGCGCTCCTCTCCCGAAGTTAAACGTGAGACCATCGATTGTGTGATCAGGAGCTCTCCCACGAGATTTACGAGGTTGTCGACCTTCTCGGTATCCACCCTTATGGTGGAGTCGACCTTCTTCTTGTCCCGGACGGGCTCCTTTGAGGCCGTCACCGCCTTTACCGGGCCCTTGTCGCCCGTATCATCCGGGGTCGTCTCGGCTTGAGAAGCCCCTTCTTCCTCTTGATACAGGGAGACCTCCACATGACTCTCATCCCGGACAAAATCGAATATATCGTCAATCGCGGCCTGCCCCCTTGTCGTTGACAGGACTATATCCCATGCGAGATAAGAGAGTTCGGGGTCCATCTCGCACAGGTCCGGGAGCATCGAGATATCCGGAGTTATCCGAACCACATCGCCCAGGTTCCGAATATGTTTTATGATATTGAAGGGGTCCATGCCGCATTTTAGCAGTTCTGCGCCGGGCCTGAAGACGATCTTATACAGGGTTTCCGAGGAGCCGAGGAAGGACAAGGCTTCCTCCACCACCGCTTCAGCACCCTCCTCAGAAAGATCCTCGACAAGGCCCTCCAGCTTCTTCAGCGCCCCCTCGACCTCTCCGTAGCACTCTCGTTCTTCTTGCGCCGCACCCACGAGTAATTTAATGCAATCCAGAGACTCGAGCAATACGGAGACTACCTCCTCCGAGGCCTTCATAACGCCGTTTCTGAGTCTGTCGAGAACCGTCTCCGCTGCATGAGTAAAGGAGTAGATATCCGTATAGCCCAGGCAGCCGGAATTGCCCTTGACGGAATGGGCCGCCCTGAAGATTGAATTCAAAAGCTCGAGATCATCCTGGCTGGCCTCCAGCTCAAGGATAGACGACTCCATAATTGATATATGTTCTTCAGTTTCTATAAAAAAGGTCTCTTTGAGCTTGTCCATATCTAATGCGACACCGTCTGCCATCGTGATCTCCCTTTCTTATCTTTCTCGGTAGCAACTCAGTTGATTACCATTTCGACCGTGTTCAGCAACTGCTCGGGCGTGAACGGCTTGACGATCCAGCCCGTGGCCCCGGCCTTCTTTCCTTCCATCTTCTTGTTACCCATGGACTCGGTGGTAAGCATAATAATGGGCGTAAACCGTTGGCCGGGCAGGCCCCGCACCTCTTTTATGAGCGATATACCGTCCATCTTCGGCATATTCAGGTCCGTGATAATCAGGTTCGGCTTGAGCCCCCCCTTGAGCTGAGCCATCGCTTCCGTTCCGTCGCCAGCCTCAAGGACGGTATAGTCCTTTGTCCTCAATGTAAAACTTACCATCTGTCTCATTGTGGCCGCGTCATCCACTATCAATATCCTCTTACCCATGATGCTCTCCTTTTTGACAGGTCTGAGGTTTTGGTTCCTCTACCTCTCTTAAAACCAATTCGTTCTCTCCCCCGCCCAACTCCGTTTTGAGTGAACGGGCCTCGCAACGTAACGCATTAAGGGAATCCAGAAATCTTTTCTCAAAGGCCTCAAGACGTCTCGTATCTTTCAACGCCCCGGGTTTTTGCCGCCTTGAAGAGACGGCCGACCGGACCGCGCCTTCTTTCTTCGCCCTGACCCACATCAGAACAGGACAACATTTTCGGCAACCTGCCTCCCAACCTGGACCTCCTCCTCTTTCTCCACCGCCCCGCCGGTTATGACCTTAAGGGTGGCTCTTTCCTTCTCCATGGTATAGCGCTCGGCCAGGCCGACCAGCCTCTTATTGTCGGTACCTTTCATCTTCGCAAGGTATTTGCTATTGGATAAAAGACCCTCTATTTCGTCCTTTATCTCCTCAAGGGGTTCCACAACATGCGTTACCTTCTGGCGTGTAATGTCCTGAAACTGCAGAGAAGTCACGATCGAAGAAATGTCGGACGCAATCGCCTTGCTCGTCTCCGCCAGGCTGTCCACCGAGCCCTTCAGACCCGAATGAGCGTTCTTAATATCGCAAAGCATGGCGCTCGCTTCTTTCTTAGCCTTCTCCGCCTCCCTGATATCGTGGGACGCCATCGCGCTAATACCCTTGGAGGCAGAGGAGAGACTTGCAAGTATCTTGTCTATTATCTCCCTTATCCTGGTGCTGGAGGAATCGGACTTCGTGGAGAGCTTCCTTACCTCCTCCGCCACGATAGTGAACCCCCTGCCCGCGTCGCCCGCCCTTGCAGCCTCAATGGACGCATTAAAGGCAAGGAGATTTGTCTGGCTTGCAATAAACTCTATGTCCTGAAGGGTTTCGGAGATCGCTTTTACATTCGTCTCGACCTCTTCCATCCTCTTTACGGCATTAAGTGAAGAGCCGGATGCGTTGACAACCTTCTTGGCCATTAATTCGAGGCTGTCGCCCGCCTGGTTGAGTATCGCCTCTATACTCAACTCGTCGCTACCGTTGCCGCCAGCGTCACTCCTTATGGTATCCATGGCGAGCATGGCCTGGGTGTTGGCCTTGGAAGATATATTCTCAAAACGCTTTCCAAGTTCAAGCGCCGCATCGTCTGTCTCCTTTATCACATCCTTTAACTGTTCGTTCAGGATAGGGAAAAGGTTTGTGCACCCCCTGTTCACGGATACGATCCTGGCCGCCTCTCTAAAGAATTCCGAGCGGAATTGGTCCTCTTCGCTCTTCCTATCATTGACCCATCTCCTGATCTTCTTTCTCAGGAACCAGTAGACGAAACCCGCCGCCGAAGCGTAGGCGAAGAGAGCAGTGGCTATTGCTGGCCTGCTCTCTATGAAGAAGGTCGCCAGGATAACGGGAAGTGATAGCAAAAGAAGGGTCAAAAGACCTGCATTTCTGTACTTATTCGAAAGTTCTTCAAAACCTTTGATAGCCATGGCTCTTTAAGCCTCCCCTATTGCCCTTGACGGCTCGAAAGCCTCAGGAGTTACTTGCAGCCTCTTAGAAAGTCCAACCCTCTCAAGGGACTTCATCACAGCTTCGGGGGGAGATATAATATTGAGCTTATTATCCTTGAACTTGATGATGCTGGCGATGATCAACTGTGTAATTGCAGTGTCCATGCTCTCCAGCTTCGCCATATCGAAGGTGATAGATAAATCTAAATTATCTTTTATAGTTTGAAAGATTTCAGCAGCTTCCGTAATGGAAATGTCCCCTTCGAGGTAAATAAAAAGATCGTTCGCGTTTTCCTGATAACTAAAACCCATGGCAGCCTCCTCAAATCATGCAGTAAAGAAATTTAGATGATAACCCTTGCGCGTAATTATTGACATGGAACGTTAGGCAATATGCATCGCTAAGAACCGGTGAGTGTCTCGATGATCTAAGCTAGTTGAAGTACACTGATGCAAAGCGTCCCTCTTAGCGACATCTCTATTATTAAACGGTTCTTATGGAAAAACAATCGGGGGAAGAATGGATTTTAACTTTGTAAACAGCGGATTTTCGAATGGACAGGAGGGCCTATCCGGTTTTTTACCAAAGGGTGGAGTTACGTATCATCCGAAT
>JAJCZF010000054.1 GCA_029262535.1 Deltaproteobacteria bacterium
ACCGCGACGCCAAATACCCCGAGAGGAAGCTCGACCAGGCGTGTCCCGTAATATAGATAAGATACGCTACCCTCAGTAAGTTGCGAGGCGAAGCGAAGCGTGACGATGATATTTAGCTGGTATACGCCGACCCCAAGCGCCGCCGGGCCCATTAGGGCAAAGATCTTGCCTATGGCCGGGTCTTTAAAATTAAAACGCGGGTAGGGGAAGAAACCGCGGCTCTTTAGAAAGGGTATTTGAAGAAGTAGTTGCAAAAGGCCGCCGACCAGCACTCCGGCGGCGAGGGCATAGGCCGGGACCTCGAAGAAGTAACCTCCGATGACGGTCGCTACTATTAGAGTGATATTAAATAAGACCGGAGAGAGCGCGGGCGCAAGGAAGTGCTTTAGAGAGTTAAGCACCCCCATGGCCACGGCAACGAGCCCGATAAAGAAGATATATGGGAACATGAGTTGCGTAAGACTTACCGTCAGCGCATGTTTTGCCGGGTCTTCGCCAAAACCGGGGGATAGGAAGCTCACGATAGGGTCGGCAAAGATTATGCCGAGCAAGGTCAGCCCGGACAGGATGATGACCATCAGTGTAAAGACCGAGCAGGCGAGTCGCGCAGCCTCTTCTTTGCTTCTCTTTCCAAGCTCTTCGGTAAATATCGGCACGAAGGAAGAGGTGAGCGCCCCTTCGCCAACGAGCCTCCTTAAAAGGTTGG
Organism: Deltaproteobacteria bacterium; assembly: GCA_029262535.1. Taxonomy (GTDB): domain Bacteria; phylum Desulfobacterota; class GWC2-55-46; order GWC2-55-46; family JAJCZF01; genus JAJCZF01. Next base: position 707 of record JAJCZF010000054.1, read on the forward strand.
AGACACGGAAGGCCACGAAGAAGGCGTCGGCGCTCATGCCGGCCCCGAGCACGTAGGCGATGACAGCGTCTCGCACATAACCGAAGATTCGGCTCAGCATAGTCGCCGAGCCGACCACCCCGGCAGCGTTTGCTATTTTTTTCTGTATATCAGACATTTTTCATTTTCATGCGATTTCGGTATCTAAAAAACTTGACATATCGAAGCCAAAAACATATTATTGTCTATTAACCATATAAACTCAAGGGAGGAAATACGTTGGCCAACCACAAATCGGCCCTTAAAAGGCACAAGCAGAGCGAAATCAAGAGGCTTAGAAACAATTCTTACAGGTCGTCTATCAAGACCTCTATCAGAAGCGTAAGAGAAGCCGCGGCAGCAGGAGACGGAGAACGCGCACAGGCAGTACTCAAGAGTGCTACGTCGCTACTCGATAAAGCGGTCATTAAAGGCGTTTTACACAGAAATAACGCCTCCAGACGCATTGCACGCCTCACGACCGCCGTCAACGCTGTAAAATAATAAGATACCTGAAAAGTCCTGGGGAAAACTCCTTGTAAAAAGGCACTACCGTGCGGTTAATCTATAACCTCATTCCATGGCATTAAGCTAGTTTATACCAGAGAATTAGCACGGTACTGTTGCCCCACCGCAGGTGGCCCCCAGACCCCCTTCAAAGACTTTTAATTTTGCTCAGGTCAAGCCTACCATAAAAGCGTGGTAGATTTGATCTAGGCAGGACTAAGAGCCACCGAAAGAAGTCCGGCAAAACTCTTTGCAAAAAGACTCCACCCGAGAGACCTTTTCAAATACCATATTATTTTATAGTATTAAGATTACCTACGCGCCGGGCGCGCTTTTGCGCGGCATAGTTCCATCACCAGGCGGTTCATTACCAGGTGAGGGGGCAGTGCGCTTCCGCCCTTAAGCGCCATATCCGTCTCTTTGAGCCTTTGAAATACCCCGCCGAGTTCGTCTTCGCTAAATCTCTCGGAACCTCTTATATATTTTTCGATAAAGTATGGCGACACGCCGGCCTTACGTGCCAGCTCGTTGCCGCGAAGTCCTTTTTTTACAAAGGTCTTTACATTTAATAATACGCGAAACTGCCTTGCCACCGCCCCCAGTACCGCCACCTGCGGTTCGTTCGAAATGCTTGCCAGGGCCTTGAGCGCGGTCTTTAGGTCTCTTGCTCCTATCGCCTCCGACAGGTCGAATACGGAACGTTCCCTTACGTCGATGCCCGCGGCCTCCACATCGGCGGCTGTGATCTCTTCGCGCCCGCCTGTGAAGAGTATAATCTTTATAAGTTCGTTCTGTACTTCCCGTAGACGCCTTCCGCCCATGCGTACGAGCATCTGCAGGACTTCACCACGAATCATCTTGCCTTCTTTTCTGCTTTCTTCTCTGATAAAACCTTCGATATCGTGCTCACGCAAGAGGTTAAAAGATCTAATCGAGTCCGATTTTTTGAGATGTTTAAAGAAGCCGATACGCATGTCGGGCTTTTTGCTCGACGAGGTAAAGACAAGGCATGTCGAAGGGGATGGATCTTCGAGATAGGGGAGGAGTTCCTTGAGGTCCGATGCCTTTATCGCTTCGGTATTTTTTACTTGAATAAATCTTCTGTCGGAGAATGCCGGCAGGGTTCGCGCTTCGGTCATGAGTTCCATGACGTCAAGTTTTGTGCCGTCGAAGGTATGGGAGTTCATATCAACGAGACCGCCCGCTCCGGCCAGGGCGAGCTCCTTGATTCTGCGGGCCTCGGACTCTACCAGGAGGTCTTCCTCACCGTGCAGAAAGTAGACGAGCTTTAAGTCGTTAGCTCCCATCTCGGCGTGGCCTAAAAGCCCTCTATGACGCGGTCTCTGATGAGGCGCGCCGTGTCGCGTGACATACTGCGAAAGGCGTCGAGTTCGGCGCTCTTTGTGAATGCGACGCTGCTTTCGTCCACAGGGAAGTCGTCTTCGTCGTAGATATAGCTATCTTCCCAGAGTGTCTTGCCGTCGCTATCGCGAATAATTTTTATGGAGAGTGTTATCTCAATCCTGTATTCGCTTACGACGTCGGTCGAAGAGTAGGAGACGGGTACCAGTTTATATGTCTTTACCTCTCCCCGGAGTACGGCCTCTGCCGGCCCTTTGCGGCTTACTTTCGTGACTGCCATAAATTCGTCTATGACCGACTCGGTTAAGATCCTCTCTATGCCGGCCCTTCTGGTTTGGTTGGTGAAGTAGGGGATGGATATGGATTTAATATCTCCCGGCATCGGTCCGGAGGCCGATGAAGGCCCGCCCGCGACGCGGTAACCGCAACCCGTGTAGAGGGCCGCCGTAGCCATGAGCGTTATTAGAAATATCGCATTTCTTATAGATCTCTTCATGTCACCACCAGGTTTACGAGTTTTTGGGGTATATAGATAAATTTTCTTATCGTCTTGCCTTCAATCCACTTTAAGACATTTTCATCGGTTTTGGTTATCTCTTCGACCTCTTCCTTTGTGACCGAGGCGGGCAGGCTGAGCTTGGCTCTGACCTTGCCGTTAATCTGTACTACAACATTTATCTCGTCTTTTACAAGGGCTTCTTTGTCGAAGGTCGGCCACTGCTGTTCACTGGCGCGACCCTCACCGCCGATCCTTAACCAGAGCTCTTCTGATATATGCGGGGCAAAGGGCGAGAGCAGGAGCACAACACTGGAGACGGCCTCCTTGAATGTCCGGGCGGTCTCTATATCTTTTAGCGGCTCTCCGTCGGCTGTGGTCAAGTATAGTGTATTTACGAGTTCCATAATAGCGCTTATGGCCGTATTGTAGTGGAAGCGCCGTTCAATGTCGTCGGTCACCTTTTGTATCGTCTCATGCGTTTTACGATGCAGGTTACGAGCTTCACTCTTAAGTTCGCCGGCCTTTCCTGAAAATGGCTCGGTCTTTTTTAATATAACTTCATTGTCAATGACCAGTCGCCATACGCGGTTCAGGAAGCGCGAAGAACCTTCGACACCCTCTTCGCTCCAGTCGAGATCTTTAGTCGGCGGGGAAGCAAATAGCGTAAAGAGGCGCGTCGTGTCGGCCCCGTAGCGTTTTATTATATGGTCGGGGTCTATGACATTCTTCTTGGACTTGCTCATCTTCTCGACGCGGCCAATGTCCACGTCCGCTCCGCACTTGGCGCATTTTCCGCCCTCCGAGTCTGCGGGGGTGAGATATCCGCACTTTGCGCACTTTGCCGTCTCCTTGCAGACCATGCCCTGCGTTAGCAGTTTTATAAAAGGCTCGTCAAAGTCGATGAGGCCGAGATCGCGCACCGCCTTGGTAAAGAAACGCGCATATAAGAGGTGCATGACGGCATGTTCTATTCCGCCGATATATTGGTCAACGGCCATCCACTTGGCTGCGTCCACAGGGTCGAAGGGGCTGTCATCTTTTTGCGGAGAGAGGTATCTGAGAAAGTACCATGACGAATCGACAAAGGTGTCCATGGTATCTGTCTCGCGCCGCGCTTCGCCATTGCACTTGGGGCAATTAGTATTTACAAATGCCTTTGAGCTTTCAAGCGGCGAGAGCCCCTTGGCCTTAAAGTCTACATCCTCTGGCAAGAGCACGGGAAGTTGATCTTCCGGCACCGGCACGGCTCCGCACTCTTGGCAATATATAATAGGTATGGGGCAGCCCCAGTAACGCTGGCGAGAGATGCCCCAGTCTCTGAGGCGATAGTTGGTATCTTTTCTTCCCGCCTCTTTTTTCTCTAATAGTTCGGTAATCTTTTCCTTCGCAACTGTGCTTAAGAGGCCGTCGAATGGGCCGGAGCTTACCATGAGGCCCGGTTCGGTATAGGCCTCCGTCATGGTCTCTGAGTCTAGCTCTGCCCCTTCGGGTTGTATTACGACCTTGACGGGCAGGCCGTATTCGCTGGCGAATTCAAAGTCGCGCTGGTCGTGCGCCGGCACGGCCATGACCGCCCCTGTGCCGTAACCCATCAGCACAAAGTTTGCGGCGTATATCGGCACCCTGTCGCCCGTGAGGGGGTTTGTGCAGTACGCGCCGGTAAAGAGACCCTCTTTTTCCATCTGTCCGGGGTCCTTTACGGCCTTCTCTGTTTTTACCCTTTTGACAAAGGCCTCGACATCGGCCTTTCTGTCGTTTGTGGTAAGGGTCGAGATGAGCGGGTGCTCCGGGGCGAGTGACATGAATGTCACGCCGTAGAGCGTGTCTGGTCTCGTGGTGAATATGTCGATAGAAGCCGCGCCAGCGTTCTCGCTATCTTCTAGCGGAAAGGAGGCCATGGCTCCCGTTGATTTTCCTATCCAGTTCTTCTGGGCCGCAAGAACCGCCTCGGGCCAGCCGGGGAGCTTGTCTGTATATTCCAATAACTCTTCGGCGTAGTCGGTAATCTTAAAGAACCACTGGTCGAGCTCACGGTCGGTAACCTCGGATTCGCATCTCCAACAGAGCCCTTCATCGACCTGTTCGTTTGCCAGTACGGTTTCACAACCGGGGCACCAGTTGACCGAAGAGCGGTCTCTGTAGGCGAGCCCTTTTTCGAGGAATTTTACAAAAAACCACTGGCTCCAGCGGTAGTAGTCTGGCAGGCATGTGGCGACCTCGGTCGACCAGTCGTAGGAGAGGCCAAGGCGTTTTAGCTGCGAACGCATCTTTGCGATATTGTCGCGCGTCCACGAGGCCGGATGGGTTCCGTGCTCTTTTGCGGCATTTTCGGCAGGCAGGCCGAAAGAGTCCCAGCCCATCGGATGCAAGACGCGAAAGCCCTTCATGCGCAGAAAGCGCGAGAGTACGTCGCCGATGGAGTAATTCCTTACGTGGCCCATGTGGATATTGCCCGAGGGGTAGGGGAACATCTCAAGCACGTAGTATTTTTCCCGTCCGTTGCTATCAGAGTCCGGGGCGACAAAATCCCCTTGTTCTTCCCACTTACTTTGCCAGCGAGGTTCTATCTCCTGATGGTTATATTTGTCGTTGTAAGTGTCGTTATTATTGTCGTTAGGCGTATGTGGCATTCTTGAAAAACTCCTTTAGATTAACTAAAAAAATCTAACACAGACACCTCTTTTTTACAACCGTAAAGCACTCAAAGGTCTTCTCTTCTTATGTGACCGGCCCTTTGAATCACTCTATCGCGGTATGTACGGTCTCTTTGATAAATACTGCTTGAAATATCGGAGTTTTTCATATAGATTATAGGATACGCTTTTCACGAAGAAAGTTTTAGCGTAAAAGGCGCTTAAGTCGGGGCGTGGCTCAGTCTGGTAGAGTACAGCGTTCGGGACGCTGGGGTCGGAGGTTCAAATCCTCTCGCCCCGACCAACAAATTCAAGGGGTTACGGGTTTTCCGTAACCCCTTTTTTTGCATTTTGTATTAAAAGTATTATATTAAATGGGGATAGATTTATTTTTTCTTGATAAAAATCAGGCGTTTTGATAAGATTTCTTCATGTCACTATCCGCGCGAATAGTCCTGATTAAATGATATTAAAGGGTCCCGTCCCCTTTAACTTCTCGGGCTTTACTTTTACCGCACAAGGTATTATGATCCAATTAATGCGCGTTTCACCACGCGCGACCCGATAGGGTTTGCCGGGCATGACATTAACCTCTATGCCTATGTAGGTGATAATCCATTGAATTATACCGATCCGGCAGGTTTGGATAGGTATAATATATGTGATAGGTGGCAAGGCTGGCCAATATTTGGATGGGCCTGCAGGAGGGTGATTGTTGATAACGGAGGATGTGGTGGAATCCCCAATATCGCTTGTTGTGAGACTGAGCAGAAAGAATGTCTCGCTAACGCAGCCATGAATCCTTGTGCTGATATGGATGAGTGTACAAAACAATTTGCTATATGTATTGGTAAGGTCAAGAAAAGAAAAAAGAAAAAACATTAAATATATGCATATCTTAGGTTGCTGATGAAATTATTGAAAAGACTTTCCGGGCCGCTCGCCTTAATTTTCATTGGGTTCCTGATAGGTTTCTTTGTGATGGCTCACTTATCAAGGGAGGCAAGTGTTTATTTTGCTACTATTTCACTAAGTGAAGCAAAGCTAGATGAACAAATATCTGCTATCAAAGCCAAAAAGCATGGTGATTATGAAGACGCAATCTATCACTATAAGAATGTTGACGCTATTGATAGGTACCTGGTGGAACATGCAAAGGACAGGAGTAAAGATGTATGGATATATTTATTTCCATTAACGTCAATTGCAACGGCCGCAGTTTTATCGAGCATGCGTTATGATGTTGAGAAAGTCCGTAAGGCATCTAAAGCAACGAACCTCGGTTTGATTGCGGATATGATGGAGAAGGCCGGGCGTAAGGATGAAGCTGAGAGTAAATATCAGGAGGCTGCTAGTCTGTTAGGAAATGACTACAGTGTAGAGAAAGTAAGAAAGATGATAGTCAAAATGACTTTGTCGGAAGATAAGTTATTAAAAGATTAAAGGGGACGGGACCCTTTAGGATTTCAATAGGTCGCTGTCCCTATTTATTCCTCTAATTAAAAATAAATCTCTCCCCTTTCTGCTGTTTTCTCAAGGTAGGACGCCCCTTGGCTAATAGACAGATTTAATGAGCTTATTTAACTTTTCTGTTAGCAGGCTATAATCAGCCTTGGAGAAATTATCGTAAAGTTCTTCTGATATCAGAAGAAATTTATCCAGAATATGCGGGTCAAAAGCTCTACCCCTATCACGTTGAAGTATGGCAATAGTTTCTTCATAATCAAAGGGTTTCTTATATGGACGTTCAGAGGTCAAGGCATCGAAGACATCTACAATAGAGAAGATTCTAGCGCCTAATGGTATCTCTTCTCCATTGAGGCCGGTCAGGTAGCCGCTTCCGTCGAATTTTTCATGGTGATACATAACCACATTTCTCGCCTCGTCAAACCACCTGTAGTTCTTCAATATATCCACACCGTGGCTAACATGAATCTTCATTGTGTCAAACTCTTCGCTTGTGAGCTTATCGGACTTGAGGAGTATGTTGTCGCTTATACCTATCTTCCCAATATCGTGAAGAAAGGCGCCCATGATGAGCCCCCTCATCGCGACCTTACCGATGCCAAGCAGCTCACCAAGGCGAACTGAATATATGGCTACGCGATAATTGTGCGAGTTAGTGTCACTGTCCCTCTTCGAGATGGCCTCGCCAAGAACCTCGAGCATGCCCACGTTAGCATCCATTAACTCTATGGAAGCTCTAATAATGCGAGCATTGATGGACATGATTATAGGATACAGAGCAAGGGCTGTTACGAAGATGGCAATTGTAATCTGAAGAAGTGTTGAAAAAAGAAGGCTGTAGATATCCTTTAGCATCGCCGCATCCACCAGGTAGATACCCTCAAAGTAGCCGATATTTTTACCTGATGCATCTGTTAGAGGCAAAAAGACCTGAAAAAAAGTCTCTTCCTCAACAGTGAATTTTCGATAATTTATAGTCTTCCTTATTCTCTTCACGTGAGATTCCTTATTAACAAAATCCTCGACATGCTCAAAGTCAGGGTGGACTGCCTCTACCAGTATATTCTTATCTACACCATAGAGCTCGATAACCTTAAAATCTCCAATACGTAAGTGCTCATTGAGCACTTCGGTATAGACACCACTCTCTTGGCTCAACCCTAAGGCGATATTATCCATATGCCTGTCGGTAATATCCCTGGACGCAGACTCTGCGAGACCCACAACCAAGTCATCAATCTCTTCAATCTCAATATAGTAGATTATGGAAGTAGACACAACGGACATAAGAAACGCAACGATAAGCAGCCTTTTAATTATCTTTTTTCGTAGGTTGTGTACTGTCATGGCTAACCTCATAGTGCCCAGGATATTTCTTTACACAACTTGCCTGACACCTATACTTATTTTACACCCACAGCGCATGTCCGTCAATTTGAGTGCTGGTTACGGTATTGATTTTCGTTATAAGTATTGAGGAATATGTCAAAGTAAAAGGGGGTAGGTTTATTTTTTCTTGGTATAAATCAGGTGCTTTGAAAAGATTTCTTCATGCCGCGATCTGCGCGAGTAGTCCTAGCCGAAACTCCTCACCATGTTATCCAGCGAGGCCACAACAGGCAGGCAGTTTTATATTACCTTGAAAACCTAAAGCAGTGGAAAGCCGGGGACCGGTATCTCTTACAGCGTCGTTTAGCGTTCGTTAGTGAATAAAAGAATGAAGGGAGTGAGGTAGACCTGCGAGGCCGTACTTTCGGGTTGTTGCAAGAACTCACGATTATCAGTAGAAAGCTATAGCCTATTTGGATCTGCTATTATTTCCACTCGTACCATTAAAATGTGTCTGCTAGAATCGAGGAAGTCCATTATGAGCGCGTAACTTCCCGGCCCTATTGGTGGAGGGATGCGATCAGTCTTGGATGATTTACGTCGGATCTTTTAGTGGCCGCAACCGCCGCCGTGGTCCTCTACCGGCTCGCCGTCTTCGGTATAGGGACAGACCCCGTCGTCGGGGCATACCTTCGGGTCCGTCATCTTCTCCCAGGGTTTTTCCCGGTAGGTACACTCCCGCTTAGGCATGCCGCTATTTTCCGCTTCACGGTCATCACGGATATATAAGTGTGAACAATGCATAAAAATAATTTATCATAGCCGCTAATTAAAAGTCAAATGGACTTTCCGGATAATTAAAGAAGGCAAAAAAATAGCCATAACTGCCTACCTCCTGAAAGAAAGATAGCAGTTACGGCTATTTAAATATTGGCGTCCCCAGGGGGACTCGAACCCCCGTTGCCGCCGTGAAAGGGCGGAGTCCTTGGCCACTAGACGATGGGGACTTTATGTGTAAAGATGGTGAGGCGCCCGGGGATCGAACCCGGGACCACTTGCTTAAAAGGCAGGTGCTCTACCAACTGAGCTAGCGCCTCATTGCAGCAGGTAGTCAGTACTTAATCCTATTAAATATCATAGAAAAACAGCTTTGTCAAACAACAAAAGAGGATCTTTCTAAAAAAGAGAGCCCCCCCTTGCCAACCCCCTTCTCTTCCTTGTTGCTTTGCGATATAATTAACGGTTTAATGACCTTTCGTGAAAGAGTATAGAGGACTATGGAAAAGATAATCATAAAGGGCGCGCGCGAACATAATCTCAAGGGGGTTAACCTCGAACTGCCGCGAGACAAACTTATTGTCATCACCGGCGTTTCCGGTTCGGGAAAATCTTCGCTCGCATTCGACACCATTTATGCAGAAGGCCAAAGGCGTTATGTCGAAAGCCTCTCGGCATATGCGCGCCAGTTCCTCGAACAGATGGACAAGCCAGATGTCGAGAATATCGAAGGTCTCTCGCCCGCTATTTCCATAGAACAAAAGACTACAAGCAAAAACCCTCGCTCCACAGTCGGCACCGTCACCGAGGTATACGATTATTTAAGGTTGCTATTTGCGCGTGTAGGCACACCGCACTGCTACAAGTGCGGTAAAGAGATAGCCTCGCAGTCCATACAGCAGATGGTGGATCAGGTCGTCTTGTTGCCGGAAGGCGCGAAGGTTGAGATACTATCTCCAATAGTGCGCGGCAGAAAGGGCGAGTATAAAAAAGAGCTGGTAAAGCTTCGCCGTTCCGGTTATACGCGTGTAAATATCGACGGAGAACGTCGCACGCTAGATGAAGAGATAGTGCTCGATAAGCGCAAGAAGCATATGATCGATGTCGTAATAGACCGGCTCGTCATCAAAGAGGGCATCGTCCGCAGACTTGCCGATTCTCTTGAGACGGCTTCCAGACTCGCCGGAGGCATTGCAAAGGTCTTCCAGGTCGACAGCGGCGACGAACTGCTTTTTAATGAAAATTTCGCATGTGTTGACTGCCACGTAAGTTACGACGATATAACCCCGGCCTTCTTCTCTTTTAACAGCCCATTCGGGGCCTGCCAGGAGTGTAACGGGCTCGGCGAAAAGTATTACTTCGACCCGGAACTGGTCGTTCCGGACGACTCCGTAGCTCTTAAAGACGGCGCTCTGGCTCCATGGTCCCGAAAGCCCGCCTATTACGGACAGGTATTAAAGTCTCTCGCAGAACATTACGGTTTTGATATTGCCGCGCCATTTGCCAAATTACCTGAAAGAGTAAAAGAGGTTCTTCTTCACGGCTCAGGCGACGAAGAGATTGACTTCATATACGAGAAGGGTTCAAGAAAATATAATTTCAAGGAGCCGCTCGAAGGCGTCATCACCTCGCTCGAGCGCCGCTACCGCTCAACCGAGAGCGTGGACGTGCGCGAAGAGATTGAGGCCTTTATGAACTCCCAGCCCTGTCCCTCATGCAGCGGCGCGCGCCTTAAGAAAGAGGCCTTATTCGTAAAGATAGACGGTTTTAATATCTGGGATATCGTCCGTATGTCTATAAAAGAGGCCCTTGTATTTTTCCAAAACTTAAAGCTCGACCAGACGCGCGGGGAGATAGCGCGCCGTATACTTAAAGAGATATCTGAGCGGCTCGGCTTTCTCGTAAATGTAGGGCTCGACTATATCGCGCTCGACCGTTCCGCCGGAACGCTCTCGGGCGGCGAGGGCCAGCGTATAAGGCTTGCGACGCAGATAGGCTCTAGCCTCGTCGGAGTGCTCTATATATTAGACGAGCCGTCCATAGGACTGCACCAGCGCGATAACCTCCGTCTGCTGGAGGCCCTTAAGCGGCTTCGTGACATGGGCAATACGGTATTGGTCGTCGAGCACGATGAGGAGACGATGCGCGAGGCCGACTATATTGTGGATATGGGTCCCGGCGCTGGCGAGTGGGGCGGCGAGGTCGTGGCTCTCGGCACTTATGACGATATTATAGAGAACAAAAAATCTTTGACCGGTCAATATCTCTCCGGCGCGCTTGAAATCCCTATTCCCGAAGAACGCAAAAAGCCGTCACCGAAAAAATATCTCTCCATAAAGGGCGCGGCGGCGAATAACCTTAAGGGTGTTGACGTGCGCTTTCCCATCGGCCTTATAACCTGCGTCACCGGCGTGTCGGGTTCGGGTAAGTCTACGCTCGTTATCGATACACTATATAAAAATCTCGCCCGCACTCTATACCGTTCAAAGGAGCGCGCCGGTGAGCTAAAGTCTCTCGGTGGCCTGGAGTTTATCGATAAGGTAATAGATATCGACCAGTCTCCGATAGGGCGCACGCCGCGCTCCAATCCGGCGACATATACCGGCCTCTTTACGCCGATACGCGAACTATACGCAAAGCTGCCCGAGGCAAAGATGCGCGGTTACGGGCCGGGCCGTTTTAGCTTTAACGTAAAGGGCGGCAGGTGCGAGACCTGCCGGGGCGAGGGCGTGATAAAGGTCGAGATGCACTTTCTGCCCGACGTCTACGTCCACTGCGACGAATGCGCAAGCCGCCGCTACAACCGAGATACCCTCGAAATAACCTACCGTGGAAAGAATATCGCCGAGTGCCTCGATATGTCGGCGACCGAGGCCCTCTCATTCTTCGATAAGATACCGCAGATACGCGCAAAGCTTCAGACCCTGAACGACGTGGGGCTCGGTTATATAAAGCTCGGCCAGGCCGCGACGACGTTATCTGGCGGCGAGGCGCAGCGCGTTAAACTAACCAAGGAGCTATCCAAACGCGCCACAGGAAAGACGCTTTATATACTCGACGAGCCGACCACGGGCCTGCACTTCGCCGATATCCATAAGCTGATGGATGTGCTCGTCTCGCTTCGCGACGCGGGCAATACCATCGTCATCATCGAACACAACCTCGACGTAATAAAGAGCGCCGACTATATAGTAGACCTCGGCCCCGAAGGGGGCGGCGACGGAGGGCGTATCATCGCGCGCGGTACGCCGGAGGAGATCGCGGCGACCAAAGGGTCGTATACGGGAGAATTTCTTAAGAAGGTTTTATGAATAGGCTTCCCTTATGCTTCCTCTCCCCATTGGGGGGGGGGGAGGACTGAGGTGAGGGGGCGGGCTGCTCCCCTGTCATTGCGAGGAGCGCATGCGACGCGGCAATCTCGTACTTTTCTAATAATGTAGGGTGGGCAGTGCCCACCAACACCTTTGCCGGTTCAGGTTTGTAACCTGAACCGGAACGTTAAAGAACGTACTTGTAAAAAAGTTGTAGGGTGTCCATTGCCCACCGCCTTTTTTATATAATGCTGGTGGGTCTCCTCATCTCTTCCTTAATGTAGCCCTCTAATATATTATCCGGGTTCCGCCTGTACTGGCGTTGTGCAGACATGTGTCTAATGGACGGGCTTCGGTGGTAAAGCACTACAGATACGTCAATTCTCTCTTGCCGTTTACCGGCGCTTTGTGAGGGGGTTACGCTCCCTTCCCGTCGCAAAGACAAAAGATAAAAGAGCTCCTCCTTTACGTACGCTACACCCCCTCACGGGGGTTTTTTTCTTGAGGTAGAGGACGATTAGATAGAAGAAAAGGCACGATGCATTTGCTCCGCCTTCTTCCCTCAAGTCCCCCGCCATTCCCCAGCGGTCGCTGGTCTCTTAGCCGGACACAGGTTAATTAAGATATTAGTGGTGTTAAACTTTGCGCCCCTGAAAAAGAAGCGTATAAAACCGGACCTGTCCGGCGGGCCGCTCCTAATGAAGAGGTCGGAACCCTCAAAACGTGAATGGCACGCGACTTGAAAACCTTCCTCAGCCTCAAGGTCAAAGGCTTGTTTTATATAAATACGGTGGTACAATAATCAGATACAAAGACGGTGGGCGGTGCCCACCCTACGGGGCTAAGTGTAATGGAATATAAACCACATACAGATGATACTCTTGAGCATATCTATAAGTACAAGTCTCTGGCAGGAGATTCCTTAGGACATGTGGAGTCGATTCTTATTCAGAACAAACTGTATTTTGAAAACCCGTTAAAGTTTAATGATCCCTTCGAGTGCAGACCCAGATATAAGATGAGTGTTTATAGGAAAGAAAGAGAAGCATATATTGATCGACTACAAAAAAGTAACAGTCCAGGACTGAATCGTAGTGAGCGTAGAGAAGAAACGAAAAAGATTTTAAAGAAATTTAGCAAATTTGAAATGGAAAAACTTTTAGAAGATACTTTGAAAGAAACTTTAAATCAAGTGGGGGTTTGTTCATTTTCTGAGGTCTATGATGATATCCTAATGTGGTCTCACTATGCTGATTCACACAGGGGCATTTGTATTCGTTTTAAAGCTTCATCAATCACCCCTTTCTTTGGAGAAGCACAAAAAGTAAATTATGACGATAAGTATCCAATTATAGACACTCTAAATGATAGTGACGGCCAGAAACTAAAAAAAATTCTATTTACTAAGTCAAAACACTGGGAATATGAGTATGAATGGCGCATTACTAAGCGACAAGAGGAAAGAAGACTGGAAAACTATGAGTTTCCACGGGAATTTCTTAATGGTGTTATCTTGGGAGTAAAAATTAGCGACTCTCACCGAGAACAAGTTCAATCATGGATTGGCAAATATGACCATTATGTCGATATCTTTCAGGCTAAACTTAAAGAGACTGAGTATGGTATTGAGCTAGAAAAGATCAATTAGTACGTTGAACCCCGCAGTGTGCGCATTCCCTCACCTTCTTTTCCCTTCCCCTAACCTTCCCGCTCATCATATAGTATAATAGTACTACCAAGGAGTTCTACTTATGGCGCAAAACACTATCGATATCCCCATCTCCGGCATGAGCTGCGCGGCCTGTGCGGGCAGGGTTGAGAAGGCCTTGGCCGCGACCGAAGGGGTTTCGGATGCCGGGGTTAATTTTGCTACCAAGAAGGCTATGGTCGGCTTCGACCCCGCAGTGTTCGGTCCGGTCCGGTTGGTGGAGGTTATTCGTCTTGCGTGTTACGTACCGGAGATTTCTCACGCGACCCTCTCGCTTAGCGGCATGACATGCGCCGGTTGAGTTAGCCGTATCGAAGGGGCACTAGACGGACTCGACGGCATCGTCTCGGCCACGGTGAACTTCGCGGCGGAAAAGACGACGGTCGAATATATACCGACCGCCGTAACTAGCAGAGAGATGGTCTTGGCGGTTGAAGGGGCGGGTTATAAGGCTGTCGCGTTTGCCCGTGCCGATGTGAGGCAGGGCCATAGGCACGGGCGCGGACGTTGCGATGGAGGCCGCCGATATTACGCTCATGAGCGGTGAGCCGGGCGGTCTTATTACGGCTATAACGCTTAGTCGCGCGACCATAAAGAATAGTAAGCAAAATCTCTTCTTTGCATTCTTTTATAATGTTATACTTATCCCGCTTGCCGCGGGCGTGCTCTTTCCTTTCTTCGGGCTCTTGTTGAGTCCTATATTCGCCGCCGCTGCAATGGGTATGAGTTCGGTGAGTGTCGTGTTGAACGCGCTACGTCTTAAACGTTTCAGTCCGCCGGTTAAATGAGCGGAGTTAAAGGCCTTTATATGTATAGATTGCCAACCCTTCTTATTCTGCTTTTCGTCTTTGTACAACCGGGCAGTTCGATCGCCGAGATCTCCGGCGAAGATATTTTTAACTTAAAGTGCGCGGTCTGCCACGGCACAAAGGGTTCTGGCACCGATAAGGGGCCGCCTCTCGTTCATAAGGTATACAGGCCCGGACACCACGGCGACTATAGCTTTCACCTTGCCGTTAATATAGGGGTGAGACAACATCACTGGCCTTTTGGCGATATGGCCCCGGTAAAGGGTGTGAAAAGAGAAGAGGTCGATGCCATTATCTTATATATAAGGGGGCTTCAAAGAGAGGCCGGGATAATTTGATAGAGTTGCCTTTGGTTTACAATTGCCGAAAAAAATTATAAGATAAGAATACGCTTGCAAGTATCTATTACAATGCCTGCGACCGTAATAATTTTGTAAATACCTGAAAAGGGATATTGCGGATGGCTGAAGAGGGCTATAAAAGAGAACTAAGGAAGCGCTGATTTATTCTGGGCGAAGTAGATTGTGATCGAAAATTTTCAGATTCAAGGCGCAAATCGCTAGTAATAGCTAGCTATTACGAAGATTCACAACGCAGAAGCTGGAGATTTTAGACACAAGATACGAGTTCAC
>JAJCZF010000055.1 GCA_029262535.1 Deltaproteobacteria bacterium
TCCTTGCGGCCCATCCCGATAGGTGTTATCATCATAACTGAACCCGAAAGAGAAGGGAGCCAGCATGATGGCTGATATTATAGATCCGATCAATGAGTTCCGAAATGACCATCGTAAGATCCGAGACGGGGTGCTTGATATTGTGGCGGCTATGAAGGCCAAGGATATCGTCAAGGCGCGTGGCATTATAAACAATCTCAATAGATTCGTCGGGCCGCATTTCCGTTATGAAGAGGAGAGCCTCTACCCGGCACTTCGGAAGTTTCTGGGCAACTATATGGACGAGCTCGTCGACGAACACGACGACGCCATTGAGACGACGCGACGGTGTCATGACCTGCTTAATCAGCAAAACCTCACAGACGAAGATATCAAGGAAGCAGAAAAGACGGCAATGTTGATACTGGTTCACGTCAGCAACTGCGACGGCCTCGCCATCCTCACCGAGAGGGTCAGCAAAGAGGGGCTCGACGCGCTCGGACAAAAGTTCTCCATCGCGCGAGAAAAGAATGTGCCGTTATTCGAATGGGCCGATACTATCAGAGAGAAATAATTCAAGGGCTCGTCAAGAGCATTTTTCAAAAGGAAAAAGAAAAGCCGTAACCCCTTGTATTACAAAGAGTTACGGCCTAATATTTTTGGTAGCGGGGACAGGATTCGAACCTGCGACCTTCGGGTTATGAGAGCGTTAAAGACAGTTTTTCAAAGGGCTTGATTTTGGTCTGGTTTTCCCTTTTTTCTTCTAAAATCAATCGCTTAAGAACTTTTCATAGAGTTCATGAAGTTCACCTGAGCTCATAGAGTTTTGCAGGGTTTAACACAAATCTATTACAGTTGGGTTTTTCCGTCAGGATAATAGGGGAATAAAATAGTGTCTGTCCCTATTTGCCCTCTATTTGCCCTGCCCTTGTTAGAGTCGTTTGCCATAAAAGCTCCTATATGGCAATCACCCGCCAGCGAGCGCGTTTAGTACACAGAGCCACGCTCGCGAGCCTAGAACTTCACCTGTATATTTTCTTTCTGTTCTTCGGGCGGCTCGTAGTAATCGCGAGACTCGACCCCGGCCATCGCGGCGAAGAATTTTCCGAATACCTTGCGGCGGTAAGTGTTTAAGACTCGCGCCGCGTCGTTATAACGCCCGCGCTCCACGGCTATGCGGTTTTCCGTGCCTTCGAGGCTGTCCTGAAGCTTTAGAAAACCCTCGTTTGCCTTTAAGACGGGATAGCTCTCCTTGAGCATCAACAAGCGCGAGAGGAAGGTCTCAAGACCCTGCGAGGCCGCGATCTTCTCATTGACAGAGGTGGCCTTAAAATACTGCGTCCGCATCCTGGCGACATTCTCAAATAACTCCTTTTCGTGCTTTGCGTATCCCTTGACCGTCTCTATCAGATTGGGTATGAGATCATAGCGCCGCTTCAGCTGGTTCTCGACCTGAGACCACTGCGCCGTGACGTTCTCGTCCATTGTGACGACCTTGTTGTAGTTGCCAATCGCCCAGCTAGAGACGATAATGGCGAGAATGACTATTATGCCTACTATTATTAGTACTGTCTTAGCGCCTTTGCTCATTGAAAAACCTCCATGAAAGAACTGCCCTATATATATTATGCAAAAATAGCTCGAAACTCAATGAAAACCCGTAAGGGTGAATAATGAGTTTCACAATCAAAAGCATCTGAAATAAGTGATAGGCTGGCCACCCTCACCTCTTATCCTCTCTCATCAAGGGAGAGGAAGATTTAACAGGGACGGGCCTTCGGCCCGGCCTTTTGGCGGGCAGTGCCCACCCTACCATATAAAAACTCAATAAAGACCCGTTCTCTTTATGCCCCCATCTGGCCAGCATGCGCGCTTAGCGAAAAGAACCTGACTCGTCCGGCTACCAGCCGCCACCGGCCCCGCCGCCGCCAAAGCCGCCGCCGCCTCCGAAACCGCCTCCGCCCCCGCCAAAGCCTCCTCCTCTGCCCCAGCCGCCTCTACCGCCCATCATCAGAGAGAGTATCATGAAGGCCATAAACGAGCGCGGATTCCTGATGAAGAGGATTACCATTATGACGAGAAATATTACGGGTAGTATCATGGAGCCGCGCGAGCTGCGTGCAGAGCGCGTACGGACCTGGGGCATACCCTTGATCTCGGTCTTGTACTCTTTGGCTATTTCTCCGATGATGGCAAGAGTAGCGAGTGTGATGCCGCGCGAGTAGTTGCCCTTTTTAAAGTTGGGGGAGAGGTGCTCTCTGCCGATAGACCCGACCAGGCTGTCGGGCAGCGTTCCCTCAAGGCCGTAGCCCACCTCTACTCGATAGCGTTTGTCCTTTAAAGCAATGGTTATGAGGACGCCGTTGTCTTTATCCTTTTGACCAAGCCCCCAGCGCTCGGCAGTCTCTATTGAAAAAACTTCCATGCTTTCACCGTCAAGGCTATTAATGGTTAGTACGACAAGCTGCGCCGTTGTCTTCTGCTCCAGCTCGCGCAGGTAGTTATTGATCCCGCGCTCTTCGGCAGGATCGATTATTCCTGCCAGATCGACGACATAGTTTCCGGGCCTTGCTGGAGGCGTAGGGGTCGCCGCACCTACTGGCAGGGATATTAATAGAAAGAGAAAAAATAGTAGAAGGGGGGCTGGCTTAAAGCGTAAGCTCATCGATTATCCGCGCCATCCTCTCCGTGGCCTCGTAATACTCTTCAAAGGCTCTCGTAAGCTCTTCTCCGGAGAGGCTAATTTGTTTGTGCCTGAGCTTCAGTATCTTCTCAAAAATTCCCGTCTTTACGGAGGTGGCCTCTTCGAGCAGTTTTATAACGTCGTAGCTCGCTATCGGCGCATCCTTGTCGAGGAGCGTAATGACGGCGCGAAAGAACGGAAGATAGTTGGTTATGGACTCGACAAGTCCTTCGTTTAAGAGTTTCTTCTCGCCAAGGGTGGAGATATAACCCTGACGTAGCCTGATGAGCTGTGTCTTTATCTCGCGCTCGCACTGAAACCTCAGATGCGCTCTGTCTATCGCAAGGCCTGAGAAAATTGCGTCGCCAAGGATAGTCTCGTGGATGAGGCGGTAGTTAAAGAACTCGATAGGGAATACGTCGAGCGAGCTGTCGATATAGGCCGGGGTCATAATGAGCGGCACTGCTACGCCTTTTTTCTTGTATCTCTTGCCGAGCGGAGCCAGGTACTCGATAAAGCCGAGGTCCATATCCTTTAGCACTATTACAGAATCCACGTGCGAGTTTTTCTCATCGTAGTCAGGCGTGACGGCGCTCCCAACGACGTGGAACGAGTGGAGGTTGTCCGCATGCGCGCTCCCCGCGATCTCTTCTATGAAGGGACCGATCTTGCCCTTAACCGCGCTCGTTAGTTTGTCTGTGTTAATTGTCATCATAGTAGAACAGTATAGTACTTATGGGCTTAACTGTCTATCTTTAATGTCGGGTGGGTTCGGGTTTCCATGACGGTCTCGACCACCACGGCGCACAGCTAAAGAAGGCCGTAAATATGGGGTGGGGCTGGGAATTGTTAGTCAACGCCCTCACGAAGTTTCCGAGACAGTACTATCACAGTGTGGTGGCTAAATGAGAATGGCCGGCACTTTCCAGAAGGCAAAAGAAAAGCCGTAACCCTTTGTTCTACAAAGAGTTACGGCCTGATATTTTTGGTAGCGGGGACAGGATTCGAACCTATGACCTTCGGGTTATGAGGCAGATATTACGTAATTTCGTAAGTGGTTGACTTTAGGGATGGTTTCCCCTTTTATCCTCAAAATCAGCCTGTTAGAAGCTTTCCAATAATTCCATTAAGACTGGTTATTTGCATTGATTCAGACTCTCTCGGTCACAAATCGGGCACAATTTGGGCACAGTGCGGGGGAGGTGAACCCCATAGAGAGACAATTCAAATTTCTTCTAGACTGCATGGATTACCAGTTTACATCTCCGAATACCGGCATTACCCTCCTATGTTTACATCACGTAAGTCATGTCTATTTTGTTCCGGGAACAAGCCTTTGTAATTGATCTCTCTGGGGCTATGTACCTGAAAATCGCATTGTAGTTGTCTACGCTTAGGCATAGTCTTATCGGCTCTTTCTGCCTTAGTGATGGTTATTTATTGTGGGCTAGGCCCACCGGAGGCATAGATTATATAAGCAAATATACACTATACTCCTAAATTCTACAACTGCCTAAGGGAAGATCAAGGCTTTTATGGTTAGGCATTGTGAAGTGAGATCTGCGTCTCATATTTAAATATGTCCGTATTTTCCAGGAGGCTTATAGGTTCGGGTTACTGCGGACCGGAATAAGTTATTTCCGTTGGGTCTTTTTGGAGGCCTCATGGGCACAGAGATCAAAGAAGAGTTTTGATATTGACTTGAACCGTAGTTCGTTTTCAGTCTACCGGAACCGGCAATAGCAAAATTGTGTTTTTAGTATTATTCTTAAATGTTTGTTCATCCTTTTGTGGCTCAAGACTAACTTCAAAATTTAATTTCGTGGGTATAAGATTCCTTTCAAGATACTTATTTATCAGTACTTGAAGCTCCATCTTGTCAAAGGTAACCGTTGCTGAACCATGTGCCTCCAGAATAGCAACCTCCTTTCTTTGAATAATAATTGGTGCGAACCATTCAGACGACCGTTCTGTTTCGGAAGAATTAACAAACTCCTCACCATCAACGATAAGGGTTATTAACCTACCCACCTTGGGACTTATTGAAAGTGTTAAAATTACATTAGCTAGTCGTTCCGATCCATAATTATATGCAGTCGTCTCTATTTCAAGAAGTTCCGCGCTAGGACCATTTACCTCATCAAATTTCTTGAACTCAATTCTTTCTACAGTTCCAGCCTTGATTTTAACAATCTTATCGTCCAAAGCAACATAAGTGTCAACCCTGGACTGATAGTCCCCATAATATGCGTAAATCCTTGGGGCGCTAACTTCTAAATCCTTGCCTATTACTTCAGGTGAAGGTGCCGACCATGCTATACCACTTATGAGGATGGTAGTTTGCAATATACATATTGCTATTGCGATAAGAAGAAAAACTTTTAATCTAGCACTAAAATTCATAAGGCTCCTTATTCATTCACTGAAAAATGAATGTGGTTTTTATGTTGCTTTATTAAGGCCTTATTAGTTACGGCCGCTCCACTAGAACCAATATTTTGGAATGGGCCAAGATTTGACCTTGCCCCAAAATGGCCTATATTCTTTTGCAGAGCAGTTACAAAATCTTTAACAAGGGGTGTCTTGCCATAGTGAATACCGAACTTCATGCCATTAACCCTTGAAATATCTACTGCCAAACCATCATAATGCAGGCTATTTGCTCCATGAGTTCCATTTGTGGTGGCACCTACCCATATACTCTTAATATCATGAGTGCTATCCGTAATTGTTTTTGTTATCGACTTTACAAAAATGTCCTTAGTGTTCTTATGTACTTTATGGAACGCCGCATCATTATCTCCATATTTAATTTCTGCTCCCTTAATTTTTCTTGGCAATTCCACGAGATCACTCGAGTTAGTTGCCCCGGCAGATTGTTCGTTAGGGTTATCGCCAATTTCAGGAGCTTCCGCCCCCCACTGAAGTCCCTTAATCATGGCATAACCGGACGCTATCGACGCCCCATAGTAGATTAACCCATCCATACCGCCTTTACTGTATGCATCAACTCCTCCGCCCATCATCATGGCGTAACCCGCATAGATATGAACCCCTGCAGCAAAGCCCATGACGGCGCCAATAACGGCACCTCGCGCAATATCTGACAAACTACCCCCGTTAGAGGCGGTAACGACAGCGCCCATTATGGCTCCTGTCAGGGCGATGGCTGATATAGTCGAAATGGACGGCAATAAAGCAAATATCGCACCGTGGGTTACGATGGCCAGGGCGGTAAAGATGACAGCCTTAACAATTGTCTTAAAGAGATTCTTAAGCGAGAAGTGCCCGGTCGGATCGGTGTAGTTTATCGGGTTGTTCAGCGCATAAGAATATCTGTTCAGAGATTGAGGGTTCGACGGGTCCGGGACTATAGAGTCGGCGCTTATAAATCGCCCTAGCTCGGCGTCATAGTATCTAGCTCCATAGTAGTAGAGGCCGGTCTCGGTGTCAAGCTCCTGACCCGTGAAGAGATAGTTGCTGCCGGTCCCGGTCTCATCATAGGACGCGCCGTAGGGCTTGTATTTGATGTCCTTAACGATATCGGCGGACGAGTTGGTCATAATACTCGTCGAGCCGAGGTGATCCTGATGGTAGTAGAGGGTATCTGCAGCCGACTGAGAGGCGAGCCTCTTGTCTCCGGCGAAGATATGCTTAACGCACTGCCCATCCTTGCACTCGTAGAGCTCTCCCGCGTATATCGTCTCTGTTGAGCCGTTCGTCTTCTTAACTCTTGCGCCAGAGTAGTCGTATTCAAAGGCCGTGACCGAGCTGGCGATGGCTACCGATGAGGGTTTATTGTCGTAGCCGTAAGCAATGGTGCGTTCGCCGTCCGCCGTCATGGAGCCGTTGGCGTTATATGTATAGATTTTCCCCGGTGTCGTTGTTGTCACGGCGTGAGGACCGCCTGTCGCGCCGCCGTAGGTATATGTCACACCGGCCTTGGTCGTCATGTTGCCTATCGTATTATATACGTAGGCGCGTGTGTCGTAGGCCGTGCTTACGGCCTCTGTCAGACGGTTGAGGTCATCGTAGGTAAAGTTTTGAGTATTATCCCCATCGAGGTGGTCGGTGATGGTCATGATATTGGCGTTATTGTCATAGTCGTATGAGAAGTCCATCACGTCACCGGGACCGGGTACGTTCGTCACTATAGAATTGAGCAGATTATTATCTGCGCGATAACCGTACTGGGTCGTCACACCGTTACTAAAGGTTACCGTACTCGGTTGCCCCGCCGCGTTGAAGTCGGAGTATGTGGAATAGCCCGTTACTGCGGTAAGGTTGCCGCCGTTGTCGTAGGTATAGGAGACGGTCGTGTTGTCCGGGTACTTAACACTCACGGGCCTGCCTATGGCGTCGGTGGTCGCTTCGGCTACATAGGTCGTCGTTCCGATGGCCTTCTCAGTCTTTATGGTCTCTCCCAGATCGCTATAGAAGAAGCGCGTCTGTCCCGTAGAGTCGCTAACGGTCGTAAGGCGGCCTATCGGGTTAAAGCCGGTAAAGGGAGCGCTCGTGTCGTCGTACTGGTACGTGGTGTCCGTACCGGTAGGGTAGTTCTTTGTAAGCATCCTGTTGATGGCGTCGTAGGTGAAGTTAACTGTCTCCGGGGTGGCGTCGGTTTGGGACAGGAGATTCCCGTTCAAGTCGTAGGTGTAGGTCCAAGTCCCCATGTCGGGATCTATCATCTCGATCTTACGTCCGAGTGAGTCGTAGATCATGGTCGTTACGTTATTTTGCTCGTCGGTAACCTTGGTGAGTTGCTTGCCAATGCCGTATTCGTATGAAGTCGTCGCATACAAGTTGCCGTCCATATATTCTTCGACCTTTATTAGACGCCCGTAAATGTCCTTGAATTCTTTCTTTACGTTACCATTGGCGTCTGTGTAGGTGGTCTCGCCCTTGTTATAGGCAACTATGGAGTATGTGCCGTCGTGGTTGTCCACGCGTACTGTCCGACCCAGCGCGTCGTAGGAGAACGTCGTAAAGCGAGGCGTCTCCTGACCATCGAAGTAGGGAAGCGATTTTTGAGAGACAAGGCCGCGTGCGTTATAGAATGTATCTTCGCGTACCACGCTTGTGCCAGACCCTTCGGAGAGGGTCATGATAGTCCTTCCCATACCATCGAAATAGGTCTCCGTCCAATGCTCATGTGACGTGCCGTACTCTTCTGTGATGAGAGCTTCAACGTGCTGGCTGCCAACAGTGCCAAAACTATTATAAGCATATTCGGCCTTGGTGCCGAGCGGACTTGTTTCCCGGATGATCCTTCCAGAGTTGTCGTACTTATAGCTGGCCTTGTTATTGTTTGGGTCTGCTTGTTCAGTAAGGTTACCGTGACTGTTATTATGTGTAACATTGGTGACGTGCCCGAGTGCATTTATGCTTTTTGTACGTAAGCTGTAAATGTAATTACCCCAACCTTGTCTCTGCCGGTCTGTATAGTACTCCATGGCCGTAGTATTACCAAGGGCGTCGGTAATAGAGTCGTAGTATCCGTAGTTATCGTATGTATAAGTAACTATAGGGTCCGTACCCATGTTGTTCCAGGCCTTATTAGTCAGGAGATTGCCGTAGGTATCATATGTCATCCACGACTCGATTACCTTAATGCCCAGGTCGTTATGTTGATAGGAACGAGTCGGCAGTCCTATCATCCATGAAGCCTCATCGTTCGAGTACTCGGTATACTCGTCTTTCTCGTCACCCGTTACCGATATGTCACCATCGTAATGTGTGTGGAGAAGGTTGCCGTACGTCGTGTCATAGGTAAATGTAGTAGAGGCCTGTGTGGCGCTTCCCGTGCCATCGTATGTGTAGTTGTCATTTTGCGAGATATAGGTATAGGTCACTCCAGGAATCGGCGTGTCGCTGCTATAGGTATTTTCGACCTTTATAAAGAGATTGTCCGCCGAATCCGTAGTTGTCTGCACGAGGGGCATCCTTGCAAAGATATCACCCTGATCGAATACCATCGTGGTCTTCGTGCCTGCGGGGTCGATCTCGGTAGATGTGGCGAAGCCACGAAACTCTCTGTAAGGATGGTTATAGAGCCCGTCACCATATGAGTAAGTGTTGCTCGAGAGGTTCCCCTGACCGTCGTCGTAAGTAATAGACGAGACGGTCTGAGAAACAAAAGGCATATATGTATTATTATACTGCGACGACGGCACATAGCTTATATCCACGCTACCGCCGATTGGGTTGTTCAGGCCAATAAGCAGGTTCGTGGCAGGCCCGTCGTGAAGGTGTGCTTCGATCTGGTTTGAACTATTTTGAAAGAGCAGGTCGATCATGCCGTCGCCGTTAACGTCGGCAAGCTGTGCCTGAAAAGCGTTAAAGGTCCCGGCGCGGTCGGCCCATATCTCCATTAGCTCAAAGCCTGACCTTCCGTCGGAGAGGTATACCTCGAAATCGTTGTTGGAGTTTTGATAGAGCAGGTCGGCATTTCCGTCGCCGTTCAAGTCGGGGTAAGAGGCATGGAAGGGGGCAAAGGTGCCACCCCGGTCGGCCCAGGTACCACCGCCACTGAAACGGTCGCCCAGGTTCTTATGAAGCTCGAATTGGCCCGAAGAGTTCTCGTATATCAGATCCGGCAGGCCGTCTCCGTTTACGTCCGCATAGGAGGCGTGGAAGGGCGCGTATGACCCTGCGAGATCCTCCCATTCTTCCATCGGGCCGAAGGTCGTACCGTCCGAAAGGTAGACTTCGAATATATTGTTATCGGCCTCGAATAAGAGGTCGGTCATGCCGTCGCCGTTAAAGTCGCCGTATTTAGCTCGTTCAGTCTCAAAAGTATCGGCCCTGTCTAGCCAGATCGACCCTGCCATGAAGGTGCTTCCGTCGGAGAGGTATATCTCAAACTCGTTATCGTCAGTCTGGTACGCTAGGTCTGCCTTGCCGTCGCCATTAAAGTCACCGAATGCGGAATGGCCAGCCTCGTAAATGCCTCCCAGTTCACCAGCCGTGCCAATACGACCAAACGGACCGCTACCTGTCACAAAACCCGTGCCGTCCGAGATATAGATGTCTAACAGGTTGTCGTCGTTTTGGAATATAAGATCGGCCTTACCATCGGCGTTTATATCGGAATAGTGAGCTTGGCCTATTTCGAAAGTACCGGCCCGGTTGAGCCACTCGCCAGCGTGCACAAAGCCGCTCCCATTAGAAAGATATACGTTGAACTCGTTACCGTCGCCCTGGTAAATCATGTCGCTGTAGCCGTCTCCGTTAAGATCGACATAACGAGCATGGTGTGCTTCGAACGTGCCGCCAGGCTCGACCCAGACCACGGGCGAAGCGAAAGATTTAATACCATCCTGCCAGTCAAGGCTCGTATACTGACCGTCCTCTGTAATACCCGTAAGGCGACTTTCGCCAGTTGTCGGGCTATATTCGTAGTCAAGGTCATATACAGTAATTTCATCAGCACTACTGAGACTAGACCCTGTTAAAGTCGTTATTGTGAGAAGGCGGCTCCTGGAATCAAGAATTCCTTCACCACCGGCATACTTTGAATAACCGTCCTGGCGGAAGCCATATGAAAACTCTATATACCTGCTGTTCGGGCGACCGCTATATGTTATAAGAGCGGGTGTTATTCCCAGATCAGTTCCCTCATTGGAACCGTAAGTAATCGAAATGCCATTGCCGTTCTTATAAGAAATCCTGTTTGCGGCCCACAAGTAAATGTTATTTTCCTCTTCATTGTAAGATCTGCGAGGCCCTGAAGACTTGCCGCCGCGCGAGTCGTCGGTGTAACCGTATTCGGTTGTCTTGCCGCCCTTGCTCCAGGTCTTGAAGTATCTGGGGCCGGTAGGCGCATCCGGATCTTCCGTTCCGGACTCTCCGTACGATACCACCTTGACGGAAGGATCGCGCTCAAGGCGGTATTCAGCTCCGTCTTCGCCGTATACTCCGCTCACGAGGATAAGTTTCTGGCCGTCAAGGCAGTAAATGTCGCTCAAATCCATATTGATCGTGCCGTAATCGCCATCCCTGCCCATAGTGGCCTTACAGCGAGTGATCGCCGTGAGTCCTCCAATGCCCCACCCCACACCAAGCAGACCGTTACCGCCCTGGCTGTTGTAAACAAGAGAGAGGTCGGGCTCTATGCCTGCCCTGCCCGGAGGAACCTTGATCTTGTAACTACTTACGGCAGCACCGGAGTTCAATTCAGTATTTACCTGTGGTAACGATATCCCGCTCGATGCACCGCCATTGGCCGCGAGAGTGGAGTGGGGTGTCGCAATTAAAATGACAAAGAATAGGAGGGGTAACGCCGCGCCTTTAAGGCCGGTAATAGATATAAGTCTTGCCGGTTCAGTTCGGAAGAGGCTCTGGTAATTTGTACTTGGAGTTTTATATGAGAGTGTGTGCAGTAGCAATTTGTAGATAGTAATAATTATGGTTGATAAAGCACAAACAAGAGAAGTAAGTTCGTGACCGAGGCGAGCAGACATCTTTTCCTCCTTACCGGCGGAGACCGGGAGTTATTTAATGCATAACGTTAATAATGACAATTACGCTTACTCCCCGTGGTGTATGCTCAATCGGTGAAGTGGGAGAATCTATTTTTTGTATAAAAGTTGCTTGAAGCCTCCTGTTTATTAAGATCGGAATCATTCAGTAAACTATTTATATCAATAATGAATGGTGCTGTCAAGTGCCACCTTATTACTTAAATAAAATGCAATACTTACGGCTGAATTACGCAAAGGTCATTACTTTGACCCAACGCAACCACTGTCATTGACATGAGGGTTGAGAATTTCCAAGTCTTGACAGAATGGAAAATGCCACTTGGAGTAATAGTCCAGTGGTGGGGGTATAAGATGATGTGAGGATTTCCAGTTGAATAAGCCCATTTTTCGTAAAGGCTTTATTGTAGACAGATTTCCGCTTTATTCGTCCAAAATTAAAGATTGGGCGGCTTGGAAGGGGTTCCATTGATTCCTGTTAATTACATTAGTTCACAGTAATTCTAGCACAACCTTAGTGCAGTCGGCTGGGATACTTATTCTATTAATATTATAAGAAAAAAGATTTCAATGAAAAGATTTGATTGAAGTATATCTCATTTTGGCATAATATATTGATATGATTAGTATAGTAGAAATACTTGACCGGCTTAGAGTTGCGAGAAAAAACTGTAAAATGAAGCAAGAGGATCTTGCACAAAAACTTAATCTTGAAAGAACCACTTATGTTAGAAAAGAGAAAGGTACAATTCCTATTATCACTGAAGAATGGATTGCAATATCAGAGGCTTTGGACACTGACTTATCCTATTTTTTTAATAAGCGTGGGGAGGCAACTGATATAGAAATATCCAGCACTGGAGAAAAAAGTCTTTTGAAACTTTACCGTTCTCTGAACTCAGAGGAAAGACAAAATCTAAGATCTGGTATTCGTTTGCTATGCGCGGGCATTAATACGAATAAAGTTCAGGATATACTGAGAGCCTTTTAACCATGATATATTATAGAGTAATATAAAAACTAGGTTACTTAAAACATTTTAAGCATTGGAGAAATTAAAATGGGTGTAAAATATTCAGACACTATTGAGAGAATGCGTTGGGCCGGTAAGCTCAAGAATGACTCTGCTGTTGCAAGGGTACTTAGTGTGACGCCACAGGCCTTAAGCAACTATAAAAAGAGAGGCGAGCTTCCGACCGATCTCGTGGTAAGGTTTTCCGGCATATACAACCTTTCCCTGGACTGGCTTATAAACGGGGAAGGCGACGTATACCGTATAGGCTTTGAACCACCGGAAAGCGAGCACGGCATCCCGTCTTTGCATGAAGAGGTCGCAGCAGTTTACGGTCGCGGACGGGGTCAGTACAAGTGCCTCGACATTACAACACTTTCTCCTGAACATCTCATCTATATGGGGAAGCTTCTCAAGATCCTTGACGAGGGCAATAAAAGTTCAGCCGATACTATAAGGTGCAGTATCGACGCATTCTACAAGTCAATATTATCTCAAAAAAAGGCAGTAATATAGAGCCTTAGCCCCACATAAAGCTTTCATGATGTGCATTTACCAACAGATCTACCAAATGCAGGCTTAACGTTATATGGCACTAGAGAAGAGTGCCTAAGTGGATGCACTCTTAGGTTCCTCCGGTATTATGCTACCGGTAATCAGCGGGCCATCATTTCACATACTTATACCCGAAAAACTCTATGGTTTGGGCTAGTCAACAAAAAAGAGGTTTGACGCTCATTAGGTCTGAAAATAAACTTATACAGTACCATTGCTGCTATCTAGATAGATAACATTCCCAACAGCAGAAGTTTTATTGACTTTTGGCTTACATTTCGTCTGAGCACACTGTGCACTTAATAAAACCTGCAAGGTCACTATTAGCGTGGTCCTTTCTTTTTGCTTTAATGCTTTGAATCCTTGAACTAAGCTAAAATAGTCATCTACCAAATTACTTGGAATGTCTGTCAGTAATAGGCCCAGTGGGAAATCTAGCCTCTGTGCGATTATTATCCATTCTTCGGTTGAGATAGGTAGTAAGCCACTTTCCTTTTGAGAATAGACCTTTTCATCACAGCGTAAAGATTTTGCTAAAGTCTCTACAGTCACATTATTCTTTGCTCGTATAAAACGAAGTCCTCGCAGGACTGATTGTACATCCATACCTTTATCCTTAAAAAATGTTATTTACTAAAAAAGCTTCATTTTCAAGTCTAGAAAGAACGGAAAATTATGCAACCTATTTCCTTTGCTCATAATTCTAATTTCTCAATAATCATCTTACGTAAATTTATTATTCGTAACATTTTTAAGGTCTTTTAGACCCTGAAATATAGTTTCTGGACAGTGCATAAGAAAATGAACTAACGATTTGCCACCTCTTTATAAATATCCACCTTTCTAAAGAATCTTCTAAATGCTGTCTTCTCTATATCTTTAAGATGCAAGTTCATTGGCATTGCACACATATCAATCTTCTCGCTGTATACTGGTTCACCTGTAAACCTTCCTCCGATCCAGGTAAAAAGCTTTAACGTCTGAGGTATCACTATTTTAGTACTCTCGTTATTGTCAAGAGCAACATAACAGCAAGTACCTGGGGCCAAAGGAAAACGGAAGCGCCTGACTTTTCCAATATCAGGCTTTTTTGCATTTACGGATATTTTCTTGTCAACAAGTTCCTTAGACTCTAGTAGGGCATATAAATGGTATGCATCGCACAATTTGTCGGTTTCAGGGTTAACACTGCTGATTATGTCAGTTATACCTCTTGAACGAGCAAAATTTATAAGCTCAACCCATAAATAAAATATCGCTTTAGTATTTCGGAATTTTCTTTTAACACTCGATCTAGAAATTTCGGCTACTCGAATGTTCTCTGTTTTATAATAATCAATATTAAAGAGCTCTTCAATTGGCAGCCCAAAAGTAGTGCCATTTTTTCTAGCAATTTTTTCATTTGGCAAGATTAGTCTGACAGTCCCAGCAGGTTCACCATTGTAAGATGAGAGGAAGTGATAGGTCGTTTTCAATTTGTCAAAACCATCCGCTTCACTGCCAGTAGTATTCTCATCTTGAATATATCCGGTCTCATTCATAAAGACATCATACCGGACGTTGTAGCAGGTATTCTTTTGCGCGGCTGACTTGGCTATTTCCACTTCTATACTAATTTTAAAACCTCCGTTATCTCAAAGGTACATCGAAATCTCAAACTACTTTCATTTCTGCATATGTAGAAGAAGGCTTCACTGGTAAGTTTCTTGCGCTCTTATTTACCTTCTTGACGATATCGCTAAGACTTTCATAGTCCCCTGTTGTAAGGTAGCGGCGAACACTGTCACGAAATACACGGTAATCCATTTGTGAGTGGTTTGCCATAAGCACAGCGTCATCCATAACCTGTGTCAGCACTCCTTCATCTTCAAGAGATTTTACAAACCGGTCTGATTCCTCCGCAATTTCCTTAAATTCCTTGCCATCAATTGAATATTCTGGAGGCTTCTTCCACATTGTCGGCGGAAATGAGAGCGCCGGAGTAAAGGACATCAACCTATCGAAGTAACCCTCCTTCAGTTCTATACCGAATTTCTCTGGATTATCCCCCCAGGGGCTCTTCGGTGAAATAATTGGTACGCATATACTTACTGCATCAATAGAGTTATCTTTAATAAAATTAAAGGTGTCCTCTTTAGTTTGCTCTGTCTCACCAGGTGATGGATAAACAAAGCTAGCTACGACGAACAAGCCGCTTTCACTAGACTTCGAAATCACCTCTCTAGCCTTGCTAAGCTTTAGCCCCTTATTGATAGAGTGATCTACTATATGCTGATTTCCGGACTCAACACCGAAAAAAACAGACGAGCACCCGGATTCTTTCAATAAATTAAAGGCACCGTCCCTTAAGTTATTAACATGACTAATCAAAGCATAATCAATATCGACCTTCTCTTCTATAATCTTTTTTGCGACCTCCACTATCAAGTGAGGAGGGGTATTGGAGTCACCGTTCCTGAAAATACGTGTGCCATACATGTTGATGACGTAGTTAAACTCTTCAACTACCCTTTCAGCGCTTTTACTCCTCCATGTCGAGCCACTTTTATTCGAGTGCCCGCAAAAATTACATTGGAATGGACATCCCCTGCTGAATTCCGAGATAAAAAGCTTAAGTTTTTTGTCGCCCGCCATGGCAGGGTAAGTCTCTATATCATAGGCGGGAAATGATTCATTAAGATTCTCCAACCTCTTCACCGAGGTTTCTATCACTCCTAAGTCTGTCTGAAGAACCAGGTTGGATATTGATTCGACCTCCCTCATACCAAGGACATAATCGGCAAGCTCTACGATCGTTTCTTCACCTTCTCCATAAGCTAGTACGTCAAAGACGTTCGTGACTTCGTAAATCTTACCCCTAAAATAATCAACATGAGGACCACCAGCGAAGATGAGAATTGAAGGGACTATTTTCTTGATTGCTTCAGCAAGTTTTATGCTATTTTCAAAACTCTTGCCTGTCCATAACTTAAATGCGAGAAAGTCGATCTCTTCATCAAAGACCATTTGAGCTATCTCCGAAGCCTTCTTCTCTATATCCTCTACCTGAATCTGCTCTAACGAGGCTTCTATCTCTTTAAACTCATTTAAACTACCCGCGTGCCGATCTTGATTTAACTTAAAGAGCCTTTCTCCATACTCTGGTGGACGAAGTAGTAGAATATCTATAGTGTTGTAATCTATAATTGTCGTTTCATGCCCGTGACTCAACAAAGAACCCGCTAAGACTGCCAATCCATTGTCCGGCATTAACGCATTAATTGATGTTGGGTAACCCGAATAATTAATAAGTAAGCTTTTACTCTTCATACCGTCGCCTTCTATAGCCAACATATTTCATGCTGGTTAACATTACAAACCTGTGAATCAATCGCGATAAAAGTCAAACATCGCAAACAGAAGCCAAAATGGTACCGTGTCATCCGGTTCATGTTTACGTACGATAAACTTAACAGGTTGGACTTGACGTATTGAAGACAGATTAAGGTGCTGAAAGAAAAAAATGGAGGTATTAGAAAATTCTTTTACAGAGGACTTTAAGCGTGGGTCTCGGTACTTAGTTGGGATAGGGCTTCAAGAAAATCTTAATAAGGATGAGAAAAATAATTAATTCTGAAGGAATGGAACGCTATCGGTTAGATAAAAATCTTTGAATAGTGGTCTTCGTGCGAGGAGACGGCTCAATCTCATGGTCAGTCAGGTATTCCATAAGATTTTTATGTGTGATCACTGCATCGTCCCAGTGCTCAAGTTGTAGATTGCAGAAAAGGAGCCTACAGTAAAGTTCTTCAGATGTAATGTTGGTCCCTAGACTCTGTTTGTATAAATTTCCCGCTTTCTCAAGCAAGCCTGATTCCTCCCAGTGCGAACCTAGTTTTAAGATGCAGCGTCTATAATTGCTATCCATACGTTTACTCAAAGCCATTCCTCGCGGAGTATCTCCATTAAAACCATCGCCATACAGCGCAATTGCGTTTTCCAATTTTTTGATGGTACTATTATCTAAACCTTCCGCAGAGTCAAAATCAATATTGCTTGCCAAATCATTAAATGCATGTACGTCAACCCAACAATAAAGCGAATTCAGCGAGAGCTTGCCATCGTGAAGAAGCAAAGCATCGCTATTTCCCAAAAACTTTCTAATGCGACTTAAAGTTTTATAAAAAACGAAACTTGCTGAATCTCCGTCGGAATCAGGCCATAGAGTATCTATTAATTTATCTATAGGAACATTACTTCCACCAAGAAAAACCAATTCTTTCAACAACTCTATTAGCTTCTTGGGAGGTTTCCGTCCAAACTGTAAAGGACTCTCTTCTTTAATTATTTCAAACCGTCCAATTAAATATATCTTAAACTGCCATGGCCAGTTAATAATTCCAAGTGCTTCACTAGTAGGGAGAATATTGCGTTTTAAAATTAGTTTTCTGACGTAATTCTCCTCAATATCTTCTTCTAAAGCTAACGCACATAGCCGACTCATCATTACAGGATTCCACATATGGAAATTAACATAATCATTAGTGCTGCCAAGGTGCATAGCTTCGCTGATTTTTTCTATCGCCACATTCCTATCTCCACTGTCAAGAGCAAAATATGCCTCGAATAAATTGCATATAAACTCCACAATCTTACTACCAACCTCTACAGCAAGTTCACGAGCAAGTGATATCTCGTCATTAGCCACTTGATGTTTACCAAGTTCATAACTTATTAGCGCCACTCCGGAACGACTCATAGCTTCTGCAAAAGGATTGCCCATTTCTGCGGCAAGACCGAGGGAAAGTTTCTCATGTTCAAGCGCCTCTACAAAGTCTCTTTTGAATAGGTTATAACAGGCGGTAATGTGGTGGTAGTAAGATGCGCAAAGCCTCTTTCTCTCATCTAAAACAGATACTATATCTTTATGAAAAAACTCAGCCTGAGAGATATCTCCGGCTGTAAGGGCGCATACGACACCATGCCCGTAGAAAAAATAATTATAAACGTTAAGACCATTGGTCTCCGCTAGTTCAAGACCTTCAGAGATAGTCGCAAGACAAGATTCTAAATTACCACGGAACCAATTATTTAACGACTCGGCCAGTTTGACTGATATCAAAGACATAGGTGTACACCTATTATCTTCGATGATCTTTGAAAGTTTTCCTACTATAATATTTGCCTTCTCAATATCTCCAACCCATATAAAATAATCTACTAAAGGTAAGCCGATTAATACTCGTTTGTCTGGGTCTGGCACTACATCAAAGAAAATATATGCTCTTTCCATCCAGCGCTGCATGTTCTTATGTCCCGGTGACCTAAAAGAAAGGGCAACGAACATCCATAGAGAAACCTGAACTTCAATTTCTTTTGATGGAAATTCCCGGAACTCGATTAAAATCTCGTCAAGTAAGTCTATCCACCGATCTAATGGCTTTAAATCGTCAAAAGCATGAATAGTCGCATTAACGACACCGGCCCAACTCAAGAATGTTCCATGAGGGTCTCTATTGTCATAAAAAAGGGTATAAGCCCTTTCAAAAGATTGACTACTTCCAATTTGATCGAATGGTAATTCGCATGTGCCTTGCCAATATAAAAGCCAAGGATTTCCAAGTACTGTTTGTTTCGGCAACAAGTCAAGCCAACTCAAAAGAGTCCTATGTTTTCCTTGTTCAAGCATGGTCGACGCTTGATTGCAAATAATGCCGGAAAGTATGTCCCAGTCTTTTGTCTGGTGAAAGAGCTTTATGGCATCGAATACTTGACCGTCTTCATTAAGTAACTCAGCTGCCTTTTGCTTGACTTCAATCAAATCGTTAGTAGCTGTATTCTTCTCAAGGAGGGTTAAAAGAAAATCGCGAAAGAGAGGGTGAAATTGATAACGAACTTTATTGCTAATATGCTTTTGTATAAAATAGCTTTTTCGACTAAGATCGGTAATGATGTGCGTAGCTCGTTTATACCCGGTTAGTTCTTCAGCCATGTTGGTGGTCATAGTTGGTAAAAGCGATGACTTTAATAGGAACTCTTGCTCTTCGTCATTCAACTTTTGAAAGAACTGCTTGGAGAAGTATTCGAATATTTCTTCATAATCGTTAACTTCAAATAACTCATCTGAAAGAATGTCTATCTTACCGCTTTCAATCAGCAGTACAAGCCCGGCAACCCATCCGTCAGTTTTTGCTAATAACCTTCGAATACTCGAATCCGATATATTTTCCAAACCCCGATTTAATGCAATTCCATTTGTCTCTTCAGAAGTCAACCGAAGATCATCCCAGGTAATCATCTCCATCGTTTGCTCAATACGCAGACGAGAAAGAACTGGCGGAGGTGTCGTGCGGCTAATGAAGACAATATTTATGCCTTCCGGTATAGTGCCAATGCCAGAATGTAAAACATCATGTAGCATAGATTCGTAGGGGGCCTCCTGGTAGTTATCAAATACGATGAATGACTCTTTATTTACCCTACTGTATAGTTCTAAGAAAAATTTCTGTGAAAAAGCCGAAAGCCCCAATAAGTACTCAGGGGTAAGGTATGGTAAGGGAGTTTCTTTATTTGAGTTTGACTTCTCGACACAAAGACCCATATTTTGGAAGAAGATAGCTGGGTCCGTATCAGTTGAGTCTACCTGGTACCAGAGGCAGGGTATATTACGTGATTCGATATAGCTACTGATAAGAGTCGTCTTGCCTGCACCAGGAGGTGCAGATATCCAAATCACAGGATTCTTTCTGCAAGCATCAATGATGGAGAAAAAATTTTCTCGCAAGTAAATATTCTGGTTTTCTGGACGGGTGATCTTGTGTTGGAGCGTCGCGTGTTGCATCGTCTAAGTCCCCTCCCTAGTAAATATTCATATGATTTTCTATTAGATTAGAGCATCCTCCAAAAGGCTTTATTTTGGTTAGCCGAGCAACGTTAGAAGCTGTATCCTATGCTTGTGCCAAAAAAATGGGTATATGTATTATACTCTCCGCTTAAAATGGAGTTCCTTACCGTCCTCTCCTCGAAGATGCTTGCCATGTAGAAGCCGTCAATAACAAGTCGATCCATCTTATAGCCGAATCCAGCCGAAAGGTAGAGGTGGTCCCCAAAATTCGGACAGTGTGTTAAGGTTGAACGTCGCACACTAACGAAGGAGGAATACCGATGAGCAAGGGACCACGTAAGCGTTATTCAGCAGAGTTTAAGGCCAAGGTAGCACTTGAGGCAAT
>JAJCZF010000056.1 GCA_029262535.1 Deltaproteobacteria bacterium
TGGAAGGGCCATCGCTCAACGGATAAAAGGTACGCCGGGGATAACAGGCTGATCGCGCCCAAGAGTTCACATCGACGGCGCGGTTTGGCACCTCGATGTCGGCTCATCACATCCTGGGGCTGAAGCAGGTCCCAAGGGTTCGGCTGTTCGCCGATTAATAGTGGTACGCGAGCTGGGTTCAGAACGTCGTGAGACAGTTCGGTCCCTATCTTCTGTGGGCGTAAGAGATTTGAGGGAATCTGTCCCTAGTACGAGAGGACCGGGATGGCGGCACCTCTAGTGTTCCGGTTGTTCCGCCAGGAGCAACGCCGGGTAGCTATGTGCCGAAAGGATAACCGCTGAAAGCATCTAAGCGGGAAGCTAACCCCAAGACTAGATCTCTCTGGACTTCGGTCCCTGTAGGTCACTTGGAGACTACAAGTTTGATAGGCCGGGTGTGTAAGTACAGTAATGTATTCAGCTAACCGGTACTAATCGACCGTGAGGCTTGATCATAGTTTTTCAGTACGCACTTTG
This sequence comes from Deltaproteobacteria bacterium, assembly GCA_029262535.1. GTDB lineage: Bacteria > Desulfobacterota > GWC2-55-46 > GWC2-55-46 > JAJCZF01 > JAJCZF01. The sequence continues at coordinate 517 of JAJCZF010000056.1, forward strand.
ATTGTAAGCACAATCTAAGAAGCTAAGCGTTCGGTCTTCAATTTCCGGCGTCTTATAAGAATTACAAACTAAAAAAACCTTATACGAGTGGAAAAACGAAATTCGCTTTTCCGCGGCCTTACCGAGAGGGTCACACCCGTTCCCATCCCGAACACGGAAGTTAAGCCTCTCCGGGCCGATGGTACTGCACGGGTAACTGTGTGGGAGAGTAGGTCGCCGCGGGAATTATTAAAAAAGCCCTCCGTCTCATTAGAGACGGAGGGCTTTGTTTGTTTTTAGAGGGAGGTTAAGTTCTCCGCTCGTCAGTAGGATGCGTAGTACACTTACAAGTGCGCAATATTGAGTGTCTTGAGAAAGTGTGATTCATAAGAATAAGAGCGAGTAGCAATAGTATTAAGTATAATTGTTGCCATTACTGGCTTGCTAGCCAGTAATGGCCATTCCGAACTATTTCTGAGGGCTATCATCTAATTTCTCTTATATCAAACGAACGATCGCTTCTTAGTATCACCATACGGTTTGGGTCTACCTTCTGCCAGCCCGTATCCTTGTTTAGCGGCTCCGAGGCAATAATTATAGATGGGTGATCTGTCCGCGTCTCATCGAAGATATATTCGCCGTTAGAACAGATAACCTCACCTTGGGAGTGTATGTATAGGGATGCGGCAGTGTCTGGATTGGTGTCTACATACCGCGATGCTACGGCCGATTTTCCATCTGTTATGGCAATATTTAGTACTGAACGGCCTTCAATGCCAGCCTCTGCTTTCATCTCTACAATATCGGATATCGTTTTCATAAGTGCTTCTGCCATGGGCTCGCTTCTATCCTCATCATTTTCAGCTTTTATGCTCCTGTAGTGATCCATAAAGAGCGCAAAAAAATGTTCCGAATCGGTAGAGCCGAGAATAGAGTTGTATGCTTCGTCTGAAAGCTTCTCTATGAGCGTACGGCGAATTTTATTAAAGTCTCTGATTGCGCCGTTATGGACAAACGAAAATGGTCCGTAGCTGAAGGGGTGGCAATTTAACTGGGTGACGGGCAGGCCGTGAGTCGCGGCGCGTACGTGAGCCAGTACGCAGCCACTTTGCATTACGGGAGCAAGGTTTTGTAAATTCATGTTACTCCACGCGGGTGCTATATCTTTAAAAACAACCGGGTTCTTGCTTACGTGCGGCACATACCATGCCACCCCGAAGCCGTCTCCGTTAAGAGGCTCTTTGCGCTCTTTACTGTGAAAGCTCTGATTAATTAGAGAATGATCCGGTTCGACGATGAGTGAACTTAGAGTTATCTCGCTACCGAGATACAAAACGAAACGGCACATATGTCGGTTCCCCTTATTGTCAGTTCATTAATCTACTGCAAATGCCCGGAGACTGCAATACATCCTTGAATGGATGGTTAAACTTAACTTCTCTCAACAGGCAGTCTTATGAGTATAGCCCCAGTCGTATCCTCATAAAGTCAAAGATGACTTTGGCTACGTTTATGTCGTGGCACTCTTCCATACCGCGGAACCCTGGAGATGAATTTATCTCACATATCTTAAAATGATCTCCGTCGAAGAGAAGGTCAACTCCGGCGATATCGAGGTTGCATATCCTGCTGGCCTCGGTAGCGATCCATTCAATCTCGCTCGTCAGTTCATACGGCTCCACCGATCCCCCGTCCGAGAAGTTCGCCTTAAAGGAGCCGTCCTTTGATTTCCTCTTCATGCAGCTAATGGCTCGCCCCCCGACCGTAATCACCCTGAGATCCTCTCCGACCTTTGACTTTACGTACTCCTGGAGGATAATATTGGCGTTACTCTTGGTCGCACAGACGAGATTCATCAGGTCCTCGAACTGTGCCTTATTCTCCGAAAGAAATACGCCCGCGCCCTGGCTTCCGTAGACCGTCTTTACCACAACCGGGAAGCCCAGTAATTTTTCGACAAGGGAGATATCCACAGGAAACTTGGCAAGCATGGTCTTGGCGAAGGGAAGATTGCTTGAAGCAAGCACCTGCTGGGTGTAGAGCTTATCCTTAACCAGCTCTATCGCATCGGACTTGTTAAATGAATAAACTCCGAGGCGTTCAAGGTGCCTTATCACGGCAAGTGCGAAGTAAGTTGTCGAGGCCCCCATGCGCGGCAGAAAAAAGTCGGGAAGAGTAACAACTTCTCCATCGACACGAATGCTCTTGCGGTCGTCACGGGTAACGATGAGATCGAACTGTTCTGGTTTGAGCACATTAAGTTCAATACCGTATTCTTCGGCAGCCTTCTGAAATTGGTTTACCTCGTATTGCTCAGGCGTAATTTCTACCTCGCCCTTTTTATAAAGCATATAACCTTTCATTCTCTCTATTCTCCTTCTTAGGTTGTCTTCTTATTAAGACCAATATTTTATTCCTTTTTTTTAGCAAAGAAAAGAAAATTATCATTTGCTCAAAGAACCTGCTCATTATTCGGAGAATATACTGTTGATTCTTAGGTAAACGAAACAATGGGTTGTAATGAGTCATAGCTCTCTAATACAGGAAGAAAGCGTGAAGCAGCAAAAACATCTCCCTGAAAAGGCCACTGGTGTTGGCTAAACCATCAAGCCTGGCTACTCTGAACATAATTTTCCACTTTTATGCTATAATCTATATACTATGAAGAAAATCCTATTCATTATCTTATTTATATGTACACTCTTTGCCCCCTCTGAATCTCTGGCGCGTTTTTCCGGCTCGCCGGCTGGCGAGGTCACGGTGGAACTCGAAGCCGGAAGGGGCGCGGAGGCCTTGAGGGCGGCTTATGTTAAGGGGCTTTTGCTCGGATATGACGAGCGGCGTTACGACTCCGGGGCGGGTATTGTTGAGCTGAGGCGTATTGAAAATGATGATAAAAGTGGGGTGGCTGTGAATTATTTTATAAGGATAGATCTCAATAAGAATAGCTCTCCCCCGACCATTTCCATCCGGGGCGAGGATATGGAAATGGTCGGGGGAGCAACTTACATAAGGGACGATATTCGTGATATCGCAGAGGCCGTTCGGGGCTGTTGCGGACTCTCTTTTCGGTAGTTTTGAGAGCTTGACGAAGTAGGTCTAATCCTGTAAGATAGCCCTTATGGAATGTAAATATCTTAAGAAAATAAAGTCACCATCAAGGCATAGAAAGATCGGTAATGAGGACGACAGGGGCGAGTTCGGCTCCGGTGGAGGCCAGGACGGCGAAGGCTCCGGGTCGATGATGTGGCTCTGCCGTTACGTCATAGAGACAGGAAAGGGCGGCGCTTATGGCGTTCGTCACTGTCCTTACGAGATGGGCCCTGATTCCGAATGTCTCTTCATTACCGATGAAGGCGGCCCCTACCCTCCCGATAAGAAGGAATAAGGTCTAACTTACAGGGCAAAGTTATAGGTTCCTTAAGTAGACGGACAGTTGCGTCCGCAACTATGGGTCTTTATAGTGAGCGATTTAAAGCAAACTACCTCTCTTGAGCATTCGGACCTGATAAAGGTGCTGCTCGTCGAAGATGATCCGCACTTTGCGATCCTCATTTCGGAGATGCTTAAGAGCGCTTCATCCCGCTTAGATGCCGGACCGGCTTATCTTGTTAGATCTGTTAACTCCTTTGCCGACGCTACCACCGCTTGCGAGGAGGAAGAGTTCTCTCTTGCCTTGCTCGATCTATCACTTCCAGACAGCCAGTTATCCGAGACAATGAAGCGCATAGGCGAGCTCTCTCCGCATATGGCGGTCATAGTCTTAACAGGTCACGCAGAAGAGGATTTCGGGCTCCGGGCTGTTCGCTCCGGGGCGCAGGATTACCTTGTAAAAGGGCTTATAGATAGAGAGCTTCTTGTGCGTTCAATCTCATATTCACTTGAGCGCCAGGGCCTTCAGCGTGAGCTTAGGGCCCTTTCTTTAAGGGATGAGCTTACCGGCCTCTATAATAGAAGGGGTCTATTTACGTTGGCTCTGGAGCAGTTCAAGAGTGCCAAAAGGCTCGGAAACAAGCTCTTTCTTGTCTTTACCGATATGGATTCCTTTAAAGAGGTAAATGACAACTTTGGTCACGACGCAGGCGACAAGGCGCTTCGGGAATATGCCGCTCTGCTTATGAGGACCTTCCGAGAGTCGGATATAGTGTCGCGTTTAGGTGGGGACGAGTTTGTCGTGCTCGTGGCTAATGCCGCTAATGAAGAGAATTTAGATAATATATTATCTCGCCTTTACGCCTCTTTAGATAGGCTCAACTCGGTCCCGGACCGTCCGTTTTCAATTAAGGTAAGTGTTGGTACCGCTATCTTTGATCCTGAAAAGCCCATAGATATAGAGGAGCTTATCGCCGAGGCCGATAGAGAGATGTACAAAAGTAAAAAACAATAAGGAGGCTCTTTAATGACTCTACCGATAAAACTATATCAGATGCAAGGCTGTCCGTACTGCCGTAAGGTTTCGGAGTTGCTTGACCGAAAAGGACTCGAATACGAAAACGTATGGGTCTATGAAGGTGAGAACGACGAGGCCGAACGGGCAATGCTGACAGAGCTAACGGGGCAGCGCCTGGTGCCCGTGATCGACTATGACGGCACGATAATTAACGATTCGTCAAGGATTGTCGACTTTATAGAAGACAAGCATTAAAGTTTTAGATTTGTATAAAAGTATCACCTCCTGGCCGCCGGGTACTGCCGGTTGCCAAGAATGATACCTCAAATCTGCTTTGCGCACTGTGCGGTGTGCTATAATAATAAGTAGGAAGATACTTATCTAAAATTAGTATTCTTTCTATCCTCCTGTGCCGCGGGGGACGCGTCAGCGTCTCTCGCGGTCTTTTTTCAGGATTAAATGCGGTTGATTTGACCGATTGTATCCTGTTATTATGATAAAAATATCTAAGAAGCAGTTCTATAAAGTTTTAGGAAAGGCTTAAGCAGTGAAAAAGATTTTATTTTTATGTATAGGAAATACCTGCCGCTCTCAGATGGCCGAGGGTTTTGCCTGGTCTCACGGAGGGGAAGATGTTGAGATAAAGAGCGGCGGCACATCCGCGCTCGGTTATGTGCACCCGGCTACTATTCGCGCGATGAGCGAGGTCGGAATAAATATCTCGGACCAAACATCGGATCAGGTCACAAAAGATATTATAGAGTGGGCCGATATCGTAATTACGCTTGGTTGTTGCACGGCAGACGAGATATGTCCGCCCTCTTATAAGGGTGAAAAGCAGGACTGGCCTATTGAAGACCCTTTTGGGCGTGACGACGCTTTCATGCGCCATGTCAGGGATGATATTGAAAAAAGGGTCGTGGCTCTCTTGGCCCCGTATGCCTTAAAATATGATGGCGGCGGCGCAGGTACGGCGGATGAGGACCGATAGGTGAGCATGGAAGAGATAAAGATACTCGCCGTAGATGACGAGACGGATATTCTAAACCTGCTCTCTTATAATCTTAAGAAGGCCGGTTTTTCAGTGCTTACTGCGGAGGACGGTCCCGAGGCGCTTGATATCGCCGGTAAGGAATGCCCGGCCCTTATCGTGCTCGACATCATGTTGCCCAATATGGAGGGCACCGAAGTGCTTAAGCGGCTCAAAGGCGAGGGCGGCACACGAAATATCCCTGTAATAATGTTAACGGCCAAGGGCGAGGAGATAGACCGCATCGTAGGGCTTGAGCTTGGCGCCGACGATTATATAACAAAACCATTCAGCCCGAGAGAGTTGATATTGAGGGTGCGGGCTATCTTAAAGCGCGGCGGACCGAGGGGTGAAGAAGAGGCCCCGGAGAAGGCGGCGGCTCCGTCCGAGATATTATCTTACGGCGCGCTTACGATCGATACATCTCGCCATAAGGTGAGTGTCGCGGGTGTGGGTATTGATCTTACCTCAACCGAGTTCAGACTTATTACAGAGTTAATCAAGGGCAGGGGCAGGGTGCTTACGAGAGATGTTTTGCTGGACCGTGCATGGGGCGAGGACTTTCACGTCACCGACCGCACGGTCGATACACATATAAGGCGTCTCAGGGTGAAGCTCGGAGAGGCTGGTCTTTATATAGAGACTGTTCGTGGCGCGGGTTATCGTTTTACCGATGAGGAAGGCTCTTAGATGTCTGTTACGGCGATAGTTGAGGCCATTGCGAGCGAGATACAGACCGGCGCGGTCGCACTCGACTCCGGAAAAAAGGTCTTATATGCAAATCCTTTTATCTTAAAATCGTTCAAGGCCAAGGGAGAACTCTCGGGCAGACCGCTATCGGAGCTTTTTGAAGATAAGTCGCTGCTCTCTGCCGTTGACGCCGCCGTTTTAAAAGCAGATAGTGGCGGCTTTGAAGTCGATAGCAAGGACGAGTTTATAGAGATAAGGGAGTCCGGCAGATACTATAACGCCAGGCTCGTACCCATTACCGACGGTAACCTCTTGATATTTCTCAGAGATACCACGGAAGAGAAACGTGTCGAGGCTATTAAGAAGGACTTTGTCGCCAATGTTTCACACGAACTTCGCACTCCGCTGGCCTCTATAAAGGGTTATTCCGAGACGCTGCTCGACGGCGGCATGGATGATTTTGATACGGCTCGTGACTTCCTGCGGGTAATAGATAAGAACGCGACGCGCATGAGTCGCCTCATAAACGACCTGCTTATCCTTTCGCGCCTTGAGGGAGAGCAGATCTCTATTGAGCTGACGCGGCTTGATATTAATGAGCTTGTTAATTCCATGCTGCCGGGTTTTACAAAACTGGCAGCCGACAAAGGTGTCTCTCTTTCAAGCTGCCTTACCGAAGAGCCCATGATGCTCTTTGGCGATCGTGACCGCCTCGAACAGGTCATGGTTAATTTATTGGATAACGCCATAAAGTACACGCCCAAGGGCGGTTCCGTCTGCGTAGGTTTTAAGATCGATGGCGGCGAGGTTCAGGTCTACGTCACCGATACCGGCCTCGGTATACCCAAAAAGGACCTGCCGCGTATCTTCGAAAGATTCTACCGCGTTGATAAGGCCCGGAGCCGCGAGATGGGCGGCACCGGATTGGGCCTTGCAATAGTAAAACATATCCTGCAGGGCCACGGCGGCAGGGTATGGGTCGAGAGCGAGACCGGAAAAGGCTCGACCTTCAGCTTTACCTTAAAGGCGGCGAGTTAGGGTTCTTTCGAGGAAAGCTAGACTGTCTCGGCTAGCAACCTGTCGAACTTCTTTCGCCAGGTTTTGTATCTTTCAAAGTAATTAAACCCGCATACCATAGTGATATCACGCCCTTTGATGATCCTAGCTATCATTCGACCGCCCTCTTCTGTCTTCTCTTTAGGGCCGTAGGGGTTGTAGACGAGTTTGTCCTCTCTTTGAAATAGGTAGTCGCATATAAATAATACCTCGCCATGGATATAGAAGGTAAAACCCGGTGTATGGCCGTTTATATGATAGGCCTCAAGCCCTCCGGCCTTGAAATCGCCTTCAAATAGGGTGTCGAAGTCGTGGTGCTTTACGATATCGTGCTCGCTGTCGGCCCGGTGTATGTAAACCTTTGCGCCGTCTTCTTCGCGGTAGAGGTTCGAGGCTCCGAGAAAGTGGTGGTGGGTGAATAGGATAGAGCGCGGCGCACCGAGACCAGGCGTAAAGCTCGAAGGGCAGTCTATCCAAAAGCTGCGCCCGACCGCTTCTACGCAATATGCGCTATGTTCAAGACCAAGTTCAGGCTCGGAGCGCAGGCATGTGACATTATCGGTGACGGGTGTGGACTTTACTATAAAAGACTCGCTACACTCTGCGCTCGTTATGAATTTTTCTTTCGGCGCGTTGCAGAAGGGGCAATTATCCGGGTGGTGCCCGATCATATTAAAGCCGCATACGAGACATACATATTGCCCTTTCATAAGACCCCCCTCAAAGTGGTTGCGTGTTGGATTATAAGCACTATAATAGAGTTTAGCGCAATTCGTGGTTCAGCGCATCACTAAATAAGGGATAGTTGCCCTGCTTCGTAACACAATCGTAACCTTCGGGTAATCATAAGGTAATCTCCCTGCTGTAAGATGGCTTAGGTTATATCTGGTAGGGGTCTGAGCGGTCGCTTCAGTATGGCCCCTAACTGGTTGATATAAAAGGAATTCATGAAGAATAAGTCGGCACAAAAGATTAAAGAGCGTATCATAGAGAGTATTTTATTCCTCTGTGCGCTCTTATCTATATTAACGACGGTAGGTATCGTTCTGGTCCTGCTCTTTGAGACAATCGACTTCTTTGGCGAGGTCTCTTTGTGGAGTTTCCTGACCGATACCGAGTGGACACCGCTATTTGCCAATAAACACTTCGGCATCATGCCCTTATTTGCAGGCACGCTTTTGACGACCGTGATCGCAATGGCCGTGGCGCTTCCCATTGGGCTTATCAGCGCGATATATCTATCGGAGTATGCAAGCCCCAGGGTGCGTAATATTATTAAGCCGGTTCTTGAGGTTCTTGCCGGTGTGCCGACTGTCGTATACGGATTTTTCGCGCTGGTATTCGTTACGCCGCTCTTGCAAAATCTCATACCCGGAATGTCCGGTTTTAACGCGCTCTCGCCAGGCATAGTCATGGGCATAATGATTATTCCGATCATATCGTCCCTTAGCGAGGACGCGCTGCATGCCGTTCCGATGAGCCTGCGCGAGGGTTCGCTTGCTATAGGGGCAACAAGGCTCCAGACCTCTCTCAGGGTCGTCTTTCCCGCGGCATTTTCGGGTATATCGGCCTCTGTCATACTCGGCATATCAAGGGCGGTCGGCGAGACGATGATAGTGGCGATAGCCGCCGGGCAGCAACCGCGCCTGACCGCCAATCCGCTCGTGCCGATAGAGACGGTTACGACCTATATCGTACAGGTCAGTCTTGGAGATACGCCGTGGGGCACGATAGAGTATAAGACGATATTCGCAGTCGGCATGTCTCTATTTATAGCGACTTTTTTGTTGAATACGGCAAGCTTCTATCTCCGTAAACGCTTTAGGCAGGAGTACGATTGAAGATGAGCGACATTATCGCAAAAAACAGGCGTAACGACAGGTGGTTCAAGTACATTGGACTTGCCGCGACCCTCTTTGGCCTGCTCTTTCTCGCCGTACTGCTTATTGATATTCTTTGGGACGGCGCGGGCAGGCTCGACTGGCAGTTCATGACCAGTTTTGCCTCTCGCAAGGCTGAAAGGGCCGGTATACTCGCGCCTTTTGTGGGCTCACTATGGATCATGATTATTACTTCGATCATAGCCTGTCCGGTCGGAATTATGGCGGCGATATATCTTGAAGAGTATGCTAAAAAGAGCCGCCTCACTGCCTTTATAGAGATAAATATAGCGAATCTCGCCGGCGTGCCTTCTGTTATCTATGGTCTTCTGGGTTTAGGGGTCTTTGTGCGTTTTTTATCGCTCGATAGGTCTATACTCGCCGGTGGCGCTACCCTTGCGCTTCTTGCCATGCCTGTTATAATTGTCTCTACGAGAGAGGCGCTTCGCGCCATACCACCGTCGATCAGGGAGGCGAGCCTCGCGCTAGGTGCCAGCCGCTGGCAGACCATATCAAAGCAGGTCCTTCCCTCTGCCATGCCCGGTATATTTACAGGCATCATACTGGCCCTTTCGAGGGCGGTCGGAGAGACGGCTCCGTTGATAGTAGTCGGCGCGCTCGCATATATCGCCTTCTTGCCGGAGAGCCCGGTAGTCGGCGAGTTTCCATTTATAAATCTCGAAGGCGGCCTGTTCGATCCGTTTTCGATATTACCGATTCAGATCTTTAACTGGACGTCGCGTCCGCAGCACGAGTTCCTGGTAAATGCGGCGGCAGCTATAATAGTACTTTTGTTGATAACATTTGCGATGAATGCCGTGGCCATATGGCTAAGGCATAGATTTAGCAAGAATATAAGGTGGTAGAAAGATGGCAGCGGCATTTGAGATAAAGAATGTAAACGCCTTTTACGGCGCGACACAGGCCCTAAAGGAGATCAACTTCTCCATCGAGGAAAAGACGGTCACGGCTATAATAGGCCCGTCGGGTTGCGGTAAGAGTACATTTATAAGGTGCATAAACCGCATGAACGACCTTGTCCCCGTCTTCAGACTTACCGGAGAGATGCTCTACAACGGCATCGATATATATGATAAGTCAATTGACGTCATCGACCTGAGAAGAAAGATAGGCATGGTCTTTCAAAAGCCCAATCCCTTTCCCAAGTCGATATTTGAAAATGTTGCCTATGGCCTGCGTATTCATGGTATAAATAAAAAGTCGGTTCTTGACGAGGTGGTCGAAAAGTCTATCAAAAAGGCCGCCCTCTGGAACGACGTAAAAGACAGGCTTAACGACAGTGCCCTTGCTCTCTCGGGCGGCCAGCAGCAGAGGCTCTGTATTGCGCGCGCTATTGCGACAGAGCCGGAGGTAATTCTATTCGACGAGCCCTGTAGCGCGCTCGACCCGATATCAACCTCAAAGGTAGAGGACCTTATCGACGAGTTAAAGAGCGAGTATACCGTTATAATCGTTACACATTCCATGCAACAGGCCGCCCGCGTATCAGACTATACCGGCTTCTTTATGATGGGCGACCTCGTGGAATTTGACGTTACGAAAAAGATATTTCAGACACCTTCTAATAAACTTACTGAAGACTATATAACCGGAAGATTCGGATAAAGGGGGGGCGAGATGGGACGCGTTGCTTATCACAAGGAACTGATAAAACTTGAAGATGATGTCTATAAGATGGCCGCGATGGTTCGCGCCGCTATTATAGGTTCGGTTGAAGCCCTAAAGGCGAGAGATATAAAGGCCTCGAAGAAGATCATGAAGGACGATAAGAAGATAAACGACATCAGGTATAAGATCGAAGAGAACTGCCTGCTGCTCATAGCCACGCAACAACCCATGGCAGTTGACCTTCGCATCATCGCCGCCATACTGAGCATCATTACCGACCTGGAGCGCATAGCCGACCACGCCGAGGGCACGGCCAGTATAAATGTGATGATAGGCAAGGACGAAATCGTAAAGCCCCTTGAAGATATACCGCAGATGGCCGAATTTGCCGTAACAATGCTCGATAACTGCATGAAGTCCTTTAAAAATCGTGACATCAAGGCGGCAATAGCCGTCTGCGACGAGGACGACAAGGTAGACGATCTATACGACCGGGTTTATGCCGATCTTATTCAGACCATGATAAAAGATCCGAAGAAGATAGAGGGCGCGACCTACCTCATGTGGGTCGCCCATAACCTTGAGCGCGTTGCCGACCGCGTTACCAATATCGCCGAGCGCGTCGTATTCATGGTGACCGGTAAGATAGAAGAGCTGAACGTATCGAAGTATTGACAGAATTTCCAGAAAGCGTAGTCTATTTATAGATAGGTCAACCCTTGCCCCTTTGTAATTTTAAGCTTCCCGCACTCCTTCCTAAGCGCTTGCCTTCTGTCAGTACTACTCACGTAATCACATCCTCATCATGGGCGTAGGCGCAACCAAGCGCCTCTCGGCGGTTCGCTGGGGTATCGGTAAGAAGATATTCTTCGTCTGTGTGCTAACTCTCCCTTCTTGTGCTATAATGGCCGGATTATATTAATTCGTACTGAGCTGCATTATAGGCTCGTAACGACCCGGCTGCGAAGCAGTTAATTAGTAACCCAAAAACCAAAATATAGAATGTCCATTATAGAGGTAATCGATCTTAAGAAGAGCTACGACGGCAAAGAGGCCGTGCGTGGCGTGAGCTTTTCCGTTAACGAGGGGGAGACCTTTGGCTTTCTCGGTCCAAACGGCGCGGGAAAGACGACTACCATCAATATACTATGTACGTTGCTTGCTCCTACTTCTGGCCGAGCCACCGTTTCGGGGATAGACGCGATGAAGGACCCTCACGGCGTAAGAACTCAGATCGGCCTTGTCTTTCAGGAGGTAACGCTCGACAATGAGCTTACCGCTTACGAAAATCTAAAATTCCATTGTTATATGTACGGCATGGAGCGTCGTCTCACCCAGGAGCGTATAGCGGAGATGCTCGCCGTCGTTGGCCTCTCGGACAAGGCCTCGGAGAGGGTAAAGAGTTTTTCCGGCGGCATGAAACGCAGGCTTGAGATCGCGCGCGGACTGCTTCACCGTCCGCGTGTTCTATTTCTCGACGAGCCGACACTGGGGCTGGACCCGCAGACCAGGAGCCACGTTTGGGATTATATCTCCGAACTCAAGCGCACCGAGGGTAATACCGTCTTTATGACGACCCACTATATGGACGAGGCCGAGGCATGCGATCGTATTGCCATCATAGACAATGGCCGCATAATCGCGCTCGATACGCCGGAGGCATTAAAGAGTTCGCTCCGGGGCGACACGATATACCTGTCGACCGACGACGACCGCCTTGCCGAGCGCGAGATACGGGAACGCTTCGGCCTTGAGGTTAAAAATATTGAGAAGAAGGGGCTTTCGTTTCTGGTCGAGGGTGGCGAGAGCTTTATACCCGAACTATTCTCCGCGCTTACGGTGGGCATAAAGTCGGTGAACCTTAAACGTCCGAGCCTTGACGATGTATTTCTACACCTTACGGGCAAGCAGATACGCGATGAAGAGGTGGCGCCTAAAAGACCGGGCAGGCCCGGAAATATGAATCGATAGAAAGAATAGATGTTCGCTTACAAAGCCATATATGTCATAGTCCTTCGGGAGTTCACCCGCTTTTTTCGTCAGCGGGGACGCCTGGTCGTTACGGTTGCGAGGCCCCTTATCTGGCTCGGTATCGTAGGGGCCGGTTTTAGCGGCCTCGTCGATACCGGCGGTGACGAGAGTTATCTTAAGTTCATCATGCCGGGCATTATAGGCATGACCATACTCTTCAGCTCGGTCTTTTCTACTATCTCGGTCGTATGGGACAGGGAGTTCGGATTTTTGCGTGAGATGCTCGTTGCACCGGTCTCAAGGACGACGATAGTGATGGGAAAGCTCTTTGCCGGCAGTGCGCTCTCGGTCTTTCAGGGCGCGCTGCTTTTGCTCGTCGCCCCGGTGCTCGGCGTGGAGCTTACGGTCGTAAAATATCTCTACATGTTGCTTTTAATGATAATGGTCTCTCTTTCGATGACGGCCATGGGGCTTGTAATCGCCTCGATCCTTGACTCTCTTGAGGGCTTTAACGTCATAATGAACTTTATCGTATTGCCGATGTTCTTTCTCTCCGGCGCTTTATATCCGGTCGATTCGCTGCCTTTTCCGCTCGACAAGGTTACATATGTAAATCCGCTCTGCTACGGGGTTGACAGCTTTAAGCATATCCTTCTGGGCACGAAGGGAACGCTTGTTGCCGAGTTGCCGCTCTATCTGGATATAGTGGTTGTTTCTCTCTTTACCGCGGCGATGATAGTTATCGCCGCCATCTCATTTTCGAGAAAGTAATAAGATGTCCGGAACCCTATATATAGTCGCAACACCAATAGGCAATCTTGAAGATATAACATTCAGGGCGTTACGTATGCTTAAAGAGGTAGACCTCATTGCCGCCGAAGATACCAGAAGGACCGGGAAGCTCTTAAAACATTTCGGCATAGAGACGCCGCTTACCAGTTATTTCGAGCATAACGAATCGGCCAAGGGGCGGCGTATTATTGCAAAACTTTCCGAGGGTAAAAATGTCGCCGTAGTCTCGGATGCGGGAACTCCGGGTGTTTCGGACCCCGGTTTTCGACTCGTGCGTGACGCCGTGGCGGAGGGCATCAGGGTGCTTTCGTTACCCGGCCCGTCTGCTGTACTATCGGCGCTGGCCCTCTCCGGCCTTCCGATGGATATATTCAGTTTCAGGGGTTTTGTGCCTAGAACCGACGGAAAGCGGCGCGACTTTTTTCTTGCTATGAAAGCCGAGCAGACCTTTGTTATATACGAGACAGCGCGCAGGCTTAAAAAGAGCCTCAAGATCATGGCAGAGACGATTCCCTTGGCCGAGGTCGTCGTTGCCCGTGAGATGACCAAGATGCACGAAGAGGCCTTGAGGGGCACGGCCCTTTCGATACTTACCGATATCGGCGATAGAGATTTAAAGGGTGAGATCGTCGTTTGCTTGCGTACCGCGCCCGAAGAGGTTAAGATGAGCTCTGTTACGGAAGAGTTAAAGAGGCTTCTTGAAACGGGCCACTCGGTCTCGGACGCGGCGCGTACGGCGGCAAAAGAGTTTGGCCTCAAAAAACGCGACTTATACCAGGAGGCCATACGCCTGAAGGAAGAGTAACATACAGACGACTGTTTACTTTAAACGCGGATAAGAAGTTACCAGGCGCTATGAAATTACTCCGCGAAAGAAAAGCACACCTGTGTGCCGTCTGGCGGCTTAAAGGATGGAGTGGAGGGTTTATGAAAAAATTTATTCTGGGTGTTATCGTAGGGCTTGCGCTCTTTGCCTTCTTTATATTCTTTGGCGGCGGCGACTATCTGAAAAAGCTTGCCGTAAAGACCGATAAGGCCGGTGACAAGATAGTAAATTACGAGGACGAGTTCAAGAGAAAGGTCAAAGAGGTAAAGAAGAAGGGCACCGAGGTCAAAGAGAAGGTTGAGGCAAAGGCGAAAGAGGTTAAGGAGAAGGTCGCGCCCGAGTAGCGTAAGGAAAAAACCTGCTTCGGGTAGAACTTATTTCAGCAGTTCTTTTTCCTAAGGCGCTACCGTCTCTATTTCGATTGGTTTATAGTAGTATGGGAATGTCAGGCTTACGGTATCTGTGCCGATATAGATAAGCTTCATCATGAGTTTGGCAGAGGTCGCCCCGTCGGATAACGGCGGAAATAACAAGAATTTCGATGAGCTTTTGCCGGGTCCGACATTCTCATTCAGATCGATGAATTTGCCTGTAAGCTCTTTTCTGATCTTTAGCTCCTCACCGGACCTCATGGCTATCTCGTAGAGCGCGGTATAGTCCAGTGGTTTTTTATAACCCATCCTGTTGTCCATGAGCGCTGTGTGAGACGGGTTGTATATAACCTTCTTAATACCGGACCTGTTCGTTATCCTCATGCGAAAGACGATATATCCGCTATCCAGAAGTCTGCCTATGAAGGGCGAATCAATCTCTCTCTTATCCGTTAATACGGTTAGCGATAAACGCGCGTCTTCGGTTTCGTAGACTACAGTCTGTCCGATTTCGGCATAGATTGCTCCCCTGGCGCTCTTGGGAAATAAAAACTTCGGCCCCTTCGGGGCCGACTTGCCGGCGCAGCCGAAGGCGACTATAAGGATAGCGAATAATAAAAAAGCTTTTTTGTGTCTCATAGCGCCCTTGGTCTTTGGGTAGGTCTTTTTAGTATTAGTAAACGACGGTAAAGTCGCTGAATTCTCCGGTATGGTCTTCGTAAGTAACCAGTACGTTGCTTACAAACGCGCCGGGCGGTCCGTTGCGACACCAGTCAAGTATCTTTTCAATGGTCTCGGTATCGCCTTCAAAGACGGCCTCCACTGAAAAGTCGGGTCTATTCCTGACCCATCCGTACAGTCCGAGCTCTTGGGCTTTATCCCGTGTCGAGGCCCTGTAAAATACGCCCTGTACAGTGCCTTCTATAATAACGTGCGCCCTTCTTTTTTTCATGCTCTTTCCATCCTGTCTCTATATGGTTGAATTTAGCATAAACGGTGCGACAGGGCAAGGTTGCAAAAATCTATGGAAGCGCTGATTTATTCCGGGCGAAGTAGGTTGTGATCGAAAATTTTCAGATTCAAGGCGCAAATCGCTGGTAATAGCTAGCTATTACTAAGATTCGCAACGCAGAAGCTGGAGATTTTCGACACAAGATACGAGTTCACGAATAGATCAGAGCTTCCCTAATATATCATAGAAAGAAAGAAGATTATGGCAGATATCACAATAATAGGCGGCGGGCTAGCCGGTAGCGAGGCGGCATTTCAGGCCGCGCGCGCGGGTAAAAGCGTTGCCCTCTACGAGATGAAACCCCAAAAGTATTCACCTGCCCATACGCTGGAAGGGCCTGCCGAGCTTGTCTGCAGCAATTCGCTAAAAGCTATTTCAGTAGAAAAAGGCACGGGCCTTCTAAAGGAAGAGATGGCCCGGATGGGCTCCCTTATCGTCGAGGCCGCATATGCGGCGAGGGTCCCGGCAGGCGGAGCTCTGGCCGTGGACCGCGAGGTATTTTCAAAATATGTCGAGGCTAGGCTTATTGAAATAGGCGTTGAGATTATTCACGGAGAGGTCGAGACGCTTCCAGTTGACCGCCCACTTATCATAGCCACCGGCCCGCTTACCTCCGAGGCCTTTTCCAAAGAGATAGAGAAGCTTGTCGGCAGCGAGCACCTTGCCTTTTACGATGCGGTATCCCCGATAGTGACTGTAGAGTCGATAGGTATGGAAAAGGCCTTTTTTGCGTCCCGTTATGGAAAGGGCGAACCGGAGAATGGGGAGACTCCGGAAGAAGAAGGCTCTGTCGTTGGAGATTATATAAATTGTCCGATGAATAAAGAAGAGTACGCGGCATTTGTCTGTGCCCTTAAGGAGGCTGATCGCGTACCTCTTCGCGACTTTGAGGATACGAAATATTACGAGGGTTGCCTGCCGGTAGAGGAGATGGCCGACAGGGGAGATCAAACGCTCGCCTTCGGCCCGCTTAAACCGGTCGGCCTCACAGATCCGCGCACCGGCCGCTGGCCAGCTGCCGTGGTGCAGCTAAGGCGCGAGAATAGAGAGGGAACGCTCTACAACCTTGTAGGCTTTCAAACACGCCTGACCTACGGAGAGCAACGCAGGATCTTTAGGATGATACCGGGGCTTGAGAAGGCGGAGTTCGTGAGGCTTGGCAAGGTACATAGAAACAGTTATATAAATTCTCCAAAGTTGCTTTCGGCGGAGCTGGAGTTAGAGAGCGCGCCCGGACTTTTTTTTGCGGGCCAGCTTACGGGCGTTGAAGGTTATACGGAAAGCTCGGCAATGGGGCTTGTTGCAGGTGTTAACGCCGCCAGGCTAGTGAACGGGCTCAAGCCGCTCGTCTGGCCGGAGACGACCATGACCGGGGCGCTTTTGAGATATATATCCGAGAGTGAGAGCAAGTCGTTTCAGCCGATGAATGCGAACTTCGGTCTCTTGCCAACTATAAAGGGACCCAAACGCGAAAGAAAACGTCTATATGCCGAGCGGGCGCTTAATGCCCTTTCAGAGTGGAAAAAAGATATAGGGAAGCTCTGATTTATTCCGGGTATTTTAGGCGTAAGATACGAGTTCACGAATAGGTCAGAGGTTACATTGACCGGCAGCGCGATACCGGAAGGGTCCTTATCGGAAATTAATCAGGACTTATCCTTGCCGTCTTTGCGGGCTTGATCTTCGAAAAATCTGTTGAGGTTGACCTTCTTGTAAAGCGGGTCTTCGGGTGTGACGACGCGGAAGCTACTCTGGTTACTAGTATCGAGAGTTTCATCTCTTGGCGGGTAGATAGACTCGCCGGCTGTGTTAAGGATGACCTTAATGGCAGGGCTCTCCGCGCCCGGCTTGCTCGCAGCGGTGATTACGCCGACCTCTCCGTTTACCAGTTCAACGACCGTGCCTATGGGGAAGTGTCCGATAAGTTTTACGAATACGCCAAGGACCTCCGGGTCGAAGTGCTTTCCCGCATAGCTCATCATAATCTTAACGGCTTCTACAGGCAGGTGCGGTCTCTGGTAGACCCGGAGCGTCGTTATCGCGTCGTAAGCATCGGCGATGGTTACGATCTGGCTCAGGGGGTTTGAGCGGTCTTCGGTCTTTGGATAACCGCTGTGGTCGAACTTCATGTGATGTTCATATACGATATTTACTACACCCGGATCTATCTCGGCCATGCGTTGAACGATATCGGAGCCCATGACGGGATGGGCCTTTAGCTTTTCCCATTCGCCGGAGTCAAGGCCGCCCGGTTTTTTGATAATACTTTCGGCCACCGCGACTTTGCCGATATCATGCAGGACGGCGCCGAGGCCGACCCTCTTGAGGTCTTCTTCATCAAGGTTCATGGCCTGGGCCATGGACATGGAGATAAGCCCTACATTGACGCAGTGGGTGTAGAGGTCGTCGTCATAGTCCTTAATCATGGTAAGGCCGATTATGGCGTTCGGGTCGGTAAGCACGGTATCGACAAGTTCGGTCACGACCTCTTCTATCTCGTCGATCTTGGGTATCTTTCCGAGGCGGACATCTCCCATAACATTCTTTAGGGCCTTGATGGCGTTGTCGTATATTTCGAGCGAGCATCTCTCGGCCTTGTCTATTGCATTGATATTTATCTTTCTTAGTCTCTTTGCCTTGACCAGCTTCTCAATGGTCGAGGCGTCGAGTTTTTTTTCGGTTTGAAGGATATCTATCATGCCGCCAAGCTCAGCTTCGGTAAAACCTTTTTCAAAGGTTACGGCCTCTATGCTGTGTTCTTCAAGGCGGTTTATGAGGTCAGAGCATATCGATGCGGCGTTAAGGATGGGGACCTCGTCGAAGATCATGGTGTCGTGCATAATAGCGAAATAGATCTTCTTTCTTCTCTCCATATAGAGGGAGAGAATATTAAAGGTCTTCTTCTCTATGGCGGCGACCGAGGGATGGCCCACGGGATAAAGCAGCCTGTTGCGAAGCGCCCCGTTAATGGTTTGAAGTATGAGTTCCGGTTTTATATTCATTCTTTTTCGACAAGCGCTCTTTTGCAGGCGGCAAGAGTGCTTCCTTTAAAACGTTTTGATGCGTCCGTTATTATTGAGATTACCTCCGGGCCGCCGATCTTTCTGAGCGATACGACGGCAAGCTGCCTGAGTTCTTCATAGGCCTCTTTATTTATCCATATCTTGGCGAAGAGAACCTTTTTGAGGTAGGGTATGGCCTTTGCGTCTTTGATATTACCAAGCGCCTTTATCGCCTCTTTTCTTATCTCGACTCTGTCCTGAAAGGTCTCCCACTTCGTGGCTATCTCGCCGAGCTGGTCTATGGCGTCGGGGTCTTTTAGGATTCCGAGAGAGCTTATGGCCTGCCCTTGAAGGGCCTGGTTTTTGCCGGCCAGGGCCGTAAAGAGCAGGTCGAGCGAGCGTTCGGATGGTATCCTTGTAACGGCCTTAAGGACCTCTTTCTTTACGCGAGTCTCGGGGTGCGAGTATGCGTTGAGCAGGGCGTCGAGCGACTTTTCTTCGCCAATCTCACCCAGTAGCGAGACCATCTGTCTGACTGCGAACCAGCGGTCGTCGTTAAGCCTTTTTTCTACTTCCGGACGTATCTCGGGGCCGAACAAGGCGATAGTCTTAAGTACGCGGTGTCTGGCCTTACTGTCTTTGTGGTCGATCAGGTATCCAAGCAGTATGTTTTGCGTGACGGCCCCGCCCTGAAGCAGGATACGTTCAACTTCCGCATACTCCTCATTATCCATCTCCGCAAAACCCTTGACCAGGAATAACGAGGTCTTGGTGGTGAGCAGTTCGCGTATCTGTTCCGTGGCTGTAGACCTGATTGATTCCGGCAGGCCGGATTCTTCGGTCATGTGAATAGAATATATCTTAAGGATCTCGGAGATGGTTGCGTAATCTTCTTCTTTTTGCAGGGTGTGCACACCCTCTGAAATCCTTACCGCAAGATCTTTATATCTTATAAAGTCGGTTTCGTCCCTGAGTTCTTTGATGAGGTGTTCAATCGGAGTCTCGGTGAGGTCCTCACCTCCGTACTCGTAGACGTCCTCTTCTTCCTCCTCTTCGATCAGTTCTTCCTCTTCGATCTCTTCCTCTTTATCCTCCTCTTCCTCAATCAGCTTTAAGAGATTTGCGTAACTCATCTCGTTCAGGCGGATTCCTACGACCTTTTTGCGAGCCAGGAAGACCTCTGATCCGCCCATTTCGCGCACATCCTCGTAGTCGGTGATCATGAGGGAGAGAAACGAGCGGTATTCCTTTGCCGTCATATCCGGCGTAAAGGTTAGTTCGTTAATGCGTCGCACGGCAAACTCTTTAGTAAGGTTGGTGATATTCTCACGTCCAGGTAAGAGCGGTATGTTGTTGTAGAAGATACCCTTAAAGTCAATTATCCAGGTAAATTCACCTACTTGACCGGTAATCTTTTTAATGTTGTGGATGTTGCGGACGACCATGTCATCAAGGGTCTGGTGGCCGTTCGGATAGAGTTGAAGTGTCTTGACAGCCCTGACCAGTTCATTTAAAATATAATTATGTTCGCTATTTTCAAGAACCATTTTTTAAAACTTTCTTTTTGATATGTTTAAGGAGCCTCTGCTTTATTCTGAACGAAATAGATTGCTTGAAAATGTTCAGGTTCAAGGCGCAAATCGTGAGAAGTCGCAAGCTGCTTCAAAGATTCGCAACGCAGAAGCTGGAGATTTTGGGCACAATATACAAGTTCACAAATAGATCCGAGGTTTCTTAGCTATTACAACTTCTTATCTTACCACGAACAGCGAAATTTGCAACATTTCCGTATACCGGACTTAGTAATATTTTTCAAGGCTTGGAGTTGCCCTTACCCTATATGAAAAAAGCCAAAACAATTTATCTCTGCACAGAGTGCGGCGCGAGCTTTCCGCAGTGGCTTGGACGCTGCACGGAGTGTGGCGAATGGAATTCCGTTAAGGAGGAGCGCCTGCCTGATAAGAGGAAAAAAGGGCTTGTTGTTGTCGGCGGTAATACCGCAAAGGCCGGTCCTGTGCCTATAACGGAACTTGAATCCGGCGACGAGGACCGTATCTCATCGGGGCTGGCAGAGTTCGACAGGGTGCTTGGCGGCGGCATGGTAAAGGGCTCAGCCGTGCTCATAGGAGGCGAACCGGGCATTGGCAAGTCAACGCTGCTCTTGCAGGTAATGGGCGCAATCGCCGCCCGTGGCGAAAGCGTGCTTTATGTTACCGGTGAAGAGTCGGCCAGGCAGGTAAGGTTACGCGGCGAGCGGCTCGGACAACTCGAAGATAGTCTAATAATCTATCCGGAGACATCGGTCGAGGCGACCTTAAAGGTCGTATCCGAGATGAAACCGTCGGTTCTGGTCGTCGATTCGGTCCAGACCTTATATAGCGAGGCGGTGGAGACTGCGCCGGGTTCGGTCGGGCAGGTCAGGGAGGTCGCCTCCATCTTGATCGCAGGCTCTAGGGCGCTCGATATGCCGGTCTTTCTGGTTGGACATGTCACAAAGGACGGTTTTATAGCCGGTCCGAAGATGCTTGAGCATATGGTAGATACTGTTCTTTATCTGGAAGGAGAGAGCAGCCACCAGTTCAGGGTGCTGCGAGCGGCAAAGAATCGCTATGGCTCCTCCATGGAGATAGGGGTCTTTGAGATGGCCGGCAGTGGACTGCGGGAAGTAACGAACCCCTCGGAGGTCTTTCTGGCGGAGAGGCCGGTGGGCGCGTCCGGCTCGGTCGTGGTGCCGAGCCTTGAGGGTTCGAGGACTATACTTGTTGAGATACAGGCGCTCGTCTCGCATACGCCCTTTGGTGTTCCGAGACGTACCGTGCTTGGCGTAGACTATAACCGGGTGCTTTTGCTTGCCGCAGTGCTTGAGAAGAGGACCGGGACCGATCTGTCGTCAAGTGATATCTTTTTAAAGGTAGCCGGCGGTATGAGCCTCGGAGAACCGGCCGCCGATCTTGGCGTTATCTCGGCTATCGTCTCTAATCATACCGAGAGGGCAATAGATGCGAAGACCGTTGTCTTTGGCGAGGTTGGGCTTGCCGGAGAGGTGCGCGCCGTATCGAATACCGCTTCAAGGGTGACCGAGGCCCTGAGGCTCGGTTTTTCAAGGTGCATACTTCCAAAAGACTCATTAAAGGAATGCGGGGGTCTAAAGGGTATTGAACTTATAGGCGTTTCCATGCTCGACGAGGCCATAGATATTTTATTTGGAGAGTAATTAAAGGTGATTAAAGAGAGATTCTTAAGAAGAGGGCTAATAGTATTGGCCTTTATGGCGATGGCGGTCTTGGTATCGCCCTTATCTTCGGCCCGCGCGGTTGAGGGCGCAAAGGGCTTATATCTGGACGACGCGGCACAGTTCAGGTATGCGGAGTTCCTTATGAATGAGGGCGACTACCGGGCGAGCGCCAGGGAATTTTCAAGATTTATTGCGACTTTTCCCGAGAGCCCGCTTTTACCGAATGCCCATTTTAAGGTGGCTGAATCGTACCTTTCCGCCGGCAGGTATAGTAAGGCCGAGAGAGAATTTGTAAGATTTATCAATAACTTTCCAGACCATGACAAGGCCGCCGAGGCCGAGTTATTATTTTGGACACTTTCCGAAGAAAGAAAGCGCAAAGAGGCCGACCTAAAGGGGATGCTAGCCGAGACCGATACGAAAGAGGTCGAAAGCGAGGCCTTTAAAGCCGTTGTTGTCTTAAAGAACCTTGAGTCGGCACTGGATGAACCGGAGCCGCCAAAGCCGGTCTTTGACGAGCTGGCCGTGCCGCTTGAAGCGCCGGTATTTCCGGAGCTGTCGCCTCCCTCTCAGGTGAGGAGAGAACCTGCACCGCTTGAGCGTGAGACCCCGGTGAGAGAAGAGCTCGTTTCAGTGCCGCCTCATGCTCCTATTGTCCCGGAGCATGATTTCTTTGCCATGCAGAGCGTTATTGAAGAGACCCCTGCGGCAATGGAGAAAGAGGCCATTGTGGTTTCGTCGATTGACGAACCATGGAAAGAACCAGAACCGGTATTGCCTCCTGTCATAAAGGAAAAGCCTGCGCCAGAACCGCTTGAAGGGCTTCGTGCCGTAGTCGAGCCGCCTATTGAAGAGCCTGCTCCGCCCGCGCCGCCCGCTCTGATAGAAGAGAGTTTTTCGGAAGTAGAAGAGCTTCCTGTTGAAGTAGAAGAAGAGGCCATTGCGATATCGTCGATTGACGAACCGTGGAAAGAAGCCGAACCGGTACTGCCTCCTGTCATAAAGGAAGAGCCTACGCCCGAACCGGTCGAAGAGCTTCATGTCGTAGTCGAGACCTTTGAAGAGTCCGC
Source organism: Deltaproteobacteria bacterium (assembly GCA_029262535.1). GTDB lineage: Bacteria > Desulfobacterota > GWC2-55-46 > GWC2-55-46 > JAJCZF01 > JAJCZF01. The sequence continues at coordinate 23,450 of JAJCZF010000056.1, forward strand.
TCCGCCCGCTCCGATAGAAGAGAGTTTTTCGAAAGTAGAGGAAGTTCCTGTCGAAGCAGAAGAAGCTCCCACGGCGATATCGTCTATTGACGAGCCTATTTCCACAAAAGAGAGTTTGCCTAAAGAAGAAGCAGTCCCTGTAGAAGTAGAAGAAGGCCCGCTTGTGGTATCGTCGATTGACGAACCGTGGAAAGAGGCTGAGACCGAAACGCCCTCTATTATAAAAAAAGAGTTTTTGCCTGAATCGATTGAAGAGCCTGTTGACAAACCATTACCGGTTCCGCTCGTAAAGGAATCTTTTGATAAGCCGGCAAGAGAGGCCTCTATTCCGATAGAGGTTAGGCCGAGCGAGATCATGCCAACGCATGAGGCGCTGGTGCCTCCGATACCTTCAACGATTATCGAAAGAGCCAGGCCGCGCCCGGACCTGCTTCGCGCGGCGCAGGTTATGTACTTTGACGGCGATACGACGCAAGATATAGCAAGAGAACTGGACCAACTGAAGCTTGGTAATATCAATGCGATAATAGTGCGTGTATTTCATAATCAATACGATACGGTCTATCGCCATGTCGAAGTAGCCAAGGGTGAGGATGTTGGCGCCGGTGTATATTTTAAGACCGGGTACGCCCCGGTGATAGCCGATATACTGGGAGATATCGCGACCATGGCCCACCAGCGCGATATATCGGTATTTGCGTGGATGACGACACGTTATGCCAACTACGGAATAGAAGAACGCGAAGACCTCGCCTGTAAAGGTTACGATCTTGAAACGGATATGGTAATGCGCTGCAAGGGGCTGGACCTATTTAACGAAAGAAACGTAGAACGGCTGGAAGGGCTTTTTAGGGATATCGCGGCCTATGATGTGGACGGCATCCTCTTTCAGGACGACCTTGTACTTAGACATACCGAGGGTTATGGCGACGTGGCCTCCGTGTCTTATATGGCCGAGACCGGCAGAAGGCTCGATCCGGCCCTTATGTATATAAAGAGAGCGCCGGGCAAGGGTGTCGGTTATACCGAAGAGTTCTGGCGGTGGGCCAGGTGGAAGAATAAAAAACTACTCGCTGTCGCCGACAGGTTAAAACGTGTCTCAGCCCAAGAGAATCCACGTCTGAAATTTGCCATAAACTTTATGTACGAGTCTGTGACGAACCCCGGCGGAAGTCTTGCGTGGCTCTCCCAGGATCTGGAAAAGGCCAAGGATGTCGGCTTTGATTATTATTCGATCATGGCCTATCACAGGCAGATTGGCGAAGAGCTTGATCTGGATGTGGCAGGGGCCTCGGAGCTTATAGAGGGGCTGGTGCATGACGCCGTTGAGATTATAGGCGATCCGAAGAAAGTGCTTATAAAACTCCAGACCGTGGACTGGCATACAGGCAAGAGGTTGCCCGAGGACGAGGTGGTCACGCTCTTAAAGTCGGTGAGCGCGGCCAGTGGCGTAAGTCTCGCCGTGGTGCCTTATAAGATAGGCTTTCCGTTTGGAGAGCTTGGCGGCTTGCGGGCGGTGGCAACTGCACCTGCCTCTATAACGGATGATGGTGAAGAGGCTGGAGTAAAGGACCGATGATCTCAAACTTTAATTGGAGCCCCTTTTAGTATTATGATATTTTCTATTAGGACAAGGCTGACCCTCTGGTATACCGGGCTACTTGGCGCAAGCCTGGTCGTATTTGCTTTTATACTCTATTTTTCTCTCAACAAGGTCTATACGGATAAGATCGACGAGCAGATAAATTCGGTCTCCGGCATGATGGTTCATACCGTAATCGGGCCTTCCGGGCGCTTGATAGTGCCGCATAATTTTGAGGTTATCCTTGAACGCTTTTTTGGTATCAAGACCTCTGGAAACTATATACAGGTCCTTACCGCCCACGGCATGGTCGTCGCTAAAAGCTCATCTCTTGAAGGTTTTATATTGCCTCTTACCGAGAATGCGTACGAGCGGGCCGTGGAGGGCGAATCCACTTATGAGATAGTCGATACCATGGGGCGTTTCCCTGTGAGGACGATCACCAAACCTGTGAGGGTTGGCGGCGGGCTGGTTGCGATAATACAGGTCGGTTCTTCCATGGAGGTGTTGGAGAGGATATTTCGTTATATAGTATATGTCTTCCTCTTCGGCGGGGCCGCTGTAATAGTCATATCAAGCCTTGGGGGGCGCGCGATCGCCAAAAAGGCCTTTAAACCGGTAGATAATATTACCCGTATGGCTAGAAAGATAGAGGCTGAAAATCTCAATGAAAGGCTTGAGATAAAGGGGCCGCACGACGAGATTCGAAGGCTCGCCGAGACCTTTAACGAGACTATAGCCAGGCTTGAGGCATCTTTTAACAGGGTCAAGCAGTTTACGGGCGACGCCTCTCACGAACTAAAAACACCGCTCACCATCCTGAAGGGCGAGATCGAGGTGGCGCTTCGCGGTTCCGGTTCCCCCGAGTATATGAAGGAGGTCCTGGAAAGCGCCCTTGAAGAGATAGACCGGATGAGCAACATCGTAAATAACCTGCTGGATCTTGCAAAGGCCGATGTGGAGGTGATGGTCTCAAAGAAGGAGCCGGTAAGGTTCGATACCGTCGTTACGGAGAGCTTTGAGCTCTTAAAACGTCGAGCAGTCACTAAGAATATATCTATGGCTATCTCTAATAATAGTTCGCTTGAGGTCCTTGGCGACGGGGTAAGGCTTGGCCAGCTTGTTTTTAACCTTATAGATAACGGGATAAAGTATAACCGTGAAGATGGCAGCCTTGATATCTCTCTTGAAGCCGAGGGTGGAGATGCGGTGCTCCGTGTTAGTGATACGGGGTTAGGGATAGCCGATACGGAGCTTCCGCATATATTCGACCGTTTTTACAGAGTGGATAAGGCACGGACAAGGGATACGGGAGGAGCAGGGCTCGGACTCAATATATGTACTGCGATAGTGGAGTCGATGGGCGGCGAGATAGGGGCCGAGAGTAATCTTGGACAAGGCACGGTATTTACGGTAAAGATCCCGCTATTAAGCGATAAAAAATTATAGAACAGCTCTTAAAGAGCTTTAATTGATAGGAGAAAAATTATGAAGGTAGGTATACTTACGGGCGGCGGTGATTGCCCCGGACTTAACGCGGTTATAAGGGCCGTGGTTAAGAAGGGCACGAGGCTGGGTTATGAATTTGTCGGTATAAAGGACGGTTGGAAGGGGCTTATCGACGGCAGGGTCGAGCCGCTTCCGGCAAGCCGGGTTTCCGGCATACTGCCGAGGGGCGGCACCATACTCGGTACTTCGAGAACAAACCCTTTGAAGAAAGAGGAAGATACCAAAAAGACGATTGAGAATATAAAGGCACTCGGTCTGGACGCGCTTATCGCTATAGGCGGCGACGATACGCTCGGCGTTGCGGCGCGGCTATTCGAGATGGGTATCAATACCGTCGGGGTCCCCAAGACCATAGACAACGACCTATCCGGTACCGACGTTACCTTTGGTTTTGATACAGCCGTCGGTATCGTCACAGAGGCGCTAGATCGCCTCCACTCGACTACCGAATCTCATCACAGGGTGATGGTTGTCGAGGTGATGGGTCGCCACGCGGGCTGGATAGCCGTGCACGGCGGTATGGCTGGCGGGGCCGACTACATATTGATACCCGAAAAACCTTTTGACGTACAAAGTGTCGTTGATGTCGTGGAGAAGCGGCGGGCGGAGGGCAAGAATTTTAGTATAATCGTCGCGGCCGAGGGGGCCTACCCTAAAGAGGCTGGCGGCATGATTACAAAGGAAAAGGAGCTTGACGCCTTTGGTCACGCGAGGCTTGGAGGGGTCGGCGAGTTTCTGGCCGAGGAGATTGAGAAGAGAGTCGGCGTGGAGACGCGCTTTGTGGTGCTTGGCCATTTGCAAAGGGGTGGCACGCCGACGGCATATGACCGTGTGCTTGCAACCCGCTATGGTATAAAGGCGGTGGAGCTTATCGAAGAATCTCGCTTCGGGCGCATGGTCGCGCTTCGCGGTTCGGATATTATCGATGTCTGCCTTGACGAGGCCACGGCAAAGACCAGGACGGTTGACGACGAGCTTTACGCTATAGCCGAGGTCTTTTTTGGATAGAGCCCTTGCAAATAGATTAAGCCCGCCACCTGTGATAAAGGCGCCGTCATCTTTTGGGAACTTATAGATGGGCGTCAACCATGAGACGACAGAGGGGGAGTTTCTTTTTAAGAGACATTATCCGGCCCTTGATTTTCTCAGGACTATCGCCATAACCATGGTGATGGTCGTGCACTATGTCGATATAGGTTTTAATATACCCAATGACGGCATGGTCAGGGAGCTGGTCTCAATGGGCATTCGCGGGGTCTCTCTCTTTTTTGTGCTTAGCGGTTTTCTTATAGGCGGGCAGATCATCGAAGAGGTAAAGAGCGGATCGTTTCACTTTAAAAAGTTTTATATAAAGCGTTTTTGGAGAATATTTCCTCCCTACTATGTCGCTTTGATCGCTGTCGTCGTCTTATATTCTTTTGGAGTAAGGGACGATATGCTCGTGTTGCCCGGAACAGACCTTACGGGTTTGCTTGAAAATATCCTTTATCACGCACTCTACCTTCAAAACTTTATACCGCCCAAGATTATGGGCGCTATCTACTGGACTCTCAGTATTGAGGAGCAGTTTTACATAGTGGCCCCTCTCTTCATATTTCTTATTATGAGATACAGGAGGAGCGCCCTTTTAATCTTTTTAGTCGCCGTCATTGCAGGAGGGATCTGCTTGCAGTCGCTCCTCTCGTACGGCGATCCCGACATGGCCTCCTATAAGCCGTGGTTTACGATAAGTTTTTATTACCTTCTCTTCGGCGTGCTCGTTGCGTATCTTTACATAACGTTTCATGAAAGGCTTATGCGGCTCTCCGCCATGGCCAAGTTCGTCTTTATAGTCGTTCCTGCGATATTCTTCATAATCAGCATGGTCTGGAAGGGAGACCCGCCGCCATTGCTGCTTTTTAAGATTTCCGTATATACTCCGATGCTGGCCCTTGGGTTCGCCTCACTCATACTATGGTCGGTGATAACGCCCTTTAATGTCATTATACGTCCCCGGAGGGTTTTTGCTCTGATTGCCAGATTGAGCTATTCGATGTATCTCTACCATGTAATACTGGTACTGCCTGTCGTGAAGGTAGTGAGCAATATCATCGAAATAGATAGCGCCCTGGAGGTCGTCCTCAACTTCTTTGTATATTATATTGTTGTGCTTCTCGTAACATCCGCGATTTTCCGGTTGGTGGACAAGCCGTGTATGGACTATCGGCGGAAGGTTGTGGCAAGGTTGGACAAGAGGGTCGGAGTAGTCGTCACACCGGGCTGGCGTTAAGAGGCCTTTTTTAAGTATCTATGGAGTCTTTTGGTATGAAGGCAGTTGAGGTATTGTCGCCCGCCGAAGAGAGATTCGAAAGGGGTAGAAGGATAACAGGACTCTTTCTCGCCCCGCTTGTCTTTCTTATAATATATTTTATACCGTTTGAAGGGCTTTCCGTCTCTTCTCACAAGCTCTTTGCCGTCATCGCGTTTGTCTTGATTTTCTGGCTCTGTGAGACGGTGCCGCTGGCGGTGACGGCCCTGCTTGGCGCTGTCTTGAATGTCGTTTTGGGTGTCGCGCCCGCCGCCGAGGTCCTTGGTCCCTTTGCCCATCCGTTGGTATTTCTCTTTATAGGCAGCTTCATACTGGCCAAGGCCATTACCCATCACGGCCTAGATAAGCGCTTTGCCTTTGCCATGATGTCCGTAAAATTCCTGCAAAAGAGTCCGCTTCGTATTATGTTCGCACTCGGCCTTATAAGCGGTTGCGCCTCGATGTGGATAAGCAATACCGCCTCTACCGCCATGATGCTTCCCATAGGGCTGGGCATACTTCACGCCATGAGCGATATTGACGAAGATTCGGCAGAGTCCACCGTCGTTACAAAGAAGTTTTCTAGCGCCATCATGCTCATGATCGCTTACGGGGCCTCTGTCGGCGGCATAGCTACACCGGTGGGCACTCCGCCGAACCTTATCGGAATCGGCATGATAGATTCTTTGATGGGTGTAAAGATCAGCTTTTTTGAGTGGATGAGTTTTGCCCTGCCCATTACTGTGATGATGTTTATATATCTATTCCTTGTGCTCGGCGGGCTCAGCATGAGGGGCGGGGCTCCGACCGGTAATATTGCCGGTTACGTCGAACGTGCGCGCGCGCGTCTTGGCGGCTGGTCGCGCGGCGAGAAGAATACGGCCTTTGTCTTCATCCTCATGGTGACATTATGGGTTTTACCCTCTATAGTCGCAATCATAATAGGCAAGTCGGAGCCGCTTTCGATTTTATTAAAATCAAGACTCAATGTAGGTATCGTAGCTGTTGGCGCGGCGGCCCTCTTATTTCTTTTGCCGATAAACAGGAAAAAGCTTGAGTTCACCATGAACTGGGAACGCGCCGTGCGAATCGACTGGGGTACTATATTGCTCTTTGGCGGCGGCCTGAGTATCGGCACGCTCATGTTCTCAACGGGGCTTGCCGAGTCCTTCGGCACCGGGCTTACGGGCCTCACAGGGGCCTCTACGGTATGGGGTATTACGGCGGTCGGCACGCTTGTTGCCATTATCATGAGCGAGGCGACGAGCAATACCGCCTCCGCCAATATGGTGATACCGGTCGTCATAGCCGTTGCTCAGGGTATGGGCGTGTCGCCCTTGCCGCCGGCGCTCGGAGCCTGCCTTGGTGCGAGCTTTGGTTTTATGTTGCCTGTCAGCACCCCTCCGAACGCCATAGTCTACGGCTCCGGCATGGTTCCTATCCTTACGATGGTCAAACGCGGCATACTCTTCGATATCGGCGGTTATATAATTATAATGATCGGGCTGATGATACTATGTCCGCTGCTCGGGTTATCGTAATGATCATAAAATCTTCTTTCAAGATACGCGTTATCTTATCCGCTTTTCTGATTACCAGCCTTCTTTTTATGGCCGCGTCCTGTTCCAGGAGTATGCAGAGTGAAGAAGATCTTATAAAGGCAATGATAGATGAGGTTGTCGTCGCCGTGGAGAAAAAAGACCTAAAGTCGGTGATGAAGAATTTCTCCTCGGACTACCGGGACGAGGCCGACCTTGACCGCGACGCCATGAAGAGATTTATTTTCTATCATTTCTTAAAGAGCGAGAAGATAACGGTCTTTCTTCGTTCTGTTAAGATAGGGCTTGGGCAGAGTGAAACGCCAAGTCAAACGCCGGGTGAAGCTATAGGCGAAGCTATAGTGGATATCGAATTCATAGTTGTAAAAGGCAAAGAAGTAAAAAGCCTCATCGACCTCCTGCCGGAAGATGCCGCAGGCATTGAGGCGACTATTCTAATGCGCAAAGAGGGCAAGAGCTGGAAGGCCCTTTCGTCGAGATGGTTTCATGTCGGCACGGCTGGCGCGATACTCTAGAAGACTCCTCAAATCCTATATCGTGTATGGCATAGACAACCTATAAAGAGGAGGAGCCGAAGGGAGCGGATGTTCACCACATCGCGCATCACAGGGCCGCATAATAAGTGCGGAGAGCCCGCATGGTAAAGATCGCCATGCGGGGAGGCAGCAAGGTGCGATAATATACCCCGACTTCGGTTCTATGCTGAATCGGGGTCTTTTTTTGTCTATAGTTAAGATATGAGTGCCTCATCTCTCGGAATGTGATAAAATCTATAAATTGGCCAGACAGAGGAAGTCCCTGCCTGGCGAGTTTAATACCCTCTCCGAAAGGGGAGAGCTAAAAGATCATAAATGACCCCATTGGCCTCAGGCCTATGGGGTCTCAACCTTGATTCTCAACAGAGGAGTTATTTTATGAAGAAATTGTTATTACTGCCCTTACTGATACTTCTTTTTGCGGCCCCGGCCTTTTCGGCAGGTCCTGTTGACGGTATACTGGATGATATGATAGCCGCATACGGTGGGGCGGATAATCTGAAAAAACTCAATTCTTATGTCTCTCTTTGGGATATGAAGGTGCAGGTACGCAATGAAACGGGCACGGCGCGGGTCTCTGTAGCACAGCCGGGTTCGCTCAGGGTAAAGCTTACCTATCCGACCAAGACCGAGTCGCGGGTGGTTAATGCCGGCGCCGGGTACAAGCAGTACGACGGCGGAGAAAAGAAGCCCGCTCACGGTCCGCAGCTTTACGCCATGAAGCTCCAGCTTATGAGGTTATATAGCCCGCTGGTGCTCAAGAGTTTTTCCGAAAAGATTACGGTTTCCGATTCAAACGGTTATAAGGTCTTAAGCCTTACAGACGGTAATATATCGTCCCATTACTTCGTAAATCCCAAGACACGTTTGATTGACGCCGTCATCGGTAAGCTTGCTATTGCCGGAAGGCCCATGGAGTTTGTCACCGAGTACCACGACTATAAAAAGATAGACGGGGTCTTTGTGCATCATATGGAAAATAAGTTCGCCCAGGGTATGAATACGGCAAAACTATACCTAAAGGAACTAAAGAGCGGCGTAAGCCACCCGGCGGGAACTTTTAAGTAAATATATCTGTCGCGGGCAAGAAAGTATCAGGCATCAAGAGATCTTTTCCGCGAAAGTTAAACCACACCTGTGTGGCGCGAAATAAGACCACACCTGTGTGGCATAGGCCTTTATGGGACTTTTGGAGTTAAAAGAAGAGTTTGTCGTCGTGATGGTCACGGCCTCCAGTGAAGTGGAGGCCGCGACCATCGGGCGACATGTAGTGGAAGAAGAGCTGGCCGCCTGTTGTAATATCGTGCCGTCCATGAGGTCGATATACCGCTGGAAGGGAAAGGTTTGCGACGAGGCCGAAGCACTCTGTATTATGAAGACCCGCGCCGCGTTATTTACGGCCCTCTCCGAGAGGGTCAAGGAGCTTCATAGTTACGAGGTGCCGGAGATAATCTCTCTCTCCATTGAGGACGGTTCTAGAGACTATCTGGACTGGATAGCCGAAATGACTCAAAAGTAGATCGACCCTGCCATTTAATAGCAATATACCGTGTAGAAACCGATCCGTACTATAAAAAACCTTGAAAAAAAAGATGGTTATGAATATAATATTTTCTTGCTCTTATTAAAAATAGAAAGAAGGATCTTTTATGGAAAACGATACATTTTTACGAGCTTGTAGAAACGAGTCCACCGAGTATACACCGGTATGGTTGATGCGCCAGGCCGGGCGTTATATGAAGGAATATATGGCGCTTAAGGAAAAGTATTCTTTCCTTGAAATGTGCCGCACCCCGGAGATTGCCTGCGAGGTGACGATGCAGCCGATAAATGCCTTTGATCTCGACGCGGCAATAATCTTTGCCGATATACTTTTGCCGCTCGAAGGCATGGGCATCGGGCTTCACTTTGCAAAGAATATGGGGCCTGTCATTGAAAACCCCGTAAGGACACGGGCCGATATCGACGCCATACGCATTATAGAACCCGAAGAGGACGTTCCCTACCTGCTCAAGGCCATCGAACTTGTTAAGACGGAACTGAATGAAAAGATACCGCTCATCGGTTTTGCCGGAGCGCCTTTTACCCTTGCAAGTTATATAATAGAGGGCGGCGGCTCTAAGAACTATGTAAACGCCAAGTCCATAATGTTCGGCGACCCGGAGTATTGGCATAAGCTGATGGATAAGATTGCGACCCTTACCGGCCGTTATCTGAATGCCCAGATAGACCGGGGCGTTAATGTCGTGCAGCTCTTCGATAGCTGGGCCGGGTGTCTCTCCCCTGACGATTATGTGGAGTTTGTTCTGCCCTATACCAAGAAGGTAATAGACTCGGTTGAGGGACGCGTGCCGGTAATAAACTTCAGCACCGGCACCGGCACATATCTTGAAATACTGAAACAAGGCGGCGGCGACGTCATAGGGCTCGACTGGAAGGTCAGACTCGACGAGTCCAGGGAACGTCTCGGCTACGATGTCGCGGTACAGGGCAACCTGGACCCGACGCTCTTATTCTCCACGCCAGAGGTCATAAAGGCGAAGGTAAGGGAGATTATAGACCAGGCCGACGGTAAACCCGGACATATCTTCAACCTTGGGCATGGCATAATACTGGGCACTCCTGTCGATAATGTAAAGATGCTCGTAGATTACGTACACGAATATAGCCGAAAAGGATAATATAAATTATGAGTAACGGAAAAACAGCGATACTGCTCCTCTCCTTTGGCGGGGCTGACTCCATGGAAAATGTCGAACCCTTTTTAAAGAATGTTCTCAGTCCGCGTCCGGTGAGCGAGGAGCTTTTGCGACACGCCAAGGAGCGCTATATGCTCATAGGCGGCAAGTCTCCGCTGCTGGACAATACAAATGAAATAGCAAGGGAGCTTGACTATTCGCTTCTTGACGCCACCGGCGAAAGATACAAGGTCTACGTCGGCATGAGGAACTGGAATCCTTATATCAAGGATACGCTCAAGCAGATGAAAGAGGACGGTATCACTCGCGCTATTACGGTCATTTTGGCTCCGCACGCTACGCCGGCCAGCACGGGCGGTTATAATAAAGATGTCGATGCGGCTCTTGAAGAGATCGGCGGCGGAATAGAGATTGTTTACGTGCCAGGCTGGCATACGGAGCACGAATTCCTTATGGGCGTGCTTGAGAAGATAAATTCCACATTCATGGATCTTCAGCACATACTCGATAAGACCAAGATAGAGTTGATCTTTACCGCGCACAGTCTGCCGCTTAGCCTGCTCGAAGGAGACCCGTATGTTGATATGGTCACCGAGTCGGTTGAGCTGATAGTCGATCGTCTTCGAGTCTTTCCGTACAAGATTGCTTATCAGAGCAAGGGCGGCGGTCCGGTAGAGTGGATGGGTCCTTCTGTCGAAGAAGTTATAGACGAAGCGGCCGCAAACGGCATGGTAGGTGTTATAGTAGTTCCCATAGGTTTTGTTACCGACCATGTCGAAACTCTCTACGATATCGATATACTCTTTAAGGAGAGGGCCCAGTCGCATGGAATGACATTCGTCCGCTCCCGTTCGTTAAATGGATCGGACAGGTTTATAGAGTGTCTTACTCAAGTAGTTCAGAAGCAGCTCTAAGCCGTTTATGAAGAAGGTCGTCATCATAGGGGCCGGTATCGGGGGGCTCTCCGCCGCCCAGAGCCTTGAAGAAGAGGCCATAAAAAAGGGCATGGGGCTTGAGATACTTTTGCTCGAAAGGAAGGAGCGTATCGGGGGTAATATCCGTACCGAGCGCGAGGATGGCTTCCTTGTCGAAGGAGGGCCTGACTGCTTTCTCTCCGAAAAACCCTGGGCCATGGAACTATGTAAGAAGAACGGCCTTGGCGATAAACTCCTGACTACTAACGAAACCAACAAAACTACCTTTGTCCTCTCGGGCGGACGGCTCCATGAGCTGCCCGAGGGCGTCATCCTTATGGTCCCTACCAGGATCATACCCTTTATGAAGAGTACTCTTATATCCTTCTTCGGCAAGATGCGTATGGGCATGGAGATGTTTATCCCGAAGAAAAAGGGCGATAGTGACGAATCCCTTGCCGATTTCGTAACGAGAAGGCTCGGTAAAGAGGCGCTCGACAAGATAGCCCAGCCCCTTGTCGCCGGTATCCACGGCGGCGACCCCAAGACGATGTCTGTCCGGTCGAGCTTTCCAAAATTTGTGCAGATGGAAGAGGAGTACGGATCTCTTATCAAGGGCATGCTTAAGAAGATGACCATGATGAAGAAGGCCCGCGCGGCCAAGGCCGGTTCCGGTGGCGGCAGGCCCAAGGTCTCGATGTTTATGACGCTCAGGGACGGCCTCTCGGAGCTTGTAGAATCGATAGTGGCGCGCCTGACCATGACTACGATTAAGACCGGTGTAAATGTTACCGGTGTGATAAAGAGAGAGAGCGGTTATGAGATCAATACCGAGGGTGGGACTCCCATAAAGTGCGACTCGGTCATTATCGCGGCCCCGGCTTACGCCGCGGCAAATCTCCTGAAGGGCTTTGACAATACACTCTCGGACCAGCTTATGACCATACCTTATGTATCAACGGCTACCGTTTCGCTCGGTTACAGAAAGGCCGTGGTGCCGCATCCTTTGAACGGATTCGGATTTGTGATACCAAAGGCCGAGAACAGGCGCATTATGGCCACAAGCTGGGTCTCGGTAAAGTTCGAGGGCCGCGCCCCGGACGATTCGGTGCTTATACGCTGTTTTGTCGGCGGGGCCAACCGGGAAGAGTCGGTATTTCTTAGCGACGAGGAGCTTACCAGGCTCGTAAAGAGCGAACTTAAGGATATAATGGGCATAGAGGCCGAGCCGGTGCTTACGAAGATCTTCAGGTGGCACAAGGCCATGCCCCAGTATACCATCGGCCATATTGAGCGCGTGGCGGAGATCGCCGGGCGCACGCGTCGTTATCCCGGCTTATACCTGACCGGCAGCGCCTACGACGGCGTCGGTATAAGCGATTGTATACGTCTCGGCGGAGATACGGCTAAAAAGGCCGTGGACTTCATGAGGGGCAAGTAACCAGACTGGAATACTTTACGGCCATGAAACGTTTTAGGCCGATTACGGCCCTTCTTCTCTTCTTAATACTCTTTCAGGTACCTGCTCCTTATATCGGTGGCTGCATAGATACCTCCGTCTGTGAAAAAGAAGGCCATAACTGCACGAAAGACGATTACTGCCCGATGAAGAAGTCTGGCAAGTCCATGGACCATAAAGGGCATGACATGTCGGCCTCGGAGAGCATGGAGAGTGGTGGCGATATGGATATGCCGGTGGCCTCAAGCTTTTTACAGTGTGAAGGCCATAGCAGTGATCTTTACGGCGCATTGCTGTTGCCCGAGATAACGATGAGTCTTATGGAGATCCGCCGAACCGCCTATCTGGAAGGCAAGTATATTACTGCAAATAAGGTCTTTTATAAAGACTATCTCTCAGACCCTCCGGAGAGACCCCCGTCAACCCACACCCTTATCTAAGTAGATAATACAAGATTAGCGTATTGCTAGGCCTCTAATTCGAGGTCACTCTATAACTTCGCGCGCAGAGCTGCGTTCGGCTTAGGGGGTGGTACGCCTAACTACTAAGGAGAAGGAGTGCGTTTCGATGAAAAAATTGTTTTTATTTTCGGCCTTAATGGCCTTTTTAATAATGCCTGTAAGGGCGTTTGCGACCGGAGAGTGCGGCCTGTCGTGTTGTATAGCCGGGGCCGCCGGCGGTGGCGTGACAATGGGGGAGAGCCTCGGCTTAACGTTTTCGCAGGACTATAGCTTTATGGAGACCATAAGGCACGGCACGGGCAGTCTATCGCCGGATGAGGTCATCAGGCAAAACCAGAAGCCCGGTATGGCCTATAAGGTTCCGACCGAGATGGTGATGCAAAAGTATTCGCTAACGACCGCGGTTCCGATAAAAGACGGGACAGACCTGCTCATAACGGTTCCTTATCTTATAAACGACATGAAGATGAGGAAACGTTCGCCAATGGGCATGGTTATGGATATGAAGATGGATACCGTAAAAGGGCTTGGGGATATATCGCTTCTTGCTCTCCATGTGCTCGATACAGATGCCAATGTAAGGCCGACCAAGAGGCTTACTGTCGGAATGGGGCTTAAGCTTCCGACCGGCAGCGCGAGCGCCAAGGGTAAAACAGGATTGTATGTTCATGCCATGATGCAGACTGGCACGTCCAGCTGGGACGCGCTCTTTATGGCGAACTATATGAGAGCATTTTATCCTCTCGTCTTGCAGGCCAATATCTTTTATCAGCTTACCACCGAGGGTGGAAACGGTTACGAGTTCGGCAACCAACTGAGCTACAACCTCAGCGGTTCGTACCAGGTAGCAAAGTATGTGAACGCGGGGCTGGAGCTGACCGGTTTTCACACAGGCAAGGATAGCGATAGTGAAGGCAGGTATTCAAACCCGATGATCTCGATGGCTGACGATACGGATAATACCGGCCTCGATTCGATACTTATAGCGCCGCTCGTGCAGGTAAAGATACCCGGCACCGGCGGTAGCATCGGTATAAAGACCAAGCTGCCGATATACCAGCGGGTAAACGGATATCAGCAGGTTCTGGACTGGAGGGTCTCAACGGCCCTTACATGGGTCTTTTGATACGCGTAGATACGAGGATCTAATTGCCGCGCATCCGGGATCAAAAGAACCGGATGCGCGGCTTTTTTTGCAAAGATCCCTCTAAAATCGAAGAATTTTTCTTGAGCGCGAACTATATAAATCGTAAACTTTAGATATGATTCGTATAACTGACGACATATCTATAAACGAGTGCGAAATAAGCGAGGTCTTTATTCGTTCGAGCGGACCCGGCGGGCAGAATGTAAATAAGGTCTCCACTGCCGTACAGCTTCGCTTCGATATTGTAAATTCAAGACTCCCGCAAGAGGTAAAAGAAAGGCTTACGTCACTCGGCGGCGCAAGGGTGACCAACGAGGGCGTGCTTATTATCAGTTCAAGTCTTGGAAGAAAGAGAGAGCTTAACAGGGTCGATGCGAGTGATAAGCTCATAGCTCTTATAAAAAAGGCCTGCCAGAGGCCGAAGCGAAGGGTGAAGACAAGGCCTTCAAGGGCGGCCAAAGAGAGAAGAATAGTTGCAAAAAAAGAACGTTCCGGCACAAAGAAGATGCGCAAAAAGGTGAATAAGGATGAGTAGCTTTGGGATATTTTCTTATTTTTAGAAAAATGCTAGTGAAGAGAGAGACTCTGTTTTTGCAATAAAAAAAGGCCATCGCAGTTAAGCGAAGGCCTTAATCGAGGAAAACATAGGTTTTTCATTGTTTTACTTTCTTTTTTTCAAAAAGAAAGTAAATGGTGCCGAAGGGGGGACTCGAACCCCCACGGATCTCTCCACTACCCCCTCAAGATAGCGCGTCTACCAATTCCACCACTTCGGCAATATGAAAAACTATTTATTCTTTAGGCGCCGGTACTGCTTCTGTCTTGGCGGCCTCTTTTGCTGTATCGACTACCGCAGCCGGTGCGGGCGCGGCTTTTGTTTCATCTGTAACTGCCGCGGGTGCTTCTGTCTCAGCCGGGGCCGATACCGCAGGCAGGTCGCGCATTATCGACTCTTCCCCTCTGTGAGCGGTCTTGTAAGTGATAAAGAGCGACGTGGCCATAAAGATTATCGCGGCGCCTGCCGTAATCTTGGTCAAAAATGTCGCGGGGCCGGCGCTGCCGAATATGGCTTGGCTCGATGTGCTGCCGCCGAGGCTTGATCCGAGGCTTGCGCCCTTGCCCGACTGTAAGAGCACGGCGATGACTATAATAACGCTTACCAGGATATGAATTATTGTTACTGCTGTTTCCATCTCTGTCCTTCTATTCTTAGTTAGAATGAATTATAGATTTAATTATAAATCGAGGAAAAAAGCAAGGTTTTTTTTATCAAGCAGGAAAGCGGGCCATTTGATCTACCAGAAAAGGTTCTTTAGTCGAGCGGCTGAAAGTTGACAAGACGCGCGAAACTCTCGGCCTTGAGACTCGCTCCACCAACGAGCGCGCCGTCTATATCAGCCATAGCCATAAGAGAGTCTACATTATCGGGTTTGACGCTGCCGCCGTATATTATACGAACCGAGTCGGCGATCTTCCGGTTATATAGTTCCACCAATAGGTCGCGTATGGCGCGGTGTACCTCCTGGGCGTCGTCGGGGGTTGCGGTCTTGCCCGTGCCGATGGCCCAGACCGGCTCGTAGGCTACTACAACCTTGCCCATATCTTCAGAGTTAATGTCAAGAAGGGCTTTACGAACCTGGCCCGTGACTATTTCAAGGGCCTTTCCGGCTTCCCTCTCTTCGAGCACTTCTCCAACGCATACTATTGGCTTTAGACCAGTGTTAAGCGCAACCGCTGTCTTTTTATTGATCGTCTCGTCGGTCTCGCCAAATAGCTGTCTGCGTTCCGAGTGGCCGATTATGACATGGACACAGCCAACGCCTAAAAGCATGGCGGCAGATATCTCGCCCGTATATGCTCCTTCGGGTTCCATGAAGAAATTTTGCGCCGACAGCCTTACCGGGTTATCTTTTATTATATTGCCTATACGGTCGAGAGATGTGAATGGCGGCGCTAGCACGACATCCACATCCGCGACATCTTCTATAAGAGAAAGCAGTTCATTTGTAAGGGTTACACCCTCTTCGGCGGTGCTATTCATCTTCCAGTTACCGGCTATAAAAGCTCTTCTCGCCATAATGATACTCCTCGTTTGCCTATCTTACTTAAGGGCCGTGATGCCCGGAAGCTCTTTGCCTTCGAGTATCTCAAGAAATGCGCCGCCGCCTGTGGATATGTAACTCATCTTGGCGAACTCTCCGGCGCGGTGCACGGCCACGTCGGTATCTCCGCCGCCGACTATCGTAAGGGCGTATGAGTTGGCGACATGTTTGACCATATCGAATGTACCCCGGCTGAAGGCGTCCATCTCGAATACTCCCATCGGGCCGTTCCATATGATGGTCTTTGCGTTATGGAGCACCTCGCTAAAGAGCGTCACCGTGGCTGGTCCTATGTCGAGCGCCAGCCAGGTGGTGGGTATCTCCTGATAGGGCACGACCTTGGTTTCAGCCGATGCGCTGAACTCTTCGGCCGCGACAAAGTCTATCGGCAGGTAGAACTTGAGATTTTTTTCTCTTGCAAGGTCTATTACTTCGAGACATGTCTCCATTGCGTCGTCTTCGGCATATGAGTTGCCGATTTCGTAACCGAGCGCTTTGAAGAATGTTACCGACATGGCGCCGCCGATAATGAGCTTATCGACATTGTCGCAGAGGCTCTTTAGTATGCCTATCTTATCGGAGACCTTCTTGCCTCCGATTATGGCGACCAGCGGCCTTGCGGGTCGATCCATGGCGTTTTTGAAGTAGGTAAGCTCTTTCTTCATGAGCAGGCCTGCGCAGTGTATCTTGACATTTTTTGTCACGGCGACATTCGAGGCGTGCGCCCTGTGGGCAGTGGCGAAGGCGTCGTTTACATATATGTCAAACGGCTCTGCGAGCTGCTTGCCGAATTCCTCGTCGTTCTCTTCCTCTTCGGGATGAAAGCGAAGGTTTTCCAAAAGCAGTACATGGCCCGGCAACATGTCGGAGATCATCTTTTTAGTTTCTTCGCCAACACAGTCCGGGGCGAGTGGTACACTCTTCTCGATAAGTCGTCCGAGCCTCTTTGCGACAGGCGCAAGGCTCATCTCGGGTACGATCTTTCCCTTTGGCCTTCCGAGGTGTGAGGCGAGCACTACCATGGCTCCCTGATCTAGTGCGCAGTTGATGGTAGGCAGTACGCTCCTTATCCTAGTATCGTCGGTGATATTGCCTCCCTCGTCAAGCGGCACATTAAAGTCCACTCTCATCAGGATGCGTTTGCCTTTGCAATCAATATCGTCTATGTAACGAATGCCGGTGTCCACTGTACGGTCCCCTTGTCTAAGAGTTAAAGTCCCTTTGAGGTTATGTGGTTAACGAGGTCGCGCATCCTGCACGAAAAGCCCCATTCGTTGTCATACCAGGAGAGTATCTTTATCATATTGCCGCCGATTACCTTTGTAAGTGGCGCGTCAAATATGGAGGAATGCGGGTTTGCCTTGAAATCGACCGAAACAAGCGGCGTTTCATTATATTGGAGGATCCCCTTGAGCGGCCCCTCGGCCGCGGCCCTTACCGCCGCATTTATCTCGTCGGCGGTTGTATTTTTATCAAGCTCTGCAACGAGATCCACGACCGAGACGACCGGTGTCGGAACTCGTATCGCCATGCCGTCGAGCTTACCTGCGAGTTCGGGCAGGACTAGAGCTACGGCCTTTGCCGCGCCCGTAGAGGTCGGTATCATCGAAAGACCCGCAGCGCGCGCCCTTCGCAGGTCCGAGTGCGGCAGGTCGAGTATCTTCTGGTCGTTCGTATAGGCGTGGATCGTTGTCATGAGGCCGCGCTTTATGCCAAAGTTCTCATTGATGACCTTTGCCACGGGAGAGAGGCAGTTAGTCGTACAAGAAGCGTTCGATATTATATTGTGCTCGTCCGCAGAGTAGGACTCGTGGTTGACACCCATGCATATAGTAGTGTCGGGTCCTTTTGCCGGGGCGCTTATTATGACCTTTTTGGCTCCCGCGTCGATGTGTCCCTGTGCCTTTTCTCTTGCCGTAAAGAGGCCGGTGCACTCTAGCGCGATATCGATATTGTCGGCCTTCCAGGGAAGGTTGGCCGGGTCTCTTTCGGCGGTGATCTTTACGGAGCGGCCATTGACGATGATAGCGTCGTCGGTGCTTGAAACTTCTGCATCGAGCACACCGAAGACCGAGTCGTATTTCAGGAGATGCGCCAGGGTTGCCGGTGACGTAATGTCGTTAATATTTGCTATCTCTATGCCGTCGTCGTCAAGGCAAGCCCTGAAGACATTTCTTCCTATCCGGCCAAAACCGTTTATCGCAACTCTTACCGCCATTTTGAAGCCTCCATGATTGTGGTTTTAGTTAATTTCTCAAGTATAATAAGGTCAGTATCCTAATGCCGTAAAAGCTTTTTTTGTTTCAACGAGAGACATCTGGCCCGGCGCCGTCTTTCCGGCGACGGAGGCGTATGTTATAAGAGAGCCCAAGACCGGAAAGAGTATACGGCTGGCCCGTCCCTTTTCGCCCATGCCTATCGTAATCAGGTTCTTGTTCTCTACCAAGAGCCCGGCGAGCCTCTTTATATCATTTTGTATCTTGACGGCTGTGGCTATCTTTACTATGTCGCCTCCTGCGTCGCTTGAGTCCTTCAAAACCTTGTCGAGCCTCGACCTTACAGGGGTATTTTTAAAGTTATGATAAGATACTATCGATCTCTTTTTATTGGACTTCGCAACAGCCAACACATCCTTAAGAATAGTCTTTGAGCCAAGTTCGATATCTATTGCTGCGACATGCGGCGTAAGCTCTTTAAAGAGCATCAGCCTTTCTATATCGCTTATCCTGCTAGCTCCACCTTCGCGTTCAGACCGAATCGTCAGCAAAAGAGGCATTTCGACAGTCTGAGATATTTTTTGTAGTAAGGTTTTAAGCTTAACCGGGTTACGGTCTTTAAAACCGTCTACCCTAATCTCAATGAGGTCGGCGCCGTCTTTTGCGGTCTTTTTTATGGCCTTTACATCCACAGGGCCGGTAAGTACGGCGCAGATACGTGGTGTGGTGCCGAATTCGATATTGCCTAGTTTCATATGCGAGGGAGTCTTTACGAGTGAAGACCCTAGTAAAATCAATAGTTTGAAGTGTTAGGGTCAGATAGCCGCCCTCTCTTAGCGTGACGGCATTATGAGAGAAAAGGATACTGTAAAAATGCAAGAAATACAAGTAAAACCTTGACTAATGGCTCTAAAAGTTGCTAATCTGTGCACGTAAGCTATTTTTCGAGCCGAATTAGGGAATCCCGTGCAAATCGGGAACTGCCCCGCAACTGTAAGCGGCGACGAAAGCCCGTTAAAACTCCCACTGGCCAAAGGGCCGGGAAGGGTGGGCGAGTAGGACGACCCGTAAGCCAGGAGACCTGTTTGGCCGACAGATGATCGAGATCCTTCGAGGGAGGGGGTCTCTTCTTTTTATATGTTGACCCGCCCTCTATTTCTTTGTGGCGGGTTTTTTTATTGGTGGTTATTTATGGAAAATAAGGGAAGAGTACATATATATACAGGCGACGGAAAGGGCAAGACTACCGCCGCGGTCGGCCTTGCGACAAGGGCCGCCGGATGGGGCCAGAAGGTCCTATTCGTGCAGTTCTTTAAGGAAGATAGCGCTCCAAGCGGTGAAAAAGAGGTCTTTAGAGATCTCCTGCCAACGGTCGAACTGATACGTTCCAATTGTCGCCATCCGTTTTTTACCGGAGATAAGACCGACAAGGAAGATGTCAAGTCCAGAATCCGCGCCACATATGAAGAGGCGACAGAGAAGGCCGGGTCGGGAGAGGTTGACCTCCTGGTGCTTGATGAGGTGATGGGAGCTGTTAAAGGCGGCTGGATCGGCATGGAAGAGCTTTTGGAGTTCCTCTGCGACCGTCCGCCCGGTCTTGAGGTCGCCCTTACCGGACGGGACGCCCCGCCAGAGCTAGTAAAGAATGCCGATTACGTTACCGAGATGTTGATGATAAAACACCCTTTTAACGAAGGTCATAGCGCCAAAAAAGGCGTTGAATTTTAAGGAGTTTTCCATGTCCAAAACACGAAAGATACTCATCTTAGGCGGCGCTAATAGCGGAAAGAGCGCCTATGCGCTTAAGCTGGCGAGTGAAATCGCCGATGGCGGGCCAAAGACCTACGTTGCAACGGCAACTGCGCTAGACGAAGAGATGGAAAAGAAGATTGAAAAACATAAAGCGGAACGTGCGCTCGATAGCGGATGGAGAACCGTTGAAGAGCCGGTTCAGCTCTATGACGACCTGCATCAGGACGCGGGTGGCGTGGTCTTGATCGACTGTATAACGCTCTGGATAACGAATCTTCTGGGATTAGGCCGTAACGACGAGACGATAAATCACGATATAGAGAAATTAAACGACGCTATAGTGGCAAACCCTTCAAGCGTCATAGTAGTCTCGAACGAACTCGGCCTCGGCATAGTGCCGGAGCACGAATTGTCGAGACATTTTCGTGAACTATCAGGGCGGGCAAATGAGGCCATCGCATCTGTTGTGGATGAGGCATATCTGGTGGTAGCCGGACAGCCGCTTAGAATAAAATAGTTTTTTATAGAGAAAGATGGAAGGAGTATCTCTGTGGGATTGCTTGACAATGCACTTGACAATATAGAGAAGATAGACGAATCTCTATTTGTAAAGGCTCAGGAGAGGCTCGATTCACTCACCAAGCCGCGTGGCAGCCTCGGCCGCCTTGAGGAATTCGCTCGTCAGATGGTCGCTATCACCGGAGAGCTTAGACCTGTGATAAATAAGAAGATTATCTTTACCTTTGCCGGAGACCACGGCGTTGCCGACGAGGGCGTCTCGGCATTCCCTAAAGAGGTAACACCCCAGATGGTTATAAATTTCCTTCAGGGTGGGGCCGGTATAAATGTACTTGCCAGGCACGGCGGGGTCGAGGTTGTTGTGGTGGATATAGGGGTGGACTTCGACTTTGGCTCTCTTGATATAGACCTGTCAAAACTAAAGAGCAAGAAGGTTGTCAATGGTACCGGCAATATTCGTAAAGGCCCAGCGATGACCCCTGAAGAGACGATAAGATCTATAGAGGTCGGCATAGAGCTTGCTGGTGAGTATGCAAGCGAAGGGATTATTTTCGGCACCGGAGAGATGGGTATAGCAAATACTACGCCTTCGAGCGCGCTTATCTCTGCATTCTCAGGGCGTAGGCCGGTTGAGGTCACGGGCCATGGAACCGGCATAACGGACGAGGCCTTTGCCCATAAGGTCAAGGTCATTGAGGACGCGCTTGCACTGAATAAACCTAATAATAAAGACCCTTTAGATGTGCTTGGCAAGGTTGGAGGCACGGAGATAGCAGGCATAACCGGGCTTATACTCGGTGCGGCGGCCAGGCGCTTGCCGGTAGTAATCGACGGATTTATTTCGACAGCCGGGGCGCTTGTCGCATATGAGTTATGCCCGACAGTCAAAGACTATCTCTTTGCCGCTCACCGTTCGGTAGAAAAGGGCCATGAAGTAATGCTCGATCATATGGGTCTTCGTCCCATCGTTGACCTTGACCTTCGTTTAGGCGAGGGTACGGGCGCGGCCATTGCCATGGGTCTGGTCGAAGCGGGACTTAAGATATATAACGAGATGGCTACCTTCGGCGACGCAGGCGTTAGCGAAGAAGCCTAAAACCTATTATGAAATCAATACTTTTCGCATTCCAGTTTCTTACGGTCTTTCCGGTCGGGCGAAATACTCACGCAACTACCGGCGAAGAGCTTGCGCGTTCAATGGCATGGTTTCCGATCGTCGGAGCGGTTCAGGGCGGGATATTGGTTGGACTCGACCTCATCTTGACCCCGGTCCTGCCGGTTTCTGTCGTAAGCGGCCTGTTGGTTGCCGCGCTGCTTGCTACCAACTTCGGTTTTCATCTTGACGGGCTCGCCGACACCCTCGACGGGCTTGCCGGTGGCAAGACAAGAGAGCGAAGCCTTGAGATAATGCGTAAGGGCGATATCGGCCCTATAGGTGTAGCCGGGATAGTAATAATATTGTTGGTAAAATATGCATCTATCGCCGCGCTTGCAGGTGACATGCGTATTGTCATTCTCTTTCTCTTCCCGATTATGGGTCGTTTTGCCATGGTGCCGATGTCTTGCTGGTCGCCAGGCGCAAGAGACGAGGGCTTGGGTACGGCCTTTACAGCTAACTCCAATAAGACTCTTTTAGTAGCGCTCGCTTTGGCCCTGATTTTATCCGTGCCCTTATTGGGTCTCAATGCGCTTATTATTGTTGCGCTCTTATTGGTATCGATATTTCTCCTGACGCGCTACTTTAAGTCTCGTCTCGGCGGAGTAACGGGTGATGTTTTCGGCTTGCAGAGCGAGCTTGGCGAAGTTATTTTTCTCATACTTGCGCTTATTTCTATACGGACTTTATAGATAAATTATGACAACAAGATTATATATAATACGTCACGGGCAGGTCGTAGACCATCATGAATTTCGCTATAACGGCCATTATGATGTAGATATTACCGCCGAAGGCGTCTCGCAGATGTTCAGGCTCGCCGATATGTTAAAGGCCGAAACCCATCCAATTACAGCGATATATTCAAGCGATCTGACGAGGGCTGTTAAGGGCGCGGATATAATCTCAAAATCTCTTGGGCTAAAGCCAAAAAAGCTTGAGGCATTACGCGAGCTTCACCTCGGACGCTGGGAGGGGCTTACGCGTCAAGAGGCGGGTGAAAAGTATCCCGAAGAGGCGGGATTTACCTTTATGGATCTTGCGCACGGCAAGCTCAAAGATGGAGAGAGCCTGAAAGATCTGGAAGACCGAGTACTTCCCGCTATTGACAATATAGTTGACATGCATAAAGGCTCATCCGTCTGCCTCATCCTGCACGGTGGAGTAAACCGTGTAATACTTTGCGAGGCGCTTGGCTTGCCAGTAGAAAATTTCTTCAGGTTCGAACAGGACTATGGCGGCCTCTCAATAATAGATTATTTTGACGACGGTATAAAAGTGGTAAAGATGCTAAACGGCGGCCCTAACCAGATCTATAAACCTATAATACTTTACTAGAGGGTAAATACGTGGGGGAGACCTTTATGAATAAGGGTTTCCCCCACCCCCCCCTTTCAAACACTTTTAATATTTTGGTTGGTCAGCCCCCATAAGTACCAGGGGATTGACCAACTAAAGGACCAAGGTCTCCGAAAGAAATGCGGGGGAAAGACTTTATAGAAAAAGACCTTCACAACGTATCAACCTTCTAATAAGGACTACATGTTCGTAATCGCGGGAAATAAGAGCGGGTCGGGTAAGACTACCATTACGCTCGGCATTATGGAGGCGCTTAAGAGGCGCGGCCTCTCGGTTCGCCCCTTTAAAGCCGGGCCCGATTATATAGATCCGGGGCTGCACGCAAGCCTTTGCGAAAAGCCGTCCTATAATCTCGATACATGGATGATGGGAACCGAAGGGGTTAAGAATAGCTTTAAGGCTGCCATGTCAGGTAATGACATGGGAGTTGTCGAAGGTGTGATGGGCTTATACGACGGCAAGGGCGGTATTGGTGAGGAGGGCTCGACCGCGCACCTTGCAAAGACGTTGAATTTGCCGGTAATACTGGTGGTGGACGCAAGTTCAATGGCCCGTTCCATTGCAGCTCTTATCAAAGGTTTTACGGAGTTCGACCCCGCTCTAAAGTTTCTCGGTGTTATTGTAAACCGTGTGGCGAGTGAGCGCCATGCCGAGATCGTCCGTGATGCGGTCTCTACGCTTAAGTCTGTAAAATTGTTAGGTATGATTCCGAGAGAAACAGGGCTTAAACTTGGAGAGAGACATCTCGGCCTGGTAACAAGAGGGGATATTCTTGATAAGAAATGGTCTGCTTTTATAAAGAATGCGGGCGATCTCGTTGAAGAACATATCGATCTTGACCTGATAATTAAGAAGACTCGAAAGAAGACTAAAGCTAACGGCAGGGCCGTGGTGAAAAGACCCACAAGCTCAATTCGGATTGGGTTGGCAAGAGACCCTGCATTCTCTTTCTATTATGAAGAAAATCTTGATATTTTAAAGAGTTATGGAGCAGAGCTTGTAGAGTTCAGTCCGATAAATGATATCGCACTGCCGCCCGCTCTTTCGGGTCTTTATATAGGAGGCGGTTACCCGGAACTTTATGCTGAGGAACTTAATGCCAATAAGGCGATGAGGGCTGAGATAAAGGCCTTCTCAAGAGCGGGCCGCCCGGTATTTGCCGAGTGCGGCGGGTTGATATATCTCGGCAGAAAGGTCAGATCCACAGGCGGTCTCTCTCACGAGATGGCCGGGGTCTTTCCCTGGACCGTAAGGATGCTCAAGAAGAGAAAGGCCCTTGGATACCGGGAGCTTACGGCCTGCGACGGTACGCCCTTTCTTGAAAAAGGAGAAAGGGTTCGCGGTCACGAGTTTCATTATTCCGAGTTATGCGGAAATTATCCAAAGGTCACACGGGCCTTTGGAGGTGAGGCTTTTTTAAAGAATAAGACTATTGTCACATATACGCATCTCTGCTTTGCCTCGAACCCGGGTTTTGCCGGGGGATTTATTGACGAGTGCAAAAAAATATTATGAAAGGTCTATAAAGAAATGACACAACTTGAAGCGGCAAGAGCGGGAAATATTACAAAAGAGATGGAAGAGGTTGCGCATTCCGAAGGAAAGACGCCCGAAGATATTATGCGCCACCTGGCTGCGGGCAGGCTTGTAATACCGAATAATATCAACCGAAAGGCACGGCTAGTCGGTATAGGAGAGGGGCTTCGTACCAAGGTGAATGCCAGTATCGGGACCTCTCCGGATATCATAAATGTCGATGATGAGATTGACAAGGCACTTGCCGCTGAGGAGGCCGGGGCCGACGTGCTTATGGAGCTTTCGACCGGCGGCGATCTCGATGCGATTAGGAAAAAAGTTCTATCGGCATCTAACTTGTCAATTGGTAGCGTGCCTCTTTACCAGGCCTTTAAGGAGGCTATAGACAGATATAAAGATCCTAATAAACTGACCGACGATCTCTTATTTGACGTTATAGAACGACAGCTTGCGGATGGTATATCCTTCATGGCCGTGCATTGTTCCATAAACAGGTTGACCATAGAGAGGCTCCACCGTCAGGGTTATCGCCACGGCGGGCTTGTCTCAAGGGGCGGCGCATATATGGTCGGCTGGATGGAGGCAAATGGGCGTGAGAATCCGCTATATGAGCATTTCGACCGGGTTGTGGAGCTGATGAAGAAGTACGATGCCGTCTTGAGCCTCGGTAACGGCCTAAGGGCAGGGGCGATACACGACTCGCTCGACCGGGCGCAGGTGCAGGAACTTCTTATAAGTTGCGAGCTTGCAGAGATAGGCCAGGATATGGGCTGTCAGATGATGTGTGAGGGGCCGGGGCACCTGCCGCTTGAGGACATAGAGGCCAATGTAAAACTTCAAAAGAGGATGAGCAATGGCGCGCCTTTTTATGTGCTGGGGCCGCTTACGACAGACGTTGCCGCGGGTTATGATCATATATCGGCGGCTATAGGCGCTGCCGAGGCCGCCCGTTACGGGGCCGACCTGATATGTTACGTGACACCGGCAGAGCATCTCGCGCTACCTAATAAAGAGGATGTCATAGAGGGTGTGCGTGCCGCGCGTGTGGCGACCCACGCCGGTGATCTTGTAAAGCTTAAAAATACAGGACGCGACCTTGCGATGGCCCATGCACGGCGCGATCTCGACTGGGACGCGCAGTTCAAGAATTCGCTCTTTCCCGAAAGGGCTGAAGAGATCCGCGCAAGCCGAAGCCCTGAAAAGCCCGAGACCTGCACGATGTGCGGCAGTTTCTGCTCGCTCGATAATGTGAATGATTATTTTAAAGAGAGCCTCAAGGCGGGTAAGAAAGAAAAAGGCGTCTGCTTATAAAGCAGACGCCCTAGAGGTTAGAAGGTTAGAGAGATAGTATTTCAAGCTCTTTAATCGTCGACCTTTTCCTGAATGCTTTCTTCCTTGTCGCCTTGATCATCGCCGTAGTTGAAGCCTTCACGGAACTTTTCTAGCCCCTCCTGAACCAGCTTGTAGGTTTGGTCGATTGTGTCGGCCACGTCGCCTTCCAGGACCTTGAGACCTTCGAGAATATCCTTGGCCTCATTAAAGCCCTGGTCCACGGCGTCGCCGATGATCTGCATATATGCGTCGAGGGCCTCCTGGTCGTTCATCTCTTCGTGTTGCTTTCTAAAACTGTCGAAAAATGCCGTTGCGAAGCTTACGATGCGGTCGGCGACCTTTTCAGGGGTATAGTCGTCCGGGTCGGCCTCTTGTATCGCTTCATCCCCTATCGACGGAGCAAGTATCTCATTTAACCTGTCTATGGCCGCACGGAAGACCAGCTCCATATTCTTGTCACCGGCCGTAATCTTTACGTCCTGATGGGCCTGTATGATCTTGGCGTTCAGGTCGTCTTGCATCTTTAGTTCGACGCCTTTTTCCTTTGAACCTCCTGCGCCTTCCTTCTCTTTGGCCTTTGTATCTTTGGCATCTGGCTGTATATGCGGTTTTTGTATTGGCGGTAATTCCATGGCTGCCTCCGGAAATTTCATTCAATAAATTCAAAATAGTATAGCTGTGCTATAGGTATTATATCGGCGAACTTTTGAGAAACTTTAGTACTTTTTATAAGACCTGCTCAGCATTTAATGTTATAAGGGGTGTTGATGAAAATTAAGTAAAACCTGTTTCAAGATCATTAGGAAAGCCATGCTAAAATCGTCTTTAATAACAGCTCTGGTAATCTTTCTACTCTTTATATCTGCGAGTTCTTACGCTTTTAGCGCAAGGGGGCACGAGCTTGTGGCCGCTGTCGCATACCAAAATCTTACAGACCCGGCAAGGTACGAGCTCAATAAAATCCTATCCCATGAGAAGAGGGCTCGAGATAGAAGCCCGGAGCGAGCCGCCTCGTGGGCCGACCGCATAAGAAGAGATGAAGCTTACGATTACTTCAAACCGCTTCATTTTACCAATCTTCCAATCGGAGCAACGGGATATGATAAGGAGCGCGACTGCGCCGACTCAGAGTGTCTTACAGAGGCGGTCGGGAGATATCTGCTCTTGGTCGCCGATAAGAGCGAGGATAGCCTTAAGCGGTTGGAGGCCATGAAGCTGCTTATTCATTTTGTCGGCGACATCCATCAGCCGCTCCATATAGGAACGAAAAAGAACCGGGGCGGAAACCTGATTAATGTAAAGTATGGCAGGCGTATAACTACGTTGCACGAACTATGGGACAAGTACCTTGTAGACGATTCTTATAAAAGCTCCGATATAAAGCTTAGATCCCGACTCCTTAACAAGGAGATAAAAGAGGATGAAAGAGCAGAATGGTCTTCGAATCCAAACCCTGACGTATGGACCGGAGAGACATGGCAATTAGCGCTTCATAAGGCCTATATGATAGATGGTCACGATTATTCGGCTAGAAAGAATACTCTTCCAATTAGGTTATCTAAAGAATATATAAAAGAGGGCCGCCGTGTGACAAAAAGGCAGATTAAGAAGGCAGGCGTGAGGCTCGCCGAATTGCTTAATAGAGCCCTTGACCCGGCTTACCCCTCCCGGTAAGTTTTGATTGTAACGGACTTCTATTTACTGTTACTATGAGACAGGAATTTTTTACAGACTCTTAAGGAACCTCTGATCTATTCGTGAACTCGTATCTTGCGCCTAAAATGTCCAGCTTCCGCGTTGCGAATCTTAGAAATAGCTTGCTATTACTTGCGACTGGCGCCTTGAATCTGAACATTTTTGAGCAATCTACTTCGTTCAGAATAGATCAAAGCTTCCTTAATATAAAAGGTATGAATTATGCTTGCAAAGGTTTTCTCAGGGACGGTACTCGGTATAGATGCGATACCTGTCGAGGTAGAAGTCGATATCTCAAACGGCCTTCCTGTCTTTTCTACGGTGGGGTTGCCCGATAATGCCGTAAAGGAGTCCAAGGACAGGGTAAAGAGCGCGATAAAGAATTCTGGTTACGACTTTCCCGCCAAGCGCATCACCGTTAATCTCGCTCCGGCCGATATAAAGAAGGAGGGTACGACCTTCGATCTGCCCGTTGCGGTGGGCATACTTATAGCGGAGGGTCTGATAGCGCAGTCCGCTGTAGAGGACTATTTTATTCTGGGCGAGCTCTCTCTGGACGGCACCATAAGGGCTATCCGAGGAATACTTCCGGCGGCGGTCTCGGCCAGAAGCGAGGGACGCGCCATTATCGTGCCTATAGAAAACAGCCAGGAGGCTGCGCTTGTCGAAGGATTAAAGGTTATCGGTTTAAGAAGCCTTGGAGATCTCGTGGAATTCCTTGCAGGAAGGGCCGAAATAGAGCCTAGCGTGGTTGATGTAGAATCGTTCTTTAATAGCGACCTGAACGATTGTCTCGACCTGGCCGATGTAAAGGGGCAAGAGCATGTAAAGAGGGCTATTGAGGTCGCGGCCGCGGGCTCGCATAATGTCTTGATGATCGGCCCTCCCGGTTCCGGTAAGACTATGCTTGCAAGGAGGCTTCCCTCGGTAATGCCGGAGATGACGATAGACGAGGCCATTGAGACGACAAAGATACATTCGGTCGCAGGAAAGCTTTTGCCAAAGAAGGTCCTTGTTACCGACAGGCCCTTTCGCTCTCCGCACCATACCATATCGGACGCGGCGCTAATCGGAGGCGGCACAAACCCCAAGCCGGGCGAGGCGAGCCTCGCCCATAACGGCATACTCTTTCTCGACGAGGTGCTTGAGTTTAAAAAGAATGTGCTTGAGGTTCTAAGGCAACCGGTAGAGGACGGCAATGTGACGATATCAAGGGTAGCGCAGACCATAACCTATCCTTCGAGTTTTATGCTTGTATGCGCAATGAATCCCTGTCCCTGCGGTTTTCTGGGAGATCCGGCAAAGAAATGTGGCTGTACGCCTCCGCAGATACGGCGATACAGGGGGCGTCTGTCCGGGCCGCTTCTCGACAGGATAGATATACATATAGATGTCCCGGCGGTAAAGTTTAAGGAGCTGACCGGAGACCGTCCGAGCGAGCCGTCATGTGACGTAAAAAAACGTGTCGACCGGGCGCGCTCGGTTCAGCTTGAACGTTTTTCAAAGAGTGATATATATAAGAACGCCGCTATGAATACGAAGGAGATAAAGAAATACTGCCATATAGATGAAGAGACAAAGAAGATACTTGAGCTCGCCGTGGAGAGGCTCGGCCTTTCGGCAAGGGCTTTTACCCGTATCCTCAAGGTGGCGAGGACGATCGCCGACCTTGAGGGCTCTGAAGCTATTGAGACGGGACATGTCTCCGAAGCGATACAATACCGCACCCTCGATAGGCCCATCCGCTAATCTTTTGTAATATTAAAGCAATTTAATCGTTTAATAATCATATATATAGCTACTTGCTTTATACTTCGTAGGTGTAGGCTTACGGCGTTATCTGGAATAGTTGTACAAGCATCCTGATCGAACTTTCTCGTGAAAAGTTAGAGGTTGGTTTTTAAGCTTTGAAATTATGAAGAGAAGCACGAAAGCGAGGGTGAATCATGAAGAAGGTATTACTTGTTCAGGCGCTTTTATTCTTTCTGTTGGTTTCGTGCGCTCCGGTTTATGGACCCGAAGAGCTGGTCGGTGAAAGGTTCGCCGCACTTGACCCTGGTCAGGTGGAGTTCGTGGATGAACCGGAGGACCCGCGGGCTTATTATCTTTATGATCCGTGGACATTTCTCATAGAGGATGTCGTTGAGTTTAATTATAACGGTAGCTATGAAAGATTCTTTCTCGTAAGCTTCGATTCGGAGCGTACGGCCTATATTAGTATAAGTTATTTTTATCCAAATCGAAGCGAGTATATAACCCCGAGCGAGAACGAGTTAAGGGGTAGCGGACGTTATGTGACGCCACGCGAGTTTGCCCTGACGGTCCTTGCAAGAAGGGACGGTTACAGGCCTTCTTACGGTAGTCGTCCGGGACATGGAAATAGGGGGACCCATTGGCATGGTTACGGCCCGGAACATGGACACTGGCACGGGGCGGGACATAACCATGAGCCGCCACCGACGGTGGCGGGAAGGGGCAGATATCAGAAGTATACGGTAGCGGAGCGGGTCAGGGATGAAAAGGCGCGTCGCGCGACGGCACTCTTAAAAAAGAAGAATGCAGAGGCCGAGGCGGCGCGTAAAGAAAGGGCCGCGGCCGAGTTGCGCGCTGAAGCCAGGAGAAAGAGGCAGGAGGAGCTGGCAAGGCGCGAGGCGGAGCGTAAGGCAGAGCACAAAATAGAAGAGACGCCTTCGGAGATAGAGGGAAGGGGACGTTATAAGAGAGAGGTCGTGGCGCAAGACGATATTGAGCAAGACGATCGGCGTAGACGGACCAGAGAGCAAAGAGCGGCCATAAGGAAAGAAGAAGCGGCAAAGAAGGCCGCTGAGAGACGGGCCAATGACCGGGCTGTCAGGCGTGCCGAAAAACGCAGGCTGGAAGAGGCCGCGCTGGCTGCGAGGGTCAGGGCCGATGCCGCGGCGCGAAATGAGAGAAGAAAAAAGGCCGAGAGGTTACAGGCCGCGCAGCGTGAAAAGAAAAATCAGGAGATCGAGGCAAGACGCGAAGAGGCCCGAAGAAGGGCGGAGGCCGCTCGTGTGGCGCGCGCCGAGGCAGCCGCAAAGAAGGCCAGGGCAAATGCCGGCATGGATGAAAGACGCCGCCTGATATACTCCAAGCCGTGGTCCAAGGTGATGAAGGGTCATGTCGCTAGCCACAGACTTGCGCAGGGCATGACCCCGGAGCAGGTAAGGCTATCATGGGGCGCGCCTAAAAGCGTAAGCGATATAAAGGGCGGTTATACGAGATGGTCCTACAAAGGCAAGATCGCGTACTTTAAAGGCGGCCTTCTTATCGAGTGGCAGAGCGCTAGATAAATTAAAGAGGGGAATTGTTTATGTGTCAAAGCAAGAGACTATTATTTTTATTTACATTTGTGCTGATAAGTTGCCTTATTCCTCTAACGACCGAGGCGGGGCAAAAAGAGATTGAAAAGATATATCGGGAAGGTAATAAACACTTTCTTGCCATGGACTATGACAAGGCGGTGGAGCGTTATTCGCGCGCTCTGGAGATAGACAATACGTTTTCGGATATCTACTTTAATCGCGGCAACGCATATTTCAACCTTGGCAAGTACGATAAGACGGTAGCCGACTACACAAGCGGAATAGCGATAAGCCCGGACAAGTCACAGGCCTATCAGGTTAGAGGCACGGCATATAGATTGCTCGGCCAGTTCGATAAAAGCATCAAGGATCTTTCAAAGGCGATCTCGCTGGACAAAAGCCCTGAAAACTATTATAGTCGCGGTCTGGCATATTTAGATACCGGTCGTGTTGAAGAGGCCCTCAAGGACTATTCAGAGGCCATTGTGCTTGCCCCAGAATACCTCTTTGCCATCAATAACCGGGGCGCATAGCCTATGCCTCGCTCGGAAGGTTTGACGAGGCGGCAGGGGACTTTACAAGGGCGCTTGAGATCGACCCCGATAACCTGCCCGCGCTCTCGAACCGGGGTAGCGCTTATCTGGATCAGGGGCGGTTTTCCAGGGCTGAAAAGGACTTTAATAACGCTCTAAAGCTTACATCGGACGAACCTATGGGTTATATTATATTATGGCCCGCCTTAATTCCTATAAGGGAAATAGCAAGGGAACGTGCGAGTACCTGCGTAAAGCGATCGACAAAGGTTTCAACAATTTTGATGAGCTTCGCAGTAATCCTGCATTCTACAATAGCAAGGATAGCAGTTGTTTTATTAGTATTATCTCCGGTAACTAAGTTTTGACAAAGTATGTTATAATATCAAAAATTTTTATTGAGGTTTAAAATGCATTATCTTCTTGGAGTTCTACTTTTCATCACTGTTTTTATTGCGGCTCCTGTGGCCTACGCCGACGATTGCGACGCTGAGTATGCGGAGCTTATACCGTCTAAGCTGGCTTTTAGCGGGGTTAGTTATTCTTCTGGCGAGTTAACGTGTCTGCCCGGCGATATCACAACTTTTGAGGTAGAGACGAAGCTTATTGATATAGGGCTTGGAAAATCGTTTCGTGTCGACGGGGCGGTTACGATGGGCAAGATGCCTGCTCAGTATAAGGCCTTCAATGGTAAATATACCCTATATCTGAAGGCATATGTGATATCTAGGAACGGAGATATCGTTTGGGAGCAGGGCGGCTTTCCGCAGGGCGAGGTTCAGGTTAATATCTCTGGCGGAGAGAGAAAGTTCTCGCTCATTAACCAGCTAAAAGGCTCTTTATGGCGCGCCAGGGTCGTTGTAGTTGCCGCCGGAGACCCGATCCTTTCGGACGAGGGTGGTGTCGGACCTGTTATACTGGGAGCCGCTGTGGTCAGGGCCAAGAAGTAAAAAACCTTTTATAGAAAGTTGCTATCTCTTTGAAAAAGTTTTTACTGATACCTCTTCTTTTTATTCTGCTGGCCGGTTGCGCAAAGGTCTCCGTGGTCAGTTCTCTGCCCGGAGCCAATACCGAAGCCATCGCTACCGTTGGAGACGTTTTTTTCGATATAAGGGACGAGGGGCCTTTTGAAGGGCGGCGCACTGTTTTGATCTTGGTCAAAGTAGATAATAAAAAGTTCGTCCTTGAGAGCGCCGAATATGTCAAGGGCGTTGACCACGGAACAAAGCTCGCCATAGGTGGGTGGCGGCTTAGAGAGGGCATTTCAAAACGATATGAGATACCCCTTTTAAAAGAAAAATTTAGAATAAAGAGACGCGAGTTTCAGGTCTATTCGGTCAGAGACGGTGTCGTGACCTACAGGGTCATCGGCAAACCGAGGCCCGTGCAGAAACCCTTTACCGACAGTATGGATTAGACGCCTCTTTTGTTAGACCTTCCGAAAAACTCCTAAGATTTTGCTAATACCTATATGAAAAAAATCATAAAAACAGAGGTTTGCTGTGAGTCCTAATAAACTTATAGGGGAGAAGAGCCCTTACCTGAGGCAGCACGCCACAAACCCCGTGGACTGGCATCCGTGGGGCGATGAGCCCTTTACGAGGGCTCTTAACGAGAATAAACCGGTCTTATTGTCGATAGGTTATTCCACATGCCACTGGTGTCACGTTATGGAGGAAGAGGTCTTTAGCGACGAGGAGGCCGCGCGTCTCATAAATGAGACCTTTATCTCCGTTAAAGTCGACCGCGAGGAACGCCCGGATATAGACGCCGTTTATATGGCCGCCTCTCACGCGGCCACGGGCAGCGGGGGCTGGCCCCTTAATGTCCTTCTTACGCCCGACAGGATGCCCTTTTTCGTTGCAACCTATCTTCCCAAAGAGAGTATGGCAGGGCGCATGGGCATGATGGATCTTTGCAAGAGTGTAAAGGAGTTATGGGAGAGGGACCGTGTCCAGGTTGAAAACTCTTCGTTAGACTTTACCGCTCAGATGAATTTTGATCGCACCGAAGCCTGTATGGAAAGCCCTGATATGAAGGTTATAGAAAGGGCCGTTAACGGGCTTAGCGACCGCTACGACGCTGTAAATGGCGGTTTCGGCACGAGGCCTAAATTCCCTACGACACATAATCTTATATTTCTTCTTAGAAACTATCATCGCACGAAAAATACGGAAATACTCGATATAGTCGAAAATACGCTTCGCAAGATGCGTTTCGGCGGTCTCTACGACCAGCTTGGTTACGGCTTTCATCGTTATTCAACCGATCCGGTCTGGCTGGTTCCGCATTTTGAAAAGATGTTATATGACCAGGCAATGGCGCTCTCGGCCTATACCGAAGCCTTCTCTGCCACTGGCGACGATTTTTACAAGGGTGTCGCCTCTGAGATATGCGCCTATCTACTTAGAGACCTGACTTCACTAGAGGGTGAAGATGCGGGTGCATTCTATGCGGGCGAGGACGCCGATAGCGAGGGCAAAGAGGGAACCTTCTACCTCTGGACCGAAGAAGAGCTTCGCGCGGTACTTGATGAAGAGGAGGCCGTCCTTGCCAGGCGGTATTTTAATACCTCTTCCGGCGGCAACTACCGCGACGAAGTGACCGGAACGCCGACTGGCAAAAATATTCTCTATATCTCCCCTGCCTCTATTGAAACAGGAGCGGCTGGGCCAGAAATGGATAAGATAAGAGAAAAATTATTTAGAGCGCGTCTGCCGAGGCAGCGTCCATTCAGGGATGAAAAGATTCTTACCGATTGGAACGGGCTCATGATAGCGGCGCTCGCAAAAGCCGGAGCGACCTTTGGCAACGAAGAGTATATTAAGGCCGCTCGTCGGGCCGCGGATTTTCTGCTAAGTAATTTGACAACCCCTGACGGCCATCTTTTACACCGTTATATGGAGGGAGAGGCGGCCATAGACGGTTTTCTCGACGACTATGCACACTTTGTATGGGGCTTGATGGAGTTATACGGGGCTACATTCGAGGAGTCTTACTTCTGTGAGGCGATAAAGATCAACTCTGTTATGATGAGGGAGTTTCACGACCCGGCGGAAGGTGGTTTCTGGTTTACCGCCAAGGGCTCCGAAGAGTTGATAGTAAGGACGAGAAACGACAATGATAATGTCTATCCATCCGGAAACTCGGCGGCTGTGATGAATCTCTTAAGGCTATCGAAGCTTACCGGCGACGCGGTACCGGACCGTACCTCCAGAGGGCTACTTGAGGTATCTGGCGGCGAGATGTCGCTTAACCCAATGGCCTATACCGCGCTTCTTACAGCGCTCGATTATTCCATAGGGACGCCCATTGAGATAGTTATCGCCGGTGCGAGGCACGCGCCAGATACCGCGGCGCTTATTAAGGTCGTTAGAGAGAGTTACCTGCCCAACCTTTCGCTCTTACTTCTTCCAACGGGAGAAGAGGCCGAGATAGTAAAGATCGCGCCTTTTCTAAATAATATTACCGAAGTTGACGGCAAGGCCACGGCCTATCTATGTAAGGATTTTTCATGTACTACTCCGATGACCGACCCGCTGGAGCTTAAAAAGTTGCTTACTGCCTAATAACCTTCGGAACTTTAATTAATTGCTGTTATTTATATGAAATGATAATATAAGCCTATGATTTATCTTGATAATGGAGCGACATCTTTTCCCAAACCTGAGTCTGTCTACAGCCGCGTAGACGAGGTGCTAAGGACTGTCGGAGGCAATCCCGGCAGGGCGAGCCATCGTATGGCCCTTGAGGCAGACCGTGTTGTTTTCGGAGCGCGCGAATCACTCGCCTTTCTCTTGAATATAAACGACGCCGAGAGGCTCGTCTTTACAAAGAATGCGACAGAGGGTATAAATATCGCGCTCAAGGGACTTATAAAACCTGGTGACCATATCATAACGACATCCTTTGAACATAATTCCGTAGCGAGGCCGATAAAGAGGCTTGAGGAGGAAGGGGTTTCCGTGACGCGTATAAGCGGCACGGACGGCCTTATTTCACTGGAAGAGGTAAAGGCCGCCATAAAGGCGGAGACTAAGTTGGTTTGTATAACCCACGCCTCAAACGTTTTTGGAGCGATTCAACCGGCGCGTGATATTGCAAAGCTCTGCAAAGATAAGGGTGTACTATTTATGCTCGATGCCTCCCAGACCGCCGGAGCTCTGCCGCTTGATCTATCAACACTTGGGGCCGATATCGTGGCAGGTACGGGTCATAAGGCGCTCTTCGGTCCGCAGGGCACGGGCTTTCTCTATCTTGCGGAAGGCATTGAGCCGTTGCCGCTTTTAGACGGCGGCACGGGTGAGATCGTTGATATATTACCGCTACCCGAGAGGCTTGAAGCCGGGACGATGAATATGCCGGGTCTTGCCGGGTTGGGGGCGGGCGTGGACTTTCTCTTAGAGACCGGTATTGATAAGGTCAGGGCGCATGAAGTGACCTTGACGGTCATGCTGCTCGACGACCTCGCTGCTATAGAGGGTTTGACCATCATCGGCCCGACCGAACCTGAATTAAAAGTGCCGCTCGTAAGCTTTACTCTCGCAGGTAAGGAGCCGCGCGAGATCGGGCTCAGCCTTGATAACGACTACGATATAATGGTCCGCACGGGCACCCACTGTGCACCGGAGGCCCATAAGACCGCAGGTACTTTTCCAAACGGCACGGTGCGGGTAAGCGCCGGATTTTTTAATACTAAAGAAGATATCGAAAGGCTGCTCTTTGCGGTTAGGGAGATAGCCGCATGTTGATACTCGGCATAGAGTCGTCATGCGACGACACGGCTGCTGCGGTCGTCGAGGGGGGCAGGAAGGTTCTTTCCTCTGTCGTATCTTCTCAAGACGACATACATTCGCTTTACGGCGGTGTGGTTCCTGAACTTGCCTCTCGCCGTCATATAGAGATGATAGTGCCGGTCGTGGACGAAGCTCTAAAAAGGGCCTCGGTGACGATGAACGATATAGATGCAATTGGCGTTACACAAGGTCCGGGGCTGGTCGGGTCGCTGCTTATAGGTTTAAGTTTTGCAAAGAGCGTCAGTTATGTAAAGTCCATACCATATGTCGGCGTAAACCACCTTGAGGCCCACCCGCTCGCGCCCTTTCTCTACGAAGAGGGTGAGGAAGTGACGGAGCCCGATTTCCCCCATCTGGCCCTTGTGGTATCGGGCGGTCATACGGCCCTTATACGATTCGATGATTATACGACCTCAAGGGTTATTGGTCAGACCCGCGACGACGCCGCGGGGGAGGCCTTTGACAAGGTCGGTAAGATGCTCGGCCTCGGCTTCCCTGGTGGCAAGGCAATAGATATTGCGGCTAGGTCCGGCGACCCCAAGGCCGTGGACTTTAAGCGGACTTATCTTGGCAAGGGTAATCTTGAGTTCAGTTTTAGCGGTATAAAGACCGGCGTTCATACCTATCTCTCAAATCTGGGACACGAACCGAGCGAGCAGGAGAAGAACGATATTGCCGCTTCTTTTCAGGAGGCCGTTGTGGATGTGCTCGTTAGAAAATTAAAATGGGGGGCAGAGGCGGCCGGTGTTTCCACTATTGTAGCCGCCGGTGGTGTGGCCTGTAACTCAAGGCTTCGCGCAAAACTCTCCGAGATGGCCGACCGTGAGGGCTTGAGGCTTCTCCTTGCGCCTCCCAAATATTGTAGCGATAACGGCGCAATGATAGCATTGCTCGCATGGCAGAGACTCGAAAAGGGTGAACGCGCCGGGTTAGATCTAAATGCCATACCAAACTGGGATCTCTTATGAGCGCCGCCAATACGGACAGGACCCCCTTTGCCAAGAAACGTTTTAGCCAGAACTTCATAAAAGATCAAAATGTCGCTCGCGCTATTGTAGCCGCAGCCGGTCTCACCGATGGAGACTGCGCCGTTGAGATAGGGCCGGGCAGAGGTGTTTTGACCGAACCGCTTCTTGCTACGGGCGCAAAACTAACTTGTATAGAGATAGACTTTAAACTCGCCGACCGGCTAAAAGAAAAGTACTCGGACAACGATAATATCGACTTTATAGTTGGCGACGCCCTTAAGATTTCATTTGCCGACCTTAGCAAAGAAAAGGGCAAATATCTAAAGCTTGTCTCTAACCTTCCATATAATATCTCCGGCCCTGTGCTCGCAAAATTTCTTGAAGAACGCGTGGCCTTTTCTACGATGGTATTGATGTTCCAAAAAGAGGTCGCCGACAGGATAAGCGCCGGACCCGGCACCAAGGACTATGGCTCTCTTTCGGTTCTTACTTATGCCTATACCGATGTGAAAAGACTCTTTGATATTCCGCCGCATCTTTTTCGCCCTGTTCCGAAGGTTACCTCAACGGTCCTTCTCTTTCGCGTGCTCGATAGCCCGAGAGTCCCGGTCCCGGACGAGCTACTCTTCAAGAGGGTCGTTCGCGGCGGTTTCACGGGTAGGAGAAAGACCCTGATTAATTCTCTGACATCGGCCGGTTTCGTTAAAGACGAGGCCGCGGCGGCATTGAAAGAGGCCGGTATCGACCCGAAGCGCAGGGGCGAGACCCTCACTCCCGAGGAGTTTTCAAGACTGACAGAAGCTTTTATAAAGGTGAGTGCGGAGAGGCCTGAAGGTATAGATTAGGCCTCTTGGTTTTTATGTTATACTAAAAATATTAGTATAACATCATCCGGAAATGTTGAGCGCCTATAACCCCCAAAGAGAAGCTTGCCGCAAAAGAGAGCGCCATATTTAAACGCCTCTTTTTTACCTACTTTATATATGCCATGCTAGCCTTTACGCTCGTCCTGGCGGGTCTACTCTACCTTGAGCACAGGAGCGACCGCAAGGTGCTCCTGGCCGAGCAACGCAACGAACTCAATCTCCAAAAGAGGGTCATAGCGAGCGATTTTCGCGCCGTCATCACTGACCTGCTCGTTCTGAGTGAATTGCATGAGGTGAAGCGTTACTTTCTCGACATCAAGGGCGAGAGCGAGAGCGAACTTCACGACCTGAACAAGGTCTTTTTATCCTTTGCCAACCAGAAGAGATTTTATGACCAGCTACGCCTACTCGATCTTAAGGGCGACGAGGTAGCGCGTATAAACTATAGGGACGGAAGCCCGCAGGCCGTTTCTGCCGGTGGGTTACAGTATAAGGGCGACCGCTACTACTTTAAGGAGACGATAAAGCTTGGCGAGGGTAACGTATATCTCTCACCCTTTGACCTCAATGTCGAAAGGGGCGAGATAGAGCGCCCCTTAAAGCCTATTATTCGCTTTGGCGTTCCGGCCTTCGGTTTCGGCGGATACAAGAAGGGCGTGGTCATAGTGAATTATCGTGGACAGCACCTTCTGGATGCTATCTCCATGGTTAATAAATATGAGGACGGCAAAACACTGCTCCTGAACTCGGACGGTTACTACATGAAGGGGTTAAGGCCGGAAGACGAGTGGGGTTTTATGTTTAAAGAGGCTCAAGGAAATACCTTTAAGGACGCTTTTCCAGAGGCGTGGGGTCGCATGAATGAAGCAGGTAGCGGCCAGTTTATAACCGGCAAGGGGCTCTTTACTTATATTGATATATATCCGCTACAGGAGGTCGAAGGACTCTTTACAGAGTTAGGCGAGAGCTTTGATATTGTCGCCATGTCCGGAAAAGGGGCGCGGCACTGGAAGAGCGTTGTATTTGTACCCTCAAAATCTCTTAACGCCATTACCTATAGCCTGCTCGGCAGGTTCCTCATTCTTTACCTCCTTCTCATGTTCGTAATCGCTCTCGCTTCCTTATTTGTGGCGCGTATGGGCATTAAGAGCAAGAGGGTCGAGGATGAGATAAGAAAGCTTTCAATGGCGGTGGAGCAGAGCTCTATCTCGGTCGTTATAACCGATACCGACGGAATTATAGAATATGTAAATCCCAAGTTCTCGCAGGTTACGAGTTACTCGAAACAGGAGGCTCTCGGCCAGTCCCCGTTTATCTTAAAGTCCGGAAAGATGGCGAAAGAGACCTACCGGGACCTATGGGATACGATTAAGTCGGGCAGGGGGTGGTCCGGCGATCTTATAAATTTAAAAAAGAACGGCGAGCTCTTTATCTAGTCCACAACCATCGCGCCTATACGCGACGAGACGGGCGAGATAACTCATTATCTTGCCGACAAGCTGGATGTTACGGAACTGAGAAAGATATCCGCCCGTCAGGAGGGACTGCTTAAAGAGGTCGAAGCGGC
>JAJCZF010000057.1 GCA_029262535.1 Deltaproteobacteria bacterium
AGAGCCCCCTCTCACCACTCAAATTCACTTAAAATAACCCAAAAACCCTCTCGCCAACTTTTATCTCTTACAATTATGAAAAATTAGGCTATAATGATCTCCTGGAATAATTAAGAGGGAGCTACCATGCCGAAGCCGGAACGTTTTTTATATATATGCACCAACTCGCGCCCGGAGGGCCATCCGCGCGGGGCCTGCTCGCAAAAGGGCGGCGGGGCCATCCTTATGCGCTTTGCCGAGTTATTGAACGCCGAGGGACTCAAGGGCAAAATTACCCTGGCCACCTCCGGTTGCGTCGGGCCTTGTTCATCAGGTCCGCTGGTGAGCGTCATGCCCGATAACGTCTGGTACAAATCACTAACGACCGAAGATGTGGACGAAATCGTCATAGAACACCTCAAGGGCAACAGACCTGTAACAAGGCTTGAGATGGAAGATCGTGACTGGGGCTGAACCACTATAAAGCCCCCCTATTTGGAAGGTCAGCCCCTTCTTTGAGACCAAACTTACACGATTCTACGGCATTATCCCACTCAACTGCCGTCGCCGCGCGACCGCCTTCGTAAACCCGCCTCACATTAACGAATTTTCATCTTATTAAGCTTGAAAAAATAATATTTTTTCTATAAGATAACCTTTTACCAATTTTGAAAAATATCGGAAAGGCGTCCTCGCCAACAACTATTCGGCAAAAACCGCCGCCTTCCGTAACCAGATTAAAAGGAGGCACAACAGATGGGAAAAAATTATCTCTTTACGTCCGAGTCCGTCACAGAGGGACACCCGGATAAGGTTTCGGATCAGGTATCTGACGCGGTTCTCGACGCCATTCTGGCCGAGGACAAGTACAGCAGGGTAGCCTGTGAAACTACAGTAACAACAGGCCTCGCCATGATTTCCGGCGAGATAACGACCAACGCCCGCATCGACTATCAAGACGTCGTACGCGGCGCCATCAAGGATATCGGTTACACCGACGCCGCGATGGGTTTTGACTATAAGACCTGCGCCGTTGCCGTAACACTCGACCGCCAGAGCGCCGACATCGCACTCGGCGTTGACGAGCTAGGGGAACACGAGCAGGGCGCAGGAGACCAGGGGCTCATGTTCGGCTACGCGTGTAACAACACAGCCGAGCTGATGCCGCTTCCGATTGACCTTGCCCATAAGCTCACCATGAGGCTCGCTGAAGTAAGAAAAGACGGCACCCTGCCCTTTATATGGCCCGACGGAAAGAGCCAGGTAACGGTTAAATACGTAAACGGCAAGCCCGTAGGCGTACATACCGTCGTCATCTCCACACAGCACACGGCAGATGTCACGCAACCCAAGCTGCATGAGGCCGTCATCGAAGAGGTCGTAAAGAAGGTCATACCGGCCGACCTCATACTGCCCGATATCAAGTATCACATAAACCCGACCGGACAGTTCATCATAGGCGGCCCACACGGAGACTGCGGACTTACCGGAAGAAAGATCATCGTCGACACCTACGGCGGCCACGGCTCGCACGGCGGCGGCGCATTCTCCGGCAAGGACCCCTCCAAGGTCGACCGCTCGGCATCATACATGGCGCGTTACGTGGCAAAAAATATCGTCGCCGCGGGACTTGCCGACGAGTGCGAGATACAGCTTGCTTACGCCATCGGCGTACCCGACCCGGTCAGCGTAATGGCCGACACAAACGGCAGCGGCAAGATAGAAGACGAAGCTATCGAAGCGCTTATCGCCAAGCACTTCTCCTTAAAGCCCAAGGATATTATTTCACACCTCGACCTCCTCAGGCCTATATACAGAAACACCGCGGCCTACGGTCACTTCGGCAGAGCCGAAGCCGGCTTCAAGTGGGAGCTTACCGACAAGGCCGACGCAATAAGAGCCGACGCCGGCCTATAAGCCCACACCACACAGGTGTGGTTTTATTTCGCGGCACACAGGTGTGCTCTTATTTCGCGAAGTAAGTTTTCAGACGCTGGATAATTATATGTCCGCGTTGATAATTAAGAAACAAGTCAAAAGGCCCAGGGTGGGCCTTTTGACGTTTAAGCAACACCACAGACTGAGGAGCACTGCAGTAGTTCAGATTATGGACTGCCAGGCTCAGTCGAAGATAACATGTTGAACTGTGCTCATATTTATATGATAGGAGTATGAGAATGTCTGATTTTACCGATTACAAAGTAGCGGATATGTCCGCCGAGACTATCGCATGGGGCCGTAAAGAGCTGACCATCGCCGAGACCGAAATGCCGGGCCTGATGGCGACGCGCAAGAAGTATGCAGACGAGCAGCCCCTGAAGGGCGCGCGCATCGCAGGCTCACTGCATATGACTATCCAGACAGGTGTTTTGATTGAAACGCTAACCGCGCTTGGCGCGGAAGTACGCTGGGCGTCATGTAATATCTTCTCCACGCAGGATCACGCCGCCGCAGCAATCGCGGCCGAAGATATCCCGGTCTATGCCTACAAGGGCGAGTCACTCGAAGATTATTGGGAATACTGCCACAAGATAATGGAATGGCACGACGGCGGTACGCCGAATATGATTCTCGACGACGGCGGCGACGCGACCCTCTTGCTGATTCTCGGCGCCAAGGCGGAGAAAGATCCGTCCGTGCTCGATAAGCCCGGCTCTGAAGAGGAAGAGTATCTCTACGCCTCCATCAAGAAACGCCTTGCAAGTTCGCCGGGTTACTACACGACCCGTCGCGACGCGATTCAGGGCGTAACCGAGGAGACAACGACAGGAGTTCATCGCCTCTACCAGATGCAGGAGAGCGGCGACCTTCCCTTCCCCGCCATCAATGTAAACGACTCTGTCACCAAATCCAAATTCGATAATCTCTACGGCTGTCGCGAGTCGCTGCTCGACGGCATCAAGCGCGCCACCGACGTGATGATAGCCGGCAAGACCTGCGTCGTGCTCGGCTACGGCGACGTGGGCAAGGGCTGCGCTCAGGCATTTCGCGGCATGGGCGCTACCGTGATAGTCACCGAGATCGATCCGATCTGCGCCCTCCAGGCGGCGATGGAAGGTTATCGCGTAATGACGATGGACGACGCCTGCTCCATCGGTGACATCTTCGTCACCACCACCGGCAACTACCACGTAATCAACAGTACGCACCTGACCTCAATGAAGGATCAGGCCATCGTCTGCAATATCGGCCACTTCGATAACGAGATCGATGTAGCGAGCCTCAAGGACTACGAGTGGGTGAATGTAAAGCCGCAGGTCGATCAGATCGTCCTTCCGAGCGGCAACCGCATTACTCTGCTGGCGGAAGGCCGCCTGGTAAATCTCGGTTGCGCAACAGGCCATCAGAGCTTCGTGATGTCCAACTCCTTCACCAACCAGACGCTAGCGCAGATCGAGATCTTCTCACGTAATAAGGACGGCAAGTATAAGAACGAAGTCTATACACTGCCCAAGATACTCGACGAAGAGGTAGCGCGCCTGCACATGGCCAAGGTCGGCATCAACCTGACCGAGCTATCAAAAGAGCAGGCCGATTACATCGGCGTGCCGGTCGAAGGGCCTTACA